>NZ_JBFBBA010000013.1:0-186493 GCF_040682455.1 Streptomyces sp. NPDC051183
GCCCGGGTCGTCTGGTGCCGTGGATTGCAAGGCGGAGGAGGGAGCCACTGCGGAGCATTGGCGACTGACGACAACGCGGCAAGCCACGGCACCAGACGGGCCGGGCTACCCGACCCTGATCCGCCAGACACCCCCTAGTGCCGTGGCCGGTTCGGACAGTGTGACCACGAGCACCCGGGGCCGTCGGATCGACCGACCGGCCCCGGACCCATGCCCTGCATGCCCTGTACGCCCTGTACGCCCTGTCAGTGGTTCGGCAGCATGCACACGCTGTCGAGGCCCAGCACGTGGTTGAGCCGGCCGAAGGCCAGCCAGGAGCCGATGCTCATCGTCAGCTCCACGATCTCCAACTGGCTGTAGTGCGCCTTCATCCGGTCCCAGAACTCGTCGTCGAGCCCGTGGTGGTCCAGCGTGTACCGCTCCGCGTATTCGGCCGCCAGCCGGGTCCGGTCGTCGAAGCGGTCCGTGGTGCGCCAGTCGGTCACGGCGTCGGAGAACTCCTCCTCGACCTTCTCCCCGTCCCGGTCGGTGCGCCAGTCCAGGCAGAAGATGCACCCGTTGATCTGCGCGACGCGCAACCGCGCGGCCTCGAACTCGCGCAGCCCAAGCGTGGTGTGGGCGTACACCGACAGCGAGAAGTTGGCGGCGGCCATCCCGATGCCGGGGACCATGTCACCCCACACGTACTCGATCGGGTGCTGTCCTTCGGGAATGTCGATGTTCACGGCTGTTTCCTTCCGAGTTTGCCGATGGCGGGGCGCAAGGGGATGTCCAGGGCGTCGTAGAGCCCCGGTTCGGCGTCCACGAGCCAGTCGATGGCGCCGACCAGCCGGCCGACCGCGGTGGCGTTGCCGCCCGCGGAGCGGTTCTCTCCTTCGTCGGTCGCCTCGATGGTGACCTCGATGCGCGGGCGGCCCTCGATGATCACCCGGTGCGCACCGTCGCCGCCGTCCGGAGGCGACGGCCAGTCGGGGGCGCAGGAGGCGTGGATGCGGGTGACGTGCTCGATGACGATGCGGGGCTCGCCCTCGACGATGCCCTGCACCTCGAAGCGGATGGCGCCCTGGGTGCCGGCCTCGAACTCGCCCATCGTCCTGGTGGTCACGGTGGCGTCGAGGGCCCGGCGGTCGACCGTCTCGACGATGTCGTCCAGCTCGACCCCGAGGGCTCGGGCCATCATCCGTATCTGCCCGCCCCACACCATGGTCGGTACGGACGGCATGAGCATCATCGGCTCGAAGTCCATGGGCTGGCCCATGCCGACGAGGTAGCGGACCGAGTCCGGCTGGTCGTAGGTGGAGTAGTCGAATATCTCCTGGCAGCGGATGACGTCGATCCGGGTGCCGAGTCCGCTGAGCAGGAGGGGCAGTACGTCGTTGCCCCAGCCGGGGTCGACTCCCGAGGCGAACAGCGAGCCGCCGCCCTCCACGACGGCCGCGGCCACCGGATCGCGGAACTCCGGCGGGGCGTTGCGGTGATCGTAGAGCGGGTAGAGCGCGGGGCTCACGACGACCGCGCCGGACCTGATCGCCCGCGTGATGTCGGCGAGCGCGTCGTCGGGGCGGACGTCGCCGGACGCCGCGTAGACGACCGCCTGCGGACCGGCGGCCAGGACCGCCTCGATGTCGTCGGTGGCCGCTACGCCGACTTCGTAGTCGAGTTCACCGAGTTCCCCCGCGTCGCGGCCGACCTTGGCGGGATTGTGGACGATGACGGCGGCCAGTTTCAGCGCCGGATGGGCCTCTACGGCACGGATGGCCAAACGGCCGACGTTGCCGGTACCCCAGACAACCGTGGAAATCATGCGCGGAGGGTAGCGACAGGACCTGCAGGTTTCCAGAGTCGCGGGCCCCCGTCGTCACTGGTTCTCGGCGCCCAGGACGAAGAGGAGGTAGACGAAGAAGGCGAAGAGGTGGCCCACGAACAAGTAGGCGATCAGCCGGATGACGAGACCTCGGGGGAACTTCGACTCCATGCGCCGCAATCCGGTCGGCGCGGGGGTCGGGTCGGTGGGTTCCGTCGGCTCGGTGGACTCGGTCGGCTCGGTCGGCTCGGTCGGCTCGGTCGTGGAGTCGAGGGTCTCTCGCTGGGACATGGGTACGTATCCTCGCCTATCGGTGGTGCGTGGTTGCCCCGCCGCCCAGGCACAGCCCGGCGAGGCTGCTCTGGAGCAGGGTGTGGACGAACAGCAGGTCGGCCCCGGCGGCGGTGGCCGCTCCGATCCGGTGCGGGGTGAGCGAGTCGAAGTGCGCGCTGTCCCCAGGCTCCAGCAGGTACTCGGTCTCCCCCAGGTGCAGCCGCAGCCGCCCCTTCAGCACGTACAGCCACTCCTCCCCGGGGTGTACGCGGACCAGTTCGCCCGGGCCGCGGCCCTGCGGCACGTGCACGCGCAGCGCCTGCATGCCCCGGCCGGAGCCACCGGCCTGCCAGTACGTCCATCCGTCGGCCTCGCGGGCACCCGGACCACCGGCCCGTACGATGGGGTCGGCGACGGCGGGGGTCTCACCGAGCAGCTCCGAGACCGTCGTACCGTAGGTGCGGGCGAGTTCGAGCAGCAGGGGCAGCGAGGGCTGGCGCCGGCCGGTCTCCAGTCGCGAGAGGTGGGCGGGCGAGAGCCGGGCCCGCGCGGCGGCCGCCTCCAGGGTGAGTCCGGCGCGGCGGCGCAGTTCGCGCAGCTGCGGGGCGACGGCGGGGAGTTCCCCCACCGGGCCGTCGGGGTCGGCCGCGTCTTCGGGGCCGGGGGCAGGACCGGTTGTCATGCCCCGATTGAGCCAGATTCTTGCCTGCCTGGCAATCCATCTTGCCTCTGAGGCAAATCCCTGGTTCTCGGGGTTCCGGTTAGCCTCGTGGCATGGTGCACAGCGAGGCGAACGACGTACCCGGCTATCTGGCGGAGGCCCCCGAGGGGCGCAGGCCGGCCCTCACCCGGCTGCGGGAGCTGTGCCGCGCGGAGCTGGCCGGCTTCGAGGAGGTCATGGCCTACGGAATGCCGGTGTACCAGCGGGACGGCGCCGCCGAGATCGCCTTCGCCTCCCAGAAGCAGTACGTCTCCTTCTATCTGATGCGCGGCGACGTCCGCGAGGCCTTCGCGGAACGCCTGGCCGACCAGGACATGGGCAAGGGCTGCCTGCGGTTCCGCAAGCCCGAGAACATCGACTTCGACCTGGTGCGGGACCTCCTGCGGGCCACCGCGGCGCGCCCCGGCACGGTCTGCTGACCCCGCTCGTGCGGGGGTCTCAGGATCCGTCCGCCAGCACCGTCTCCACGGTGTCCGCCTGCTCGGCGCGCTTGTCCGGGCGGTGCCGGAGCACCCGTGCGAACCGCAGCGCGACCCCGGCCGGGTAGCGCGGGGAGCGCTGCAGACCGTCGTAGGCGATCTCCACGACCAGTTCGGGCCTGACCCGCACGGTGTACCCGTCGTCCGAGGTCGCCAGCTCCAGCAGTCTGGCGGTCTGCCAGCGCAGCATCTCGTCGGTGAGCCCCTTGAAGGTCTTGCCGAGCATGGCGTACGAGCCGTCGGCGGCCCGCGCGCCCAGGTGCAGGTTCGACAGCAGCCCGGTGCGCCGCCCGTGGCCCCACTCGACGGCGAGGACCACCAGGTCGAGGGTGTGGACCGGTTTCACCTTGAGCCAGTGTTTGCCGCGCCGCCCGGCCGCGTAGGCCGAGTCGAGCGCCTTGGCCATCACCCCCTCGTGGCCGCGGCGCAGGGTCTCGGCCCAGAACTCCTCGGCGTCGGCGGCCTGCCCCACCGGATCCTCGACGACCAGCCGCCGGACGCGACGGTCCTCGGGCACGAGCGCCGCCAGGGCCTCGTACCGCTCGCGGACCGGCTGGTCGAGCAGCACCTCGTCGCCCGCCGCCAGTACGTCGAAGAAGTAGGGGACGACCGGGAGCGCCTGCCGGGCGGCGGAGACGTCGACGCGCGAGCCCACCCGGCTCGCGACCTCCTGGAAGGGCACCGGGCGGCCGTCCGCCGACTGCCCGATGACTTCGCCGTCGAGGATGAACCGCTCCCCCGGCAGCGACCGGGCCAGCTCGGCCACCTCCGGCAGCCGGTCTGTGATCTCGTCCAGGGACCGCGTGTACACCCGTACGTCGTCCCCCTCGCGATGGACCTGTACGCGGATCCCGTCGAGCTTCTCCTCCATCGCCGAGGGCCCGAGCGCCGCCAGGGCCTCGGCCACCGACTTGGCGGTGTTCGCCAGCATGGGCTGTACGGGCTGCCCGACGCGCAACGTGACATCGCGCAGGGCCTGCGCCCCGTCGGCGAGGACGGCGGCCGCCACCCGGGGCAGCGAACCGTCGAGCATCACGGCCCGGCGCAGCTCCGCTGCCGGCACCCCGGCGGCCGCGGCCACGCCCTCCAGCGCCACCGCGTCGAGCGCGCCCTGGCGCACCTCGCCGGAGATCAGGCTGCGCAGGAACCGCTGCTCGGGTTCGGTGGCCGCGCCGAGCAGGGCGTCCACGAGCCGGTACCGCTCGGCCTGCGCCCCCGGGCCCGCGACGGCCGCGAGCTCGGTGACCGCCGCGTCGACGGCGGCCACGGTCAGGGTGGGCTCGGCGGCGGGTTCGCTCTCACGGGCCAGCGCGCGCCAGCCGATCCCGGGACGGCCCTGCGGGAGGCGCCCGGCGAGGTAGGAGATCACCAGCGCGGCCTCCTCCGCCGGGGCGGCGGCGAACAGCTCCGCGAGCAGGGCGCTCTTGCGGGACCGGGCCGAGGCCTCGGCGACCTCCCGGGACACGCGCGCGACCTCGGCCAGCAGCATGCGGCCATCCTCCCGCCGGTCGGCGCCGGGCGCAGGTCGGGCGGGGGCCTCCCTGCGCGGCGGTGGGCTCGGCGCGGCGGGGAGGCTCTGGCAGGCCGGGGGCTCGGCGGGGCGGCCCGGCGCCGCTGGTGTACCGCAGGCGCGGTACACGGGCGCTGCGGCGTAGTCCTCGAGAAGGTGCTGAGTTCAGCCTGCGGGGGCGCGGTCGGCGGGGGCCGGGCGTTTAGGGTTCCCGTATGAAGCTCCGACTGCCCCGGCGCCGCCGAAGCCGCCTGCTCGCGAGCGCGGCCGCACTCGCCGTCGTCGCGGGAGCCGGCACGCTGACGGCCACCGCCGCCGCCGGTGACTCCGCGTCCGTGCACCGCGAGGACCAGGTGCTCGACATGCCCGGTGCCTCGATCGACACCTCGTACTTCACCTCCGGCGGCGGCGAGAGACGCCCTGCCGTCCTCATCGGGCACGGCTTCGGCGGCAGCAAGGACGACGTCCGGGCGCAGGCCGAGCGGCTGGCCAGCGACGGGTACGCCGTCCTGACCTGGTCGGCGCGCGGCTTCGGCCGTTCCGGCGGCCGGATCGGGCTGAACGACCCCGAATACGAGGTCAAGGACGTCTCCCGGCTCATCGACTGGCTCGCCACCCGGCCGGAGGTGCGGCTCGACGCTGCCGGCGACCCGCGCGTCGGGGTGACCGGCGGCTCCTACGGCGGGGCCGTCTCCCTGCTCGCGGCCGGACACGATCCGCGCGTGGACGCCATCGCCCCGACGATCACCTACTGGAACCTCGCGGACTCCCTCTTCCCCAACGGCGTGTTCAAGAAGCTGTGGGCCGGGCTCTTCTTCACCACCGGATCCGCGGGCGGGATGCAGGTCGGCCAGGCGGGGCAGGCGGGGGCCCAGTCGGGCCCCGGGGCCGCCGCCGCGCCCGCCGCCCCCGGCTGCGGGCGCTTCCAGCCCGAGCTGTGCGCCATGTACGAACGGGTCGCGGTGGCCGGAAAACCCGATGCCGAGGCCCGCGCCCTGCTGGAGCAGCGCAGTCCGTCGGCGGTCGGCGACAAGATCAAGGTGCCGACCCTCGTCGTGCAGGGCCAGGACGACTCCCTCTTCCCGCTCGACCAGGCCGACGCCATGGCCGGGGCCATCGCCGCGAACGGCGCGCCCGTGTCCGTGGACTGGGCGGCCGGCGGCCACGACGGCGGCATGCGCGAGGCGGACCGGGTCGAGGCCCGGATCAAGGCCTGGTTCGACCGCTACCTCAAGGGAGACGAGGGGGCGGCCACCGGACCGGCGTTCCGCGTCTCGCGTTCCGGCGGCATCGATTCCACCGACGGCGAGGTCAAGCTGCGCGGCGCCGACGGCGACAGCTACCCCGGGCTGCGGTCGGGCCCGCGCGAGTTCGCCCTGGCCGGACGGGAGCAGAGCTTCGGCAACCCGGCGGGCGGGGCTCCGCCCGCGCTGTCCGCGCTGCCCGGCATCGGCGGGCAGCTCGCGGCCTTCGGGGCCGGGCTCTCGCTGGACTTCCCCGGGCAGAACGCCCGGTTCGAGACGGAGCCGCTGGACACCGGGTTGCGGATCACCGGGACCCCGACCGTAACCCTGAAGGTGAGGTCTACGGCTGCGGACGGTTCGGCCGTGCTGTTCGGCAAGGTCTACGACGTCGGGCCCGACGGCCGCCAGCAGGTGCTGCCGAGTCAGCTCGTCGCCCCGGTACGGGTGGAGAACGCCGGGCAGGACGCGACCGTCGAGCTGCGGCTCCCGGCGATCGACCACGCCGTGGAGGCCGGGCACCGGCTGCGGCTCGTGGTGGCCGCCACCGATCTCGGGTACGCGTCCCCGGCCGCGCCGGCCACGTACACCGTCTCGGCGCAGGGTCCGCTGGCGGTGCCCGTCGCCGACGGGGTGCGGACGGCTGCCACCGGGCTGCCCGCCTGGACCTGGGGGCTGCCCCTCGCGGCTCTGGCTCTGGCCGCGGGGTTGTTGGGAGTCCGGAGGACCGGCGGGGGCCGCGCGCGGGTGCGGGCGGGAGAACCGCAGCCCGAACCCGCGCTGGCCGACGTACCACTGGAAATCACCGGGCTGACGAAGCGCTACGCGAAGGCGCAGGACCGCTACGCCGTGCGGGACCTGTCCTTCCGGGTGGAGAAGGGCCAGGTGCTCGGTCTGCTCGGGCCCAACGGGGCCGGCAAGACCACCACGCTGCGGATGCTGATGGGCCTGATCTCGCCGGACGCCGGGGAGATCAGGGTGTTCGGGCACGCGGTGCGGGCCGGGGCTCCGGTGCTGTCGCGGGTCGGGGCGTTCGTGGAGGGTGCCGGCTTCCTTCCGCACCTGACGGGCCGCGCCAACCTGGAGCTGTACTGGCAGGCCACCGGCCGTCCGGCCGAGGACTCGCACATGGCCGAGGCCCTGGAGATCGCCGGGCTCGGCGACGCGCTGGAGCGCGCGGTGCGCACGTACTCGCAGGGCATGCGGCAGCGGCTCGCCATCGCCCAGGCCATGCTCGGCATGCCGGACCTGCTGATCCTCGACGAGCCGACCAACGGGTTGGACCCGCCGCAGATCCGCGAGATGCGGGACGTGATGATCCGGTACGCGGCGGGCGGGCGGACGGTCATCGTCTCCAGCCACCTGCTGTCGGAGGTGGAACAGTCCTGCACGCACCTGGTGGTCATGGACCACGGGCAGCGGGTGGCGGCGGGCGAGGTCGCCGAGATCACCGGCGGCGGCGACACCCTCCTGGTGACGCTGGCCGGGCCGGTGGACGAGGTGACCGTGGAGAAGGTGGCGGCGCTGGAGGGAGTGGGTTCGGTGGTGACTGCCGAGGACGGGCTGCTCGTACGGCTCGAAGGCGCGACGGCCGCCGGGCTGATCGCGGAACTCGTACGGCTGGAGGTGCCGGTGAGCGGAGTCGGTCCGCACCGCCGGCTGGAGGACGCGTTCCTCACCCTGATCGGAGGTGCGGCGTGAGTACGGTCCGGGCGCAGGTCCAGGAGGTGGCCCCCGGCTATCACGCGGGCCGGACCCTGCCGCTGCGCGTGGAGGCGCTGCGGCAGTGGCGCCGTCGGCGGACGCTGGTGATGGGCGGGGTGCTGGCCGTGCTGCCGTTCATCCTGATGATCGCGTTCGCGGTGGGCGGCGGGCCGGACGGCGGCCCGGGCGGCAACGGCCGCATCACGCTCATCGACACGGCGACGGCCTCGGGGGCGAACTTCGCCGCCACCTGCCTGTTCGTGTCGGCCGGGTTCCTGCTGGTGGTGCCGGTGGCGCTGTTCTGCGGGGACACGGTCGCCTCGGAGGCCGGCTGGTCCTCGCTGCGCTACCTGCTGGCCTCGCCGGTGCCGAGGGCGCGGCTGCTGTGGAGCAAGCTGGTGGTCGCGCTCGGCTTCAGCCTGGCGGCCATGGTGCTACTGCCGGTGGTGGCGCTGGCGGCGGGTACGGCCGCGTACGGGTGGGGACCGCTGAAGCTGCCGACGGGCGGTTCGCTGGCGGTCGGGGACACGGTGCCGCGGCTGGCCCTGGCCGTCGCGTTCATCTTCGTGTCGCAGCTGGTCACGGCCGGGCTGGCGTTCTGGCTGTCGACCCGTACGGACGCGCCGCTGGGCGCGGTGGGCGGGGCGGTCGGGCTGACGATCGTGGGGAACGTGCTCGACGCGGTGACCGCGCTGGGGTCGTGGCGGGAGTTCCTGCCGGCGCACTGGCAGTTCGCCTGGGCCGACGCCCTCCAGCCGCAGCTGGAGTGGGGCGGGATGGTCAAGGGGGTCGCGGTGTCGGTGTCGTACGCGGTGGTGCTGTTCGCCCTCGCGTTCCGGGGGTTCTCCCGCAAGGACATCGTGTCCTGAGCCGCCGCGCGCGGCGGGCGGGCTCGGCGGGCGAGCTCGGCGGGCGAGCGCCGCTGCTGCCGCCCGAGCGGCGCGCCCGCCCGAGCCTTCCGGGTGGCGCGCCGCCGCGGTGGCGTGGCGGGGCGCGGCGTCAGGCGACCCCGGGCGCCACGGCGTCGATCTCGGCGAGCAGTTCGGGCTCCAGCGGGCGGTCGGCGACGGCCGCGTTGGCGCGGACCTGCTCGGGCGAAGTGGCTCCGGCGATGACCGAGGCGCAGCCGGGCTGGGCGGACAGCCAGCCGATGGCCAGCTCCAGGACGGTGCGGCCGTGCTTCTCGGCGATGGCGACCAGTGCCTCGACGGTGTCGAGGCGCTCCTCCGTGAGGTACCCGTCGCGTCCTTCGAGGCGGGAGCCGGCCGGTACGGGGGCACCCCGGCGGATCTTGCCGGTGAGCAGGCCGTTGGCGAGCGGGAAGTACGGGAGCACGCCGACGCCGTAGTTCAGGGCGGCGGGGACCAGTTCGCGCTCCGCCGACCGTTCGAGCAGTGACCACTCGTTCTGCGCGGACACGAAGGGGGCCGCGCCGGTCTCCCGTGCGACGTGGGCGGCTTCGGCGAGCTGCCAGCCGCTGAAGTTGGAGTGGCCGATGTAGCGGATCTTGCCCTCGGCGACGAGCTCGGTGAGCGCGGCCAGGGTCTCGGCCACGGGGACGGTGGGGTCGGGGCTGTGCAGTTGGTAGAGGTCGATGTGGTCGGTCACCAGGCGGCGCAGGGACTCCTCGACCGCCCGTCGGATGTAGGCGCGGCCGCCGCGGGCGCCGGCGGCGGCTCCGTAGCCCATGTCCATGCCGGCGAAGCCGAACTTGGTGGCGAGGACGACCTGGTCCCGGCGGCCTTTGAGGGCCTGGCCCAGGTGGGTCTCCGAGCCGCCGAGGCCGCCGTAGATGTCGGCGGTGTCGAGGAGGGTGATGCCCGCGTCGAGGGCGGCGTCGACGACCTCGCGGGTGGCCTTGGCGTCGAGACGGCGGCCGAAGTTGTTGCAGCCGAGGCCGACGGCGGACACCCGCAGACCTGAACTGCCCAGGGGGAGATGGCGCATGGGTTCCGTTCCTCCACTCACGAACGAACTGCGGACTGTTGACCGCTGGCGATCACAGTGAAGTTACCCCAGGGCCCCCGCCCGGGCGGGGGGCCCTCCTATGGGAGGGTGACGATCGTGGGGCGGCCGAGGTCGGGCCGGTCGCCCAGGGGCAGTTCGGTGCCCGGGCGCTCCAGTTCGAGTACGACGATCTCGTTGGAGCCCGCCCGCCAGAGGGGCGCGGGGGCGTAGAGGGCGCGCTGCGGGCCGCGCGGGGTGTCGTAGTGGCCGAGGAGGAAACCGTTCAGCCAGAGCAGACCGGTCCCCCAGCCCGATACGTCGAGGAAGCCGTCCGCGGGGGGCTCCTCCAGGGTGTGGGTGAATCGGTGGAAGGCGGGCCCGGGTTCTTCGTGCGCTTGCGCCGACCAGGTCAGGCCGGTCAGGTCGGCGAGCGGCAGCGGCCGTATCTCCCACTCGAACAGGTGCTGGTGCCCGTGGCGCACGGCGCGCCAGATGCCCTTGCGGTCGTCGATCAGCGGGCCGTAGTTGACCCTGCCCATCGCCCGGACCAGTACGTCGAGGACGACTCCGGCCTCGCCGACGGGGAGGTCGAGGCCCTCGTCGGGGGTGTTGCGGTCCAGGATGCCGAGGGGCACGCCGTCGGCGAAGACGTACGCACGGTCGCCCAGGCCGTCGATCTTCACCGGCATGGCCGGGCGCGGGCCGGTGACGGTGGTGCGGTAGTGGATCAGGCCGTGGTCCTGGCCGAGCTTCTCCATGGACTCGGGCGCGGGGCGCAGCACCGGAGGGCCGCCGAGTACGTCGAGATGGGCGAGGAGCGGCGCGGTGCCGGCGGGGACGGCGAGGGCGGGCGTCATCCGGAGCGGCGGTTCGGGCAGCGGGCCGTCCGGCAGGGGGACGTACTTGCCGATGACCTCGCGGAACGCGTGGAACTTGGGGGTGAGTTCGCCGGCTTCGCCGATGGGGGCGTCGTAGTCGTAGCTGGTGACGGTGGGCTGGTAGCCGGGGTCGCAGGGGCGGGATCCGGTGTGGTTGGCGCCCGCCCAGAAGCCGAAGTTGGTGCCGCCGTGGGCCATGTAGAGGTTGACGGAGGCGCCGGTGGCGAGGAGTTCGTCGAGCGACTGCGCCGCCTCATCGACGTCGCGGACGTGGTGCTCCTCGCCCCAGTGGTCGAACCAGCCGATCCAGAACTCCATCGCGGCGAGCGGGCCGGTGCGCTGGTAGCGGCGCAGGTGCGCGAGGCGTTCGGCGGGTTTGGCGCCGAAGGTGGCCGTGGCCAGCCGGCCGGGGACCGATCCCCCCTGCAGCATGGCGTCCTCGGGGCCGTCGGCGGTGAACAGCAGGCAGTCCACCCCGCGTTCGGCGAGGGCCTGCTCCACGTGGGCCCGGTAGCGGATGTCGTTGCCGTACGAGCCGTACTCGTTCTCGATCTGGACGGCGACCACCGGTCCGCCGCGGCTCGCGAGCAGGGGCAGCAGTTCGGGGACGACGAGGTCGAACCAGCCGTCCACCTCGGCCTCGAACCGCGGGTCGGAGCAGCGCAGGTGGAGGCCGTCGACGGCCAGCAGCCGGGCGGGGAGGCCGCCGAACTCCCATTCGGCGCAGATGTACGGGCCGGGGCGGACGATGGCGTCGAGCCCGAGGCCCTGGGCGATGCGCAGGAAGCGGCCGAGGTCCCGCCAGCCGGTGAAGTCGGCCTTGCCGGGGGCCGTTTCGTGGAAGTTCCAGGGCACGTAGGTGTCCACGGTGTTGGCGCCCAGGGCCCGCAGCCGCCTCAACCGGTCTTCCCACAGGTCGGGGTGGACCCGGAAGTAGTGCAGGGCCCCCGAGACGATGCGGTGGGGGCGGTCTGCGCGCCGGAAGCCGTCCTGGTCGTACGTGAGCATGCGCTGACTCCCGGAAGAGGTCGAGATGCTGCCGTGAGGTGCGGGACGCCGCCGAATATATGAATGCGCGGTCCACGCCGTCAATGACCGGTTGATCGGAATCGATCGAATCGATCGGATCTGTTCTCTATGATGGCCCGGACGGACAGAGCGCGTGCAGCCGCGGCCGCGGCCGTGCGCAGCGCAGATCGCAGATCACAGATCGCAGGGGGATCTTCCTTGAGACCACACGTAGACCAGCGCCAGGCCCACGTACTCGCGCTCGTCCAGGCGCGCGGCAGCGTGCGCGTCGCGGACCTGGCGCAGGAGCTCGGCGTCTCCCCCGTGACCCTGCGGCGGGACATCGAGGCGATGGCGGCGCGGGGCGAGATCCATCGGATGCACGGGGTGATCAGCCGGCTGGAGGCCGGCCGGTCCCCGGTCGCCGCGGCGCCGGCTTCGGGGGCTGCCGGGGCTGCGGCCCGCGCGCTCGCGTCCGGCGGGGTGTCGGCCGAGGCCGAGGGGCTGGTGATCGGGATGGTGGTGCCGACCACGGAGTACTACTACGCCGAAGTCGTACGGGGGGCCCGCGAGGTGGTCGAGGCGCGGGGCGCGCGGCTGACCGTGGGGCTCACCCGGTACCTGCCGGGCGAGGACCGGACCCAGGCGGACCGGTTGCTGTCCACGGGGGCGGACGGGCTACTGCTGACTCCGAACTGGGACACCGGCTCGCCCGGCCCCGGCGAGGGGGCGTGGACCGCGGAACTGCCGGTTCCAACGGTGCTGGTGGAGCGGTGGGCCCCGCCGGGGCATGCCGCGGCGGCGCTCGACCGCGTGACCTCGGACCACGCGCACGGCGCGGCGTGCGCGGTGCAGCACCTGGTCGAACTGGGGCACCGGAGGATCGCATTGGCCAGCCGGGAAACACCGACGACGGCGCGGTTGCGCACCGGGTACGAGGCGGCCGTGGCCGCACTCGGTCTGGAACCCGCGCCCGCTTGGCCGGCGGCCGGGCCCGGCCCGCTGTCCGACGCGGACGCGTTCGCCCGGACCCTGGACTACTTGCACGAGGCGGTGACCAAGGGCGGGGTGACCGCTGCCCTGATCCACAGCGACACCGACGCGATCATGCTGATCCCGCGGCTCCAGGCGCGGGGGGTGCGGGTGCCGGAGGACCTGGCGGTGATCACGTACGACGACGAGGTGGCCGGGCTGGCCGATGTCCCTCTGTCGGCGGTGGCACCGGCCAAGGGCGAGGTGGGCGCGCGGGCGGCGGGGCTGCTGCTGGACCGGCTCGCGGGCGGGGCATCGTACGAGAGCCCGCGCCAGCACCTGGAACTGCTTCCGCGGCTGACGATCCGCTCGTAGGGCGCGGGGCGGGGGGGATGGGAGCGGGTCGGGGTGGGTCCGGGCAGATGACCGATCCGATCGAGCTGTGCGTTCACTCCCGGCGGTGGGCGCGGACCAGGCCAGCCAGGTACTCCCGGCCCGCGGCCAGCTGCCCGGGCAGTTCGGCGGCGCCGGGGTACCAGCGCTTCTCGTACTCCCAGCAGAGCCAGCCGTCCGGTTCCGCGGCTGCGGCGACGGCCACGGCCTCGGTGAGCGGCAGCACTCCGACACCAAGCCCGAGCGGGGTCAGGTCCCCCGCCGACGCCACGTCCTTCACCTGTACGTAGCCCAAGTGCGCGGCCAGGGTGCGCCGCGACTCGGCCGGGGCCTCGGCACCGAGCCAGGTGTGCAGTACGTCCCACAGCGCGCCCGCGCCCGGATGTGCGACGCGGTCGAGCACCCGGGCCGTCGCGGCGGCGGTGCGGTGCGAGTCATGGGTTTCCAGCAGGATCCGCACCCCCTCTCGCTCGGCGAACGGGGCCGCGGCCAGCAGTCGGCGTACGGCGTGGTCGTCGGCGGCCGGGGCGGGCTGGTCCCCGCCGCCGGGGAAGACGCGGACGTAGGGGGCCCGCAGGTCGGCGGCGAGCGCGATCAGGGCCCGGATCTCGGCGAGGACGGGCTCGTCCGGGCCGGGGGTGGCCACCCGGGCGTACCCGGCGACGCCCAGGACGCGGACCCCGGCGGCGGTGAGGGTCCGCAGTCCCGCGGCGCGGTCTGGGGCCGGGCTGCCGGGGTGCAGCGGCTCCTCGGGGTGGGCGCGCAGCTCCAGGCCCTCGTACCCGTGGGCGGCGGCGAGTTCGGCGCTGCGCGCGAGCGGCGTGCCGGGCAGGCCGAGCGTGGAGAACGCGTACCTCACGGGCGGCTCCCTCCGGCCGGGGGCGGCGGCGCGGTGGAGCCGCGCACGATCAGATCGGCGGGCAGCGTGGTGATCCCGCCCGGCGGAAGCTGTCTGCGTCCGGTGACGAACTGCGCGGCGAGCACGCCCGCTTCGCGCAGCGGCACGCGGACGGTGGTCAGGGCGGGCGCGGTGTCCACGCAGACGGGCAGGTCGTCGAAGCCGGCGACGGAGACGTCCTCGGGGATGCGCAGGCCCGCCTCGCGCAGGGCGGCGGCGACTCCCGTGGCGACGGAGTCGTTGGCCGCGGCGACGGCGGTGAAGGGGGCTCCGCGGCGCAGCAGTTCGCGGGCGGCGTCGTACCCGGCGGAGCGCTGGAACCCGGCGTGGACGGTGAGGTCGGCGCAGTTCTGGGGCAGGGCGGGGTCGTGCCGCGTCAGGGCGTCGTGGTGCCCGGCGAGGCGCTCGCGGGTGGTGCTCAGGCCCGGCGGACCGGCGACGTAGGCGATGCGGCGGTGGCCGAGCGCGAGCAGGTGCTCGGCGAGGCGGAAGGCGCCCCCGCGGTCGTCGAACATGATGGTGGCGACGGGCAGTCCGGCCGGTACGGGCAGCGGGGGGCGTCCGCACAACACCACCGGGGCGCCGGTGGCGGCGATCCGCGCGAGCCGGGCGGCGAGCGCGAGGGTGTGCTCCGCTTCCTCGACGGCGCTGCCGGTGAGGACGACCCCGCCGGCCCGCTGGCCCTCCAGGAGGGTGAGGTAGGCGAGCTCGGCCGCGGCCGCGCCTTCGGTGTTGCAGACGACGGCGAGGCGTCGGGCGTCCGCTTGGCCGGTGGGCGAGAGTGCGCTCTGGAAGGAACCGGCGAGGATTCCGAAGAAGCTGTCGGCGATGTCGTGGACGAGGACGCCGACGAGGTCCGAGGTGGCGGCCGCGAGCGCGCGGGCGGGGCCGTTGGCGATGTAGCCGAGGTCTTCGACGGCCTGCTCCACGCGGGTCCGGGTGGCGCCGGCCACCGGATATCCGCCGTTCAGTACGCGCGAGACCGTCGCGGGCGACACGCCCGCGTGCGCCGCGACCTCGGCGAGGGTCACCGCCATCCGCACCCCTCCCTTCTGCCTGCCCGTGCCGTGCTCGGGCGCTCATCGCTTGCTCGGGCTCATCGTCTCATCCGGTGTGTGGATCTCCGTACCCTCCATATGCTCCCGGATTGGGGAAGCGCTTTCTATCACCCGAAAGGGTCTTGCAGAGGATCGATGGGCGACCCTAGCCTGATCGGAGCGAAAGCGCTTTCTATCCGCTTTCCGATCCGATCCTGGATCCGATGCCGGATCCGAGCCTGAAGAGGGGGACCCCGTGGAGCGCAGGACCATCAAGATCGCCATGAACGGCGTGACCGGGCGGATGGGGTACGGCCAGCACCTGGTCCGGTCCCTGCTCGCCCTGCGCGAGCAGGGCGGCCTGGACCTCGGCAACGGCACGGCGCTGTGGCCGGAGCCGGTGCTCGTGGGGCGCCGCGAGGAGGCCCTGCGGGCCATCGCCGAGCGGCACGGGCTGGAGCACGTCAGCACGGACCTGTCGGCCGTGCTGGCGGACCCCGAGGTCGAGATCTACTTCGACGCGCAGGTCACCGGCGCCCGGGAGGCGGCCGTCCGGCAGGCCATAGCGGCGGGCAAGCACGTGTACTGCGAGAAGCCGACCGCGCTGAGCTTCGAGTCCTCGCTGGAGCTGGCGCGCCTGGCCGCGGAGGCCGGGGTCAAGCACGGCGTGGTCCAGGACAAGCTGTTCCTGCCGGGACTGCTGAAGCTCAGGCGGCTGATCGAGGGCGGCTTCTTCGGCGAGATCCTGTCGGTGCGCGGGGAGTTCGGCTACTGGGTCTTCGAGGGCGACTGGCAGCCCGCCCAGCGGCCGTCGTGGAACTACCGGGCGCAGGACGGCGGGGGCATCGTCGCCGACATGTTCCCCCACTGGGAGTACTTGCTGCACGGGCTGTTCGGCCGCGTCAGAACGGTGCAGGCGCTGGCCCGTACGCACATCGGCCGGCGCTGGGACGAGGACGGCAAGCCGTATGAGGCCACGGCGGACGACGCGGCGTACGGGATCTTCGAGCTGGAGGGCGGCACGATCGCGCAGATCAACTCCTCCTGGGCGGTCCGCGTGCACCGCGAGGAGCTGGTGGAGTTCCAGGTGGACGGGACGCACGGCTCGGCGGTCGCCGGGCTGCGCGGCTGCCGGATCCAGCACCGAGGGGCGACGCCGAAGCCCGTGTGGAATCCGGACCTGCCGCAGACCCACGACTTCCGGTCCCAGTGGCAGGAGGTCCCGGACAACTCCCCTGCCGACAACGGCTTCAAGGCCCAGTGGGAGCTCTTCCTGCGGCACGTCGTGCTGGAGGAGCCCTGGGAGTGGGACCTGCTGGCCGGGGCCCGCGGGGTGCAGCTCGCCCAGCTCGGACTGCTCTCCTCCGCCGAGGGCCGGCGGCTGACGGTGCCGGAGGTGTCGCTGTGAGCATCCGACTCCCTTCGGCGGACGGCGGGTTCCGCCCGTACCGGCCGGGCACCCGACCCCTCGCGCCGCTGGAGTGCGGCCCGGCCCGAAGCCGTGTGTTCTACTCGGCCGCGCATGTGGTCGCCGACCCGCTCGCCGCCTCGGCCGAAGCCGGGCCCGCGGTCGACTGGGAGGCCACGCTGGCCTTCCGGCACCGGCTGTGGGCGCAGGGGCTCGGGGTGGCCGAGGCCATGGACACCGCCCAGCGCGGGATGGGCCTGGACTGGCCGACGGCGGCGGAGCTGATCCGCCGCTCGGCGGCCGAGGCCCGGTCGGTGGGCGGCCGGATCGTCTGCGGCGTGGGCACCGACCAGCTCGCGGCGGGCGTGGTGCACTCCCTGGCCGCGGTCACCGCCGCGTATGAGGAACAGCTGGCCCACGCCGAGGAGTGCGGGGCCGCGCCCGTACTGATGGCCTCGCGGGCCCTGGCCGCGTCGGCGCGCGACCCGGAGGACTACCTGGAGGTGTACGGAACACTGCTGCGGCAGAGCGCCCGGCCGGCCGTCCTGCACTGGCTCGGCCCGATGTTCGACCCGGAGCTGGTCGGCTACTGGGGGCACGAGGACCTGGACCGGGCCACGGAGGTCTTCCTGAAGATCATTGCCGAATGCCCGGAGAAGGTGGACGGGATCAAGGTCTCGCTGCTGGACGCGGAGCGCGAGGTCGGCATCCGCCGGCAGCTGCCGGCGGCAGTGCGCTGCTACACGGGCGACGATTACCACTACCCGGAACTGATCGCCGGTGACGGAGAACTGGCCAGTGACGCACTGCTGGGCATCTTCGACCCGATCGCCCCGATCGCGGCCCGGGCGGCGCGCGCCCTCGACCTGGGCGACCGCGTAGGCTTCCGGGAACTGCTCGATCCGACGGTGGCACTGTCGCGGCACCTGTTCGCCCCGCCGACCCGCTACTACAAGACTGGGGTGGTGCTGCTGGCCTGGCTGGCCGGGTACCAGGACCACTTCACCATGGTGGGCGGACTGCACTCGGCCCGCTCGCTCCCCCATCTGGCCACCGCGTACGAACTGGCCGACGGGCTCGGCCTGTTCCCGGACCCCGACCTCTCCGAGGGCCGGATGCGGCAGCTGCTCGCGGTACACGGGGTGGCGTCATGAGCCGGGCCCCGGCTCCGGCCAGGTTCAGCCTGAACCAGGAGACGATCCGGCAGTGGTCGCTGCCCGAGCTGGTCGCCGGGTGTACGGCCGCCGGGGTGGGCGCGGTCGGGCTCTGGCGCGATCCGGTGCGCGGCTTCGGGGTGCGCGAGGCTGCGAAGCTGGTCGCCGGGGCGGGACTGCGGGTCAGTTCGCTGTGCCGGGGCGGCTTCTTCACCGCCGCCGACCCGGCGGGCCGCGCGGCCGCGCTCGACGACAACCGCCGGGCCGTGGAGGAGGCGGCCGAACTGGGCGCCGACGTCCTGGTCCTGGTCTCGGGGGGCCTGCCCGCCGGCGACCGGGAGTTGGCGGGGGCGCGCCGTCGGATCGCCGACATCCTGGGCGAGCTCGCACCGTGGGCCGCGGAGCACGGGGTGCGGCTGGGGATCGAACCGCTGCATCCGATGTTCGCCTCCGACCGCTGTGTGGTCTCCACGCTCGGTCAGGCCCTGGACATCGCCGAGCAGTTCCCGGCGCGGGAGGTGGGGGTGGTGGTCGACTCCTACCACCTGTGGTGGGACGAGCGGCTGTCGGCCGAGCTGCGCCGGGCCGGGGAGGGCGGCCGGATCATGTCCGTCCAGGTGGCCGACTGGGTGACTCCACTACCCGAGGGCGTACTGCTGGGCCGTGGCCGGCTGGGCGAGGGCTGCATCGACCTGCGGGGCTTCCGGGAACTGACCGACGCGGCCGGGTACCAGGGCCCGGTGGAAGTGGAGATCTTCCAGCCGGAGCTGTGGACCCGGGACGGCGGAGCCGTGCTGCGGGAGGTGATCGATGCCTACCGCGAGCACGTCGCGCAGCGCTAGAACGGGCGGGCGTACGGGAATTCCCGCACCTGGTCGTAGATGTGGCGCAGCCACGGCTGACGGACGGCGGGCAGCCGAGCCAGCGTGTGGAGGAACACCCTCGCATCGGGCCGGAACACCCTCCATGGATACATCGGCAGTGGATCGTCTCGCAGGACTCCGTCGGGCATCCCGCCGGTCGCCGGAAACGGCAACCCGTCAGTGGGGAACGCCAGATGCATCCACACATCGGCGGCCAACGGCACGATGTCTGCGGCGCGGCTCAGCGGCCAGGCCTCCCCCGTCCGCGGATGTCGCGGAACCAGGGCGATGTCGGGGGCAGGGTCCGGGACGGGCAGACCCGGTCCGGCCAGGGCCACCTGCCGCGTCGGCGCCCACGGCGACGGCGGGAGCAGCGCGTCGAGCGCGCGGCCGAAGGTGTCCGCGACGAGGCCGCCGGGTACGGCCGGGCGCCCGCCGGCCGAGGCCGCCAGCAGGTGGGCCAGTGCCTCCCCGACGGCCGCCTCCCATCGCGGACTCCACGCCCCGGGCGGCTCGATGGGCGGCGTGCCGTGCCCTTCCTGTGCCAGGGCTCTCCAGTCGGCCGTCGGGCCGGCCGGGGCGTCGGCGGAGAGGCAGCGTACGGCATGCGGGTCGAGCCACACCGCTTGCCACAGGGCGCAGTCGTCGATGCGGGTCGCCACCGGCTGCCCGCACTGCGCACAGGCCAGGTTCGGACCGTCACGCCCGTCCAGCCCCATGCAGTAGCCGTCGCACCGGTCGGGGATCAGGACGGTGCCACAGGTGTCGCCCGGTGCGACAACGCTCGCGCCCGGCGCCCCGAAGGACAGGGCATGGACCGGAGCGAAGACCCCGCGGGCCTCCGCCTCCTCCACCCCGACCTCGTCCCACAGCCGCCGCGGCGGACCAAAGGGCTCCGGGTCGACGGCGTAGGTCCCCGGCTCCATGAGCGAGGGGAGCATCTCGTGTCCGTACCGCTGATGGGCCTGCACGGGAAGTGCGATCCGCGACACCGGGGCGGTCAGCACGGCACCACACCCCGCGCACACGAACACGGCCACGCCTTCTCCCCCCACTCCTGAACCCACGAATCATGCCGACTCCGACAAGCCCCGACCAACACCTTTTGCGCCGCCGCCCACCCGTACCGCACCCATACGAGGACTCACGGCAAAGACCGTCCGTCCACGCTCCGGAAATCCCTGGCAGCTCGCGGGTGGGAGCGATATGGTCATCGCGATGATCACTCAAGCTGTTCACAGATTGGGGGTCCCGTCCACGCAAGGTGAGTGCTGATGCTCACCGAGACCGTGAACGGGGATTCCCGCCTTTCCTTCTGGCTGCGCGTGCGCGAGTTCGCCGTGCCGCCTTCCATGATCGAGACTGCGACCGCCCGCCGCGCCGTCGGCGACTGGGGCGGGGCGTGCACCGCCGCAGGCATCGACGTCGACTTCAATCTGCGCTTCGTGGCACGTACGCAAGGCCAAGGGCTCGCCACCCGGCTCCGGGCCGATCTGCGCCATCTGGCCCCCGACCTCCTGCGCTGGCACATGCCGCGCATCGCACCCGACGGACTGCTGCGCCCAGGGCTGAGCCTCACGCTCGCCCGGTACGAAGCCGAAGGGCGTGACGGCGTAGCTCCGGTGCACCTCGTGGCCCGGACCGCGCCTGCTTGGGCGGACGCCGGTCAGCGGATCAGCCTCGCCCTGTGGGACGCGTCCGACCCCGACTCCGAGGCCGGCACTTCCCTTCACCCGCACCCGCGTCCCAACCCGCGGTTCCGCCTCGACCTGCACCGCCACCTGTGGGACGCCCGCAGGGCGGATGAGCTGCGGATCCGGTCCGGGGCGGATCGGCTGCGCGGCGACGGACCGCCCCTGCCGGACCCGGAGCTGCCGGGGGCAGCCCCGCACGGGTACCGGTGCGCCGTGGACCGGTGGGCGGCCGAGGCGGGCGTACTGCTGCGCGCCGAAGGGCGGTCCACCGGGCCCGTCACCGTGCGGATCGGGGCCCGGCACCGGCTGGTCGTGCACCCCGACGAGCCCGGGCGGCCGCCCTGCGTACGGGTCTCGGCCGCGCCCACGGACGGCAGCGCCGCCGCGCTGCCGGTGCTGCCCGACGCGGCGACCTGGGTGCTGCCCGATCTGGAGCTTCTCCGCGCCGGTGCCATCGAGGCCGATCGGCTCCACCCGCTGGTCGCCCTGGCCCTCGTACCGGACCATGCGCCGGCCGGTCCGTCCCGGGCTCCGGACCGGGCGGGTGAGCCGCGCCTCGTGGAGTGCCGGGGAGCCCGGCACCGGATCGGCCTGGTCAACGGGGTCCTTGCCCCGCTGGACCACGACCCGGCCGAGATCCGCCGGGAGGAACTGCTGGTCGCGCTGACCGGCACCCCGCTCCCCTGCCTGCAGGCCATCGACGAGGCGCACCGCCGTCCCGACTGCCTCACCGGCGTCCGCGAACGCCTGGACCACGGGGACACCGCCGGCGCGCTGGCTGTCGTAGAGGGCCTGCTGGGACCGGGGGCGCTGCTGCGCAGCGGCGCACTGCGCGACGAGTTGGAGGCGGCCGCGCGCCAGCGCATCACCTACGGGCTGTTCCGGGCGGGACTGTCCGGCCGCGCACCCCACCGCATCCTGCCCGGCGCCGGCCGCCCCCGGCACCACCGGTCGCACCCGCGCGATACGACCGCTCGCTGAACTGACCCGACTCGACCTGCCCTGCCCTGCCCTGCCCTGCCCTGCCCGAACATGCCCTGAGCTCACCCCCACCACGAAATCCAAAGGTGATCGAACATGCCCATGCCCATTCCCGTGCCCATGCCTGCGCCCATGACCGCGTACGCCTCGCAGCTCGACGTCGCCGGAGAGCTGCTGGCCATGCTGCGCGACTCCACCACCGAACCCCGCCCCGACATGCAGTTGGAGGCCCTGACCCTGGCCGTCGCCGCCGACCTGCCCGTGCTGCTGTGGGGCGAGCCGGGCATCGGCAAGACCGCCGCCCTGACGCAGCTGGCCGAGGCGCTCGACCTTCCGCTGACCACGGTGATCGCCAGCGTGCACGAGCCGTCCGACTTCTCCGGTCTGCCCATCGTCGGGGACAACCCCGCGGAGCAGGGCGTTCCGATGGCCCCGCCGGACTGGGCCGTGCGCCTCGTACGGGCCGGCCGGGGGCTGCTGTTCCTCGACGAGCTGTCCACTGCGCCCCCGGCCGTGCAGGCCGCCCTGCTCCGCCTCGTGCTCGAACGGCGGATCGGCTCGCTGCAACTGCCGCCCGGGGTGCGGATCGTGGCCGCCGCCAATCCGCGGGCCTCGGCGGCCGACGGCTGGGAGCTGAGCCCGCCGCTGGCCAACCGGTTCGTGCACCTCCAGTGGATCCACGAGCACGAGGTCGTCGTACGAGGCCTCGGCGGTACCTGGCCCCGGGCGACCCTCCCGCGGCTCGACCCGGCGAAGCTGCCGGAGGCCGTGGAGTTCGCGCGGCGTGCCGTGTGCGGGCTCCTCGCCGCCCGCCCCAAGCTCGTACACCAACTGCCCACCAGCGAAACGCGCCGCGGCGGCCCCTGGCCGTCCCCGCGCAGTTGGGAGATGACGCTGCGCCTGATCGCCTTCGCGACCGCGGCCGACTCCTCCCGGGAAGTGCTGTCACTGCTGGTCAGGGGCACCGTGGGAGACGGTCCGGGGCTGGAGCTGCTGGCGAGCCTGGACCGGATGGACCTGCCGGACCCCGAGACGCTGCTCGCCGACCCCGCGGGCGCCGCGCTGCCCGAGCGGGGGGACCTGCGCCAGGTCGTGCTCGACGGAGTGGTGGCGGCCGTCCGCGCGCGGCCGGACAAGTACCGCTGGGACGCGGCGTGGGCGGTGCTGGTCCGGGCCCTCGAAACCGGAGCCCCGGACCTGGTGGTCGTCCCCGCGACGACGCTCGCCTCGCTGCGCCGCGAGGACTGGGACGTACCGGCGTCTATCGAGCGGCTGGCCGGAGCGGTGGCCCTGTCGAGGAGGGCGGACAAGGCTGCGGCCCGGTCCGCGGCGGTCGGCGCGAAGGCCGGCCGATGAGCAGCGCCGCACCGGGGGAACTTGACCTCGACAAGTTGTTTGCCGCGCGGCTGCTCGCCGTACGGGTCCGGCCGTATCTGGCGACGGCCCTGTTCGCCCTGCACACGGTGGAGTCACGGCGGGTGCCGACCATGGCCGTGGACCGGCACTGGCGGTGCTACGCATCGCCGTCGTTCGTGGACCGCACGCCGGTGGAGGAGCTGGCCGCGGTATGGGTGCACGAGGTGTCGCACCTGCTGCGCGACCACCACGGGCGAAGTGACCGGGTCGCGCGGGAGCGGGGGCTGACCGGCGCGGGGGAACGGCTGCGGATGAACATCGCGGCGGACTGCGAGATCAACGACGACGCCTTCGGCGACGGGCTGGTCTGCCCCGAAGGGGCCGTCCTGCCACAGATGTTGGGGCTGCCCGAGGGAGAGCTGATGGAGGACTACCTCTCCCGGTTCAGCCTCGGGGCGGGTACGGACGGCCTGGTCTGGCTGGACTGCGGCAGCGGCGCCGACGGGCTGGAGCGGGAGTGGGACCTGGGGCCGGACGGCGCGCACGGTCTCACCGAGCAGGAGCGGGACGCGGTCCGGTTCCGGGTGGCGCAGGGCATCACCGGGCGGCCCGGCAGGGCCTCGAAGGCGTGGCGGCGCTGGGCGGAGGAGGCGTTCCACCCGCCGCAGCCCTGGCGGGAGTTGCTGGGGGCCGCGCTCCGTTCGGCGGCCTCCGGATCGGGGGCGGGGCAGGACTACACGTACGGCCGGCCCTCCCGTCGCTCCGCGGGACTGCCCGGCATCGTCCTGCCGAGCCTGCGGCGCAAGCCGCCGCGGGTCAGCGTCGTCATCGACACCTCCGCGTCGGTGAGCGACGCCGAACTGGGCAGCGCGCTCCTGGAGGTCGCCGCGATCTCCCAGGCCCTGGGCGGCCGGCGCGACCTGATCACGGTGGTGCCGTGTGACGCGGCGGCCCGCGTGGTGCATCCGCTGTGTCGCGGCGAGGGAATCCCGCTGCTGGGCGGTGGGGGTACGAACCTGCGCGAGGGCTTCGCCAAGGCGCTGCGGGCGGGGCCCCGGCCGGACGTGATGGTGGTGCTGACGGACGGCCAGACGCCCTGGCCGGACGCGCGGCCTCCGTGCCGGACGGTGGTGGGCCTGTTCCCCCGTGGGCGCTCGGCGGGGTCGTGGGACGAGGACGATCCCGACTACGTGCCGGACTCGCCGCCCGAGTGGGCACGGGTGGTCGAGATCGGGTCGGCTCCCGCTGCCCGGTGACCTCCTGGCATCCGCCGGACCCGCTGCTGGTACCGGACATGCCAAGAGCTACCTTCGTACCGATCACCACGGCAGGGAGAGACGGAGAGATGGACGAGCGGGCCGAGCGGGACGAGCGGGACGAGCGGGACGAGCGACTCGAAGCCGAGGGCGAAGTGGCGGTTGCCCGCCTCGCCATCGGCAGCGGGGATCTGGGGCATGCGGCGAAGCACCTCGGCAACGCGCTGACCACCGACCCGCGTTGTCCCGACGCCTACGAGGCCCTGAGCGAACTCGCCGCGGCCGCCGGCGGTCACGCCGCCGCCCTGGAACTGTTCCCCGAGGACGAGCCCTGCATCGGCTCGATCGCCTGCGTCGCCCAGCTCCACGCTGCCGCCGGGCAGTGGGAGCCCGCCCTTTCCGCGCTCACCTCGGTGATCGGCGCCGACCCCGAACGCCCCTGGGCGGAGGTCGCCTGGCTGGCCGACCCCGCGCTGCCCGGCCGCCTCTCGCCGGACGCCGTCACCCGGGCCGTCGCCGGGCTCTCCCGCAACCTGCCCGATCCGCTGCCGCCGCAGCTCCGCGACGGTGTCCAGCCGTTCTACGCGCTGGTCAGAGCGTGCGTCGCCGCCCGGCCCGAGCACACGCTGCTGCACGCGATGGCCTCCGCCCTCGCCCGCCGCTTCGGCGACACGGCCGACGCCGTCACCTGGGCCGAGCGCGCCCAGCAGCTGGAGCCGGGCCACACGCAGGCCGTCATCCTCGGCTCCGCACTCAACGCCGCCGGTCGCCCGGACGACGCGCTCGCCGTCTGGGAGGCGGAGATCGCCCGCGACCCCTCCGACCTGCACCTGTACGTAGACGTGGCCGAGCTCTACGGGAAGACCGGCCGCCCCGCCGAGGGCCTGGCCTGGCTCGACCGCGCCCTGGCCGCGGAACCCGACCACCCCAAGGCCGCCCCGGCCGCGTTCGCCCTGCGCCACGCCGTCGATGGCGGTACGAAGCATCTGCTCGCGCTCTCCGACCACCTGCGCGCCCACCCCGACCACAACTACGCGGCCCACCTCCTGAACGGGCTCTGCGACAACGAGCCTTGGCTCGGGCACGTGCACCACGCGCTCGAAGCGAGCGTCAACGTACTCCACCAGATGCTCGCCAACCCCGAGACCGCCCGGGACCACGAGATCGAGCTCCTGGGCTCCGCCCTGGAAGCGCCCAGCACGCGCCTGGCCCTGCGCATGGGTTTCCCGCGCTCGAAGCTCGACTACCAGGCGCTGCCGTCGCCCGACCCCCGGGTCCCGCAGTACCGGGTGGACACCGCCCTGTGGGAGTTCGAGGGCCTCGACGCCCGCCCCGCCGTCGCCCCGCCCTCCCCCGAGGCCGCGGAACTCGTGCGCCAGGTCGCCGCGTTGAGCTGGTCGGCGCCGGGTGCCGCGTACGACCACGCCGTACGCCTCGCCGGGCTGTCCGCCGAGGACCTGCTGGCCGTGTGCGTACACCCGCCGCTGCCCCGGGAGGACGAGCAGGGGGCGTACCTGCTGGGCCGCCAGCCCGAGATGTGGGTCCGGGCGGTGCAGACCTTCGCCTGCCTGGGCCTGGCCCACCACCGCGCGGACGAGCCCTGGCTGGACTCCCGCCGCAGGACCCTCCTCACGCACCTCCTCTTCGGCCCGGAGGACTGGACGAACGAAGCCGCCGGCTTCGCCCTCCTGGCCACGGCCTGGTCCGACCCGACGACCCGCGACGACATCGGGGCCCTCCTGGTCGACCGCATGATGGCGGTGGGCAAGGCCTGGCAGGACCGCGACGCCACGATCCTCGCCTCGCTCTGCCACCTGGTACTGGCCTGCCCGTGGCTCCAGCCGACCTTCCTCGACCTGGCCGACAAAATGCTGTCAGCAGCCACGGAGTTCCACGCCCAACCCGCTCCGGACGCCGCAGACCGCCAAGCGGAAATCACGGCCGCCCTGAAGTCCCGCACGACCCCTCACCCCCGCAAACCCCGCTCCCTCCTCACCCGCCTCTTCGGCCGCTCCCGCTGATCCGACCAGCCGGGCCCGGTCCAGCCCTTGCGGACCGCGTCCGCAGCCCGTGCGAGACCGTTCCGGCTGGGGTCAACCGGGGGGACAGACTCCGCTCAGCCGGCCGAACCACCGAGGAGATTCGGGCGTTCCGATCGGAGCCAGGATCGCTCGGCCGTCAACTCGGCCACATCGCCGCGGGCCAGAAACGTTGCCCACGGCTCGTGGCCTCGCCGGCCGAGCCGTTCGATGCTCGCCGCTGCTGCTCGGCGGGACGCAGCGGCACGGCGTACCACATCCGCGGGGTGTGGAAGCGAAGCAGGGGATTGACTTGGGGTTTGCGGGTTGCGAGCCTGCGTTCGGGGACGGGGGCAGGGGTCCCACCCCGCGAAGGGACGGTCCTGATGGTGCTTCCCGCTGAGCGTGCTGCGGCCGCCCTGGGTTTGCTCGACGAGCTCGGGGGCGCGGGTGTGGAGCATCCCGGGGGGACTCTGGGGGCGCATCTGGAGCGGGTGCGGCGGCAGTTGGAGGTCTGGGGGGCGCGTCCCGCGCTTCAGCTTGCCGGGTTGTGCCATGCGTTCTACGGGACCGACGGGTTCGCGGTCGCGCCGTTGGCCCTCGGGCAGCGGGGGCGGCTCGTGGAGGTGATCGGCGGCGAGGCCGAGGCGATCGTGTACTTCTACGCCAGCTGCGACCGCGGCGCCTCCTATCCCCGGATTGCCCAGTCCGACGCGGGCTTTCGTGACCGGTTCACCGGCCGTACGTTCGTGCCCGCCCTTCAGCAGCGCAAGGACTTCGCCGAACTCACCGCCGCCAACGAGCTGGACATCGCGCGCATCGACGCCGGCTTCCGCGAAGCGCACAGCGCCGGCCTGCTCGCGCTCTTCACCTCCCTCAAGCCGCTGCTCAGCCCGGCGGCCCGGGAGGAGTGTGCGGCCTTGCTGCCGCCCTGTGCCCCGAGTGGTTGAGGCCGGAGCCGGGGCCCCCGCGCTAACCGCTGTGCGGTGTCGTCAGGTTGGTTACGAGTTCCTCCACGAAGGTGTCCAGGTGCGGCGGGCGGGCGCCCTGGCGGGTGGCGCAGAACCAGGTGCGGGTCAGCGGCTGCGCGCCGATGCGGACCAGCGCGAGGGCGTGCGAGGCCGCGTACGGGGCGGCCACCCAGTTGGGCAGAACCGTCACGCCCTGACCGCCCGCCACCATCTCGACCACCAGGTCAGTCACCACGGGCATGGTGGTGATCCGGCCGGGCCGGGCTCCGGCGGGGATCGGCAGCGGCATCGACGGGATGCGCTTCTGGTCGTAGAAGTCGTAGAGGACCAGGTCGACGCCGTCGAAGTCGCGGGCGGTCAGGTGTCTGCGGGACGCCCACGGGTGTCCGGCGGGCACCACCGCCACCATCTCGTCCTCGAACAGCCGCGTCAGGGAGACCCGTTCCATCTGCATGTCCGGCTTGGTCACCAGCGCCACGTCCACGAGGTCGGCCAGCAGCGCCGGGATCGGTGCGTCGTCGGCGACGGTCTCGATGCGTACGTCGACGTCCGGCTCGCGCTCGCGGAACGCGCGCAGTACGGGCGGCAGCCAGGGGAAGGTGGTGCTGCACTGCGCGGTGAAGCGGACCCGCCGGTCGCGCCCGTCCCGGATCTCGCGCAAGTCGCGGGAGGCGGACTCCAGTTCGCCGAGGACCTGGCGGGCGGCCACCAGTAGCCGGCGGCCCGCCGCGTTGGGGATCAGGCGGCGGGCCTTGCGGTCGAACAGGGGCATGCCGAGTCGGGCCTCCAGCCGGGTCAGCCGCTGACTGAGCGCGGGCTGGCTGACGTAGAGCCGCTCGGCGGCGGCGGTCAGCGAGCCCGCGTCGGCGGTGGCGTGCAGGAGCTCCAGGTCACGCAGATCCACATCCATAACGCTGGATTATGACATGCTCCAATTTCCGTCGTGGTGTTATGTGTTGAGGGCTCGTAGGTTTTCTGGTGTCACCCAGGAAACCGAAAGGCACACACCCATGACTGCCACCACCGCCCTCGTCACCGGCTCCTCCAGCGGCATCGGCCTCGACATCGCCCGCGCCTTCCTGGCGAGCGGAGCCAACGTCGTCCTCAACGGCCGCAACCCCGAGCGTCTCGCCAAGGCCGCGGCCGACCTGGGCCACCCCGAGCGGACCGCGTGGGCCGCGGGCGCCATCGCCGATCCGCGGACCGGCGAGTCGCTCGTCCGCACCGCCCTCGACCGCTTCGGCGGGATCGACGTCCTGGTCAACAACGCCGGTACGTTCGCCCCGAAGCCCTTCACCGAGGTCACCGAGGAGGAGCTCGACGGGTTCCTGACGGGCAACCTCAAGGGCACCTACGTCACCACCCAGGTGGTCGTACGGGCGCTGCGCGCGCAGGGCCGCGGCGGCAGCATCGTCAACATCGGCACCGTCCTCGTGGACCACGCACTGGCGGGCTTCCCGGCCTCCGCGCCGGTGGTCAGCAAGGCGGGCGTGCACGCGCTGACCACGAGCCTGGCCGCCGAGCTCGCGGCCGACGGCATCCGCGTCAACCTCGTATCGCCCGGCATCATCCGCACCCCGCTGCACGCGGGTTCGGACGTGGACTCCTTCGGCGGACTCGCCCTGCTCAACCGGGTCGGCGAGGTCGCCGAGATCTCCGATGCGGTGCTCTACCTCGCGGGCGCCACGTTCGTCACCGGACACGCCCTGCGCGTGGACGGCGGCCACGTCATCGGCCGCGCCTGAGACTCCACCTCACCTCACCCCGACCCACCTCCTCCGGAAGGACATTCACAGCCATGCCGTACGTCAACGTCAAGATCACCCGTGAAGGCGCCACCGCCGCCCAGAAGGCCGAGATCATCGCGGGGGTCACCGACCTGCTGGTCAGGGTCCTCGACAAGGACCCGGCGACCACGTTCGTCCTCATCGACGAGGTCGACCTGGAGGACTGGGGCGTCGGCGGCGTCCCGACGGAGGAGTACCGCCGCCGCAACCGTGCGTAGGTCGTGAGCGGGACCGTCCGGACGTACGGCAGTGCGCGGCGGGGCATCGGCCCCACCGCGCACTGCCGTACGTCCGCGTCCGCGTCAGGCGGGAAGAGCCTCCACGGTGGGGACGACGACCCCGAACAGGTCGGTGACGGCGGTCAGCGCGGCCGCCTGGAGGGCGGCAGCGGGCAGGACTGCGCCGTCGGGGGTCGCGAGGGCGCGGGTGGCGGTGGTCTCGGCGACGACGGTGGAGCGGTAGCCGAGGTTGAAGGCACCCTGGGCGGTGTAGTTGACGCACATGTGCGTCATGAAGCCGGCCAGCACCAGGTCGTTGCCACTGCCGGGTTCGAAGCCGAGGCCGGTCAGCGTCTTCTCCAGTTCGGTGGCGTTGAAGGCATTGGGGAACTGCTTGACCACGACCGACTCGCCTTCCACCGGGGCGACTTCGTCGCTGATGGCGCCGATGTGGGCGCGGATGTCGTACGGGGTGCCCTCCCCGCCGTCGTTGATGACGTGGACGACCGGGGTGCCCGCGGCCCGGGCGCGCTCCAGCAGGCGGGCGCCGGCCGCGAGGGCTTCCTCGGCGCCTTCCAGGGCCATGACTCCGGTGCGGTAGGTGTTCTGGAAGTCGATCATGATCAGGACGGAGTCGCTCAGCCTGGCCGGCCGGCTGTCCAGGCCGCTGACGTCTCGCAGGGTCGCGGAGGGCTGGTTCGTGCTCATCGGTTTTCCTTTCGTGGAGGAATGAAGAGGAATCAAGAGGAATCAGGCATGGCGAAGCCGTGCGCCCTGCCTGGGTGTGGTCGTGCGGTGAAAAGGGTCAGACGGTCTGTGTGCGGAAGCGGCGGCGGTACGCGGCCGGGGTCGTGGCGAGCTGCCGCCGGAACGCCCGGTGCAGGGTCTCCGCCGAGCCGAGCCCGGCCTCGGCCGCGACCCGGTCGAGCGGGCCGTCGGTGGTCTCCAGCAGGCGCCGGGCCACCTCGACCCGGGCGGCTTCGACGTAGGCGGCGGGACTGGCGCCCGTCTCCTGCCTGAAGACCCGGGCGAAGTGCCGTTCGCTCAGGCACATCCGGGCGGCCAGCACCTCCGCGGACAGGTCCTCGTCGAGGTGGTCCGCGATCCACAGCCGCAGCTCGTCGATGTCCCGGCGGGCGGAGGCGGGCCGGCTGAGCGGCACGGAGAACTGGCTCTGGCCGCCCTGCCGCTTGAGGTACATCACCAGTTGCCGGGCCACGGCGAGCGCGACGTCCTCGCCCAGGTCCTCGGCCACCAGGGCGAGCGCGAGGTCCAGGCAGGCGCTGATCCCGGCGCCCGTCCAGAGCCGGCCGCGGTCGGTGCGGACGAAGATCGGGTCCGGGTCGACCGTGACGGCCGGATGGTCGGCGGCGAGCTGGGCGGCGGTCGACCAGTGCGTGGTCGCCGTCTTCCCGTCCAACAGCCCGGCCGCCGCCAGTAGGTGCGCGCCCACGCACACCGACGCCACCCGCCGCGCGTGCGGGGCGGTCTCCTTCACCCAGGCCACGACATCGGTGTCGATCCGGGCCCGGGGGCCGTCCTCGGCCATGTCGACGGCGCCGGGCACCAGCAGGGTGTCCACCCGCCCGCCGACCTCATCGAAGGCCAGGTCGGCCAGCAGCCGCACACCCGCCGACGTACGCACCTCGCCCGCGGCCGGCCCGGCGAGCCGGACCTGGTAGCCGGCGCGGCCCGCGGTCTCGCGGTTGGCCAGCGCGAAGACCTCGGCCGGGCCGGTGACGTCGAGGAGGTCGACATCGGGGAAGACCGCGATGACGACACGGTGCGAAGTGGGCATGACCCAATCCTCACCGGCACCACCCATGACCGCAATGACGGCTGACTGTCACATCCGGACATCGGACGTGCGTGGCCGAGCCCCGAGATCACCCGAGTGCCCGGCACGGGCTGCAGGCGCCGGGCCCGTGGCTCTCGCATAGTCCTGACAGGGCTGCGAATGGCGGACCGCATCGAAGGGAATGCCCGTGATGGATGTGGGACGGCGTGCTGTTGTTATGGCGGCGGCGCTCGCGGCCGCGGGATCCCTCCCCGACCCTCACGCCCTGGCCGCACCCGCAGCGGGTCCCCGTCCGCCGGCCGCGTGGTTCGGTGACGAGATCCGGCGGATTCCGACCACCCGGAAGATCGTGGCGCTCACGTTCAACGCCGCCTGGGACGAGGCCGGGATCGAGACCGTGCTGACCGAGCTGCGCCGGCGGAAGCTCGCCGCCACGTTCTTCCCCACCGGCCGGTTCGCCGAGTCCCGTCCCGCGGCCGTCCGTGCGATGGCGGCCGCCCACGGCCTGGGCAACCACTCGCACACCCACCCCTACTTCGACGACCTCACCACCGGGGAACGCTCCCGCGAGGTCCAGCGCGCCGACACCGCGATCCGCCGGGCATCGGGGGCCGAGCCCCTCCCGCTGTTCCGGTTCCCCTACAGCGCCACCGCCCCGGACTCGATCGCCGACGTCAACGACCTCGGCTACGCGGCGATCGAGTTCACCCAGGACACCAACGGCTACCTCGGCCCGCAAGGCGGCATGAGCGTCGACCGGGCCGTGCAGCGCGCCGTCGACGCCCTCGCTCCCGGCGCCATCCTCCAGATGCACGTCGGCAGCAACGGCGACGGCGTCGTCCTGGACGCCCTGGCCCTGCCCCGCATCATCGACGCGGCCCAGCGGCAGGGCTACGAGATCATCGACCTCCGTACCCTCCTCACCAGGGATTAGCCGGGCGGCAGGGTCACGTCAGCCAGATCGGGTTGGTCAGCGCCACCGGCGCTCCGGGCAGCGGTGGCATCTGCGGCGTACGGCGGACCTCCGCCCGGACGGAGGACGTACGGGCGGGTGTGGTGCGCCACTCCAGCGCGGTGGCGGCCGGGGCCGTGAAGGCCACGCCCTGGTCCGTGACCAGCCGCAGGTCGCAGCCGTCGGCTCCGGTCACCGTCAGCCGGACCAGGACCTCCGCGCCGGCCGGGGCGTGGAGCCGGTCGCCGATCCCGGCGTGGGCCCCTCGCGCGGTGACCGCGTCGAAGGTCACCGATACGGCCGAGGACTCGGCGGCGTAGCTGTGGCCCGCCCGAAGGCCGGCCAGTATCGCCTCGCGGGACAGGTCCTCGGCCAGCACCACCGTCTGCGGTGTGCCCACCCGGTCCGGGTCCCGGTGGTAGTCGCTGCTCGCGATCACCGGGAGCCACCGTTCGCCGGGGCCGCGCAGGGTCGCGTCCCACGAGGCGAGGGCGACCTCGTCGTCCGGGGTCCAGGTGCCGTTCCACACCTCCACCGCGTCGGCTTCCCCGAAGCCGAACTTCCAGGCGCAGCCTATGCAGGTGGCGTGCGGGTGGGCGGGGACGACCAGGCCTCCGGCCCGCCGGATCTGCTGTGCGAAGCGGCCGAAGCGCTGGTCGCGGGCCCGGTAGCGCCAGTCCACGAACGTGCCCGGTGCGGTACCGACCGCGAGGACGTGGCCGGTGCGGGTGGTGACCTCCTCCCCCGTCAGGATCAGCAGGTCGGGATGGGTCCCGGCGACGGGGCCCCAGGCCGCGTGGGCCGAATTCGTGTTGTGTTCGGAGGAGTTGATGAAGTCCAGGCCCGCCCCACGGGCGAGCGCGGCGAGTTCGGCGGGGGTGCGGCGGCCGTCGGAGTGCACGGAGTGCAGGTGGCAGTCGCCCCGGTACCAGGCACGGCCGCGGCCCCGTACGCGCTGCGGCGGGTGGACGGGGGTGGCGGGGACCCCCGGCGGGCCGTGGGTGAAGGTGGCGGTGATCTCGTAGGACAGGCCCTGGGGGGCCACCGTGTACGGGCCCAACGCCAGGTGCCAGCGGCCGGGTTCGAGGGCGCCGGGCAGGTAGCCGGGGGTGGCCGCGTCGGCCCGCAGGAAGAACTCGCCGCGGGCGCCGCCCGACCAGCCCCGGAAGCCGCGGCCACCGAGGGCGGTGCCGCGCTGGTCGAAGATGCCGATGTCGAGCGCGTTGCCCGGGGTGCCGGACGGCTGGGGCGGCTTGTCGTAGGTGTAGGCGATGCGCAACTCACGTACACCTGAAGGCACTTCGAGCGGGACGTACACGTAGTCCGGGGCGCCGGGTGCGATCGTGCCGCGCAGGGTACGGATGACGGTGGCGGCGGGATCGGCGTCGTCCCGGTCGGCGGGGGTGAGGGGGCCGGCGGCTGCGGCCGCTCCGGTTGCCAGCAGTTCTCGTCTACTGAGGGCCATACGGAGACGGTGGCAGCCGCCGGTGAATGCGGCGTGAAGCTCCGGCTGCGTTCCGGGTGGCTACGAAGCCGCGGTGGCGGCGGGGATGTCGACGCGGGCCGCCCGGCGGGCCGGCCACAGCGAGGCGAGCAGCGCGCCGGCCAGGGCGATGAGCACGCCGACGGCGAGGCGCCCCCACGGGATGACCAGCGTGTATCCCACGACGCTCTCCTGGAGGGTGCGCCCCAGCGCCCAGCCCGTGAAGACTCCCAGGACCGTGCCGAGGGTGGCGCCGAGCCCTCCGAGGAGCAGGGCCTCCAGCCGGATCATCCGGGTCACCCCGGCCCGGTCCACGCCCAAGGCGCGCAGGGTGCCGATCTCCTTGCGGCGTTCGAGGACGGACATCGCGAGGGTGTTGGCGATGCCCAGCGCGGCGATCACCAGGGCCATGCTCAGCAGGGCGTAGAAAACGTTGAGCTGGTCGCCGATGGACCCGCTGTCCTGGGCTCGGATGGCCGCCTCGTCGAGGACCGCCAGGGCGGGGTTGTCGCCGAGGGCGTGGGTGACGCTGCCGAGCGCGGCCCGGCCGGGTCCGCCGTCAGCGGCCACGAGGATCCCGTCGGTGTGCGGGGTGGAGTCGTAGCGGGCGACAAGGGAGTCGGGTGCGGTGATGCTGGGCAGCAGGTTGCTCTGCTCGTCCGCCCGGTAGATCGCGCCGATGGTGACGCTGCCGCTCTGGTCGTCCTGGCGCTTGAGCGGGAGGGTCTGGCCCACGTGCCAGCCCGCCGCCCTGGCCTTGAAGTCGGCCACGGCGATCTGGCCCTGGGCGAGGCGGTCGAGGGAGCCGTCGACCACGTCGTACCGGACCAGTCGGCCGATGGTGGCGGGGTCGACGCCGGTCAGGACCGAGGGGGCGCCCGCGAGGTGGTATCCAGTGGACTGGTTGAGCGGGCTGAAGGCGATGCCGGGCACCTTCTTGAGGGGCTCCGCGGTGGCGGGCGTCATCCGCATGGCGCCGTCGGCGGGCTTCACCAGGTAGTCGGCGGTGAAGTCGTGGGTGGTCGCGCGGTCGAGGTACTGGGCGGCGGAGGCTCCGAGGACCGACAGGCCCGAGGCGAGCGTGAGGGCGATGGCGAGCGCGGCGGCGGTGGCGCCGGTGCGGCGCGGGTCGCGCACGGTGTTGCGGGCGGCGAGGTCCCCGTACACGGGCTGGAAGCGGGTCAGGAGCGGCTGGAGCGCGGCGACGAAGGGCCGGGACAGCAGCGGGATGAAGCCGATCGCCCCGGTCAGGGTGAGGGCCGCGCCGATGCCGATGACGGCCCGGGCGTCCTTGCCCGTGGTGATGGCCCCGTACACCGTGGCGGCGGCGCCGCACAGCACCAGCGCTGCGCTCAGGCCGGTACGGAGGGAGCCGGCGCGAGCGGGCGGCGCGTGCTCGGCCGCGCTGAGCGCGGCGACGGGCGGGATGGCCATGGCCCGGCGGATCGGCAGCCAGGCGGCGACCAGGGGCAGGGCCGTGCCGACCAGCACGGAGGCGATCACGGTGCCCGGGGTGAGGACCAGCGGGGCGGCCGGGGCGTCGTCGGCGGCGAAGACGGTCTGGAGCAGGGCGGCGACCCCGGTGCCGACGGCGAGGCCGACCGCGGAGGCGACCGCGCCGACGACGAGGGTCTCGGTCAGCAAGGTGCGGCGCACCTGCTTGCGCGAGGCACCGACGGCCCGCATCAGGGCCAGCTCCCTGGTGCGGCGGGCGACGAGCATGGTGAAGGTGTTGGAGATGAGGAAGGTGGCGACGAACAGGGCCACCGCGGCGAAGCCCAGCAGGATCTGGCTCATCGTGTCGCTGTCGCTGGTGGCGAGGTTCACCTGGATCTGGGCGAGGCGGGCCCCGGTGGCCGCGCCGGTGCCCTGGGGCAGCACCTGTTCGACGCGGCTGAGGAGCTGCGTCACGTCGGTGCCGGGCGCGGCCGTCAGGTCGATCTTCTGGTAGCGGCCGGGCTGGAGGTAGAGCTCCTGGGCGGTGGCGCCGGTGAACAGCGTCAGGCTGCCGCCGGCGGGGAGCTGGGTCCCGTCGGTGCGGAAGATCCCGCTGAGGGTGTACGACGCGGCGCCCTGGTCCGTGCCGACGCGTACGGCGTCGCCGATGCGGTAGCCGCCCTTCGCGGCGGTGGTCTCGTCGAGGGCGATCCTGTCCTTGCCGGTCGGGCCGGAACCCTGGACGAAGCGGTACGCGGGGTCCTTGCCGTCTGTGCCGGGGGCGAAGTTGCCGCCCCGGTGGGCGGGGCCGTGCCCGATCAGCCGGCCTTCGCGGTCGGCGACGGCGGCGAAGCCGTCGACCCGGCCCGCGGCGGCGGTGACGCCCTGGACCTTGGCCAGGGTGTCCACGGCGGCGGCGTCGATGCCGGCCGGTCCGCCGCCGCGGGCGCCACCTGCTCGGGAGTCGTCGGGGAAGACGCTGACGGCGATGCGCTCGAAGCCGGCGCTCGCCCGGGCGGTGGCGGCACGGTTCAGGCTGTCGCCGTAGACGAGGCTGCCGGAGATGAAGGTGACGCCGAGCATGACCGCGAAGGCGGTCATCAGCAGGCGGGCCTTGTGCGCGAACACGTTGCGCAGGGCGGTACGGAACATGGGGTGCGGATCCTGGGGAGCTGGCTCGGCGGTGCGAGCGGGCGGCTGGGTCGGTGCCGGGGGGAGGGCGGGGAGGTCGGCTCAGCTGGTGCGTGAGCGCGCGTCGAACGCCTTCATCCGGTCCAGGACCCGGTCGGGGGTGGGGCGCACCATCTCGTCGACCAGGCGGCCGTCGGAGAGGAAGACCACGCGGTCCGCGTATCCGGCGGCGACGGGGTCGTGGGTGACCATGACCACGGTCTGGCCGAGCTCGCGCACCGAGTCGCGCAGGAAGCCGAGGACCTCGGCCCCGGCGCGGGAGTCCAGGTTGCCGGTGGGCTCGTCACCGAAGACGATCGCCGGCCGGGAGACCAGGGCCCGGGCCACCGCAACGCGCTGCTGCTGCCCGCCGGACAGCTGTCCGGGCCGGTGGCCGAGGCGTTGGGAGAGGCCGACCATGGAGACCACGCGCTCCAGCCACTGCCGGTCGGGCCGGCGACCGGCGACGGTCAGCGGCAGCGTGATGTTCTCCAGCGCGGTCAGCGTCGGCAGCAGGTTGAACGCCTGGAAGATGAAGCCGATCCGGTCGCGGCGCAACTGCGTGAGCTGCCGGTCGCCGAGCGTGCCCAGTTCGGTGGTGCCGATGCGGACGGAACCGGAGTCGAACGAGTCGAGCCCCGCGGCGCAGTGCATCAGGGTGGACTTGCCGCAGCCGGAGGGGCCCATGATCGCGGTGAACTCGCCCTCCCGGAAGGAGATGCTGACGCGGTCCAGGGCGACGACGCGGGTGTCGCCGCTGCCGTAGGCCTTGGACAGGTCGGTGGTGGAGGCCGCGGTCCCGGTCGTCGCGTGCGGCGAGTACGGGGCCAGGGGGTCGGCGGTCACAGGGACTCCTCTTCGGGTGCGGAACGGTGCACTCCGAAGGGTGTCGGGGGAACGTATCGGGGCCTGGGCCGCCGTGTATCGGCGCCGGCGCCGCTTTGTATCGGTTGCGTAGGGGGCTGGGGGGCCGAGGGCCGAGGGCCGGGTGGTCAGGCCGGCAGGCGCAGGGTGGCTACGGCGCCGCCGTCCGGGGCGTTGTCCAGGTGCAGTTCGGCGCCGAGGACCCGGGCCTGGCCCAGGGCGATGGTCAGGCCCAGGCCGTGGCCCGAGCCGCGCTCCGCCGCGCCCGTGTGGAAGCGGCGCGGGCCGTCGAGCAGCAGGTCCGGGGGGAAGCCCGGGCCGTGGTCGCGTACGACGACGGTACGGTCCTCGACGGTGACCCGCACCGGGGTGTTCCCGTGCCGGTGGGCGTTGACGACGAGGTTGCCGACGATCCGTTCGAGGCGGCGCGGGTCGGTCTCCACGCTCCGGGCGCCCTCGCCGTGCCGCGCGCCGGCCACGGTGACCTCGGTGTCGAGGCCGGTGCGCGCCACGGCCTCGGCGACGACCGCGTCGAGCGGGACCCGGGCGCGGACCGCCTGTTCGGCGCCGGCGTCGAGCCGGGAGATCTCCAGCAGGTCCTCGACCAGGCCGCGCAGGTCGCGCACCCGGGCCCGGAGGAGGTCCTCGGTCTCGCCGGGCGGCAGCAGGTCGGCGGTGGCCAGCAGGCCTCCTACGGGGGTGCGCAGCTCGTGGGCCACGTCCGCGGTGAACCGGCGCTCGGTGCGCAGCCGTCGGCCGAGGCTGTCCGCCATGAGGTCGACGGTGGCGGCGATGTCGGCCACCTCGTCGCGGCCCTTGGTGTGGCCGGTACGGGCGTCCAGGTCCCCGGCGGAGATCCGTCCCGCGGTCTCGGAGACCCGCCGCAGCCTGCGGGCGAGCAGTCCGGCTCCGTAGACCGCCAGGGGCGTGCCCGCCGCGAGGGCGAGCAGCGAGGCCACCGCCATGGTCACGTCGAGGCGGTACAGCTCACGGAAGTCCGCGTAGATCGTCACCTGGACGGCCAGCACGGGGCTGCCCGGGCCGCCGACCCGCTGGGCACCCCAGACGGTGGGGTCCATGCTCCCCGGAACGTTCCCGCCGTAGGAGACGTGCCGGTCACCGTCGGTCGGGTTGACCAGTGCGTAGGGCAGTTCGGGCGGGTCGAGCCGGGCGTTGCTCGTGAGGGCCCCGGTGCGCCGGTAGACGTCCATGGCGGAGGTGACCCCGTCGAAGGCCTGCCTTTCGGCCCGGTGCCGGATCTCGTGCGCGGTCCAGACGTGCACCAGCAGGCCCACGACCAGCGCGACGAGGCAGGCCGTGGCCGCGGCCAGCGTGGCGATCTTCCAGCGGAGGGTCACGCGGAGCGGCTTGCGGCGGCGGAACGGGCGCACCGGGTCAGCGCCTGAGCTTGTAGCCGAAGCCGCGGACCGTCTCGATCCGGTCCCGGCCGAGCTTGCCGCGCAGCCGCTGCACGCACAGGTCCACGACCCGGCTGTCGCCGTCCCAGCCGTAGTCCCAGACGTTGCGCAGGAGGGTGTGCCGCTCCAGCACGATGCCGGGGTGGGCGGCGAACTCCAGCAGCAGCTTCAGTTCGGTCGGGGTCAGCGCCACCGGGGTTCCGGAGACGGACACCTCCAGGCCGCCGGTGTCGATGCTCAGGTCGCCGAAGACCAGCAGCTCGCCCCCGGACGCGGCCGGCCCGTCGCCGGCGGCCTGCCCGCCGTCCGCGGTCCGCCCGGGTGCCGGGGCGGGAGCGTAGGTCGCCCGCCGCAGGAGGGAACGGATGCGTGCCACGAGCACGTAGGTGTCCACGGGTTTGACCACGTAGTCGTCGGCCCCGGCCTCCAGACCGGCGACGACGTCGAGCCCGTCGCCGCGGGCGGACATCATCAGGACCGGCACCAGGCTGGTCTCTCGGACCCTGCGGCACAGGCCGATCCCGTCCAGACCGGGCAGCATCACGTCCAGGATCAGCAGGTCGAAGGGCTCTTCGCGGAAGAGCTCCAGGCCCGCCAGTCCGTCGGCCGCGGAATTCATCCGGTAGCCGTAGCGCTCCAGGGCGACCGTGAAGGACCGGCGCATGAGGTCGTCGTCCTCCACCAGCAGCACGCGGACGGCGGACGGAGCGGCCGGAGCCGGGGCCGGGACGGACGGGGACACGGGCGGGCGGCTCCTGTTCGGACGGTCGTGAGGTACGGGCCCACGGGACTGCGGGCCGCGCCCCGCGCGCACCGCGCTCAGACGGCGGCCCGGAGGGAACGATATGGCATACATCGGGCGCCGCGGTCGCGTCGCAGCCCGGCGCACCGATTCGATGGGCGACCAAGCGCTCCCTGATACCCGGCCGATACAAAAGGCCGTCCTACCGCCCGGGGGTGTGGAACCAGCCGAAGGCTCCCATGGCGCGGCCGCTCTCGACGCCGGGCTGGTAGTGGCCGAAGTAGAGGATGCGCAGGAGCCGGCCCCGGCTGTTCGCCCCGGTCTTGTCGAACACCTTCTTGAGGTGGTCCCTGACCGTGTACGGGGAGATGCCGAGCCGCTGGGAGATCTCGGTGTCGGACATGCCGTAGACGACGAGCTGCGCGACGTCCTGTTCGCGCGAGGTGAGGTCGTACGCCTCCATCAGGATCCCGATGGTGTGCTCGGGGCGGCTGGGCTGGATGATGACCGCGACGCGCCCGGCCGTGTCCATCCGCGTGGCCGTGAGCGACACCCAGCGGCCGGCCGCGCCGTACAGGCGCACCGATGCGTCGCCCGTCGTACGGGCCCTGCGCGACGCGTGCAGGACCGGCTGCGGGAGCCCGCCCGGGCCTGCGGGGGTGCCGTCCGGGGTGCCGCCCAGCCGGTCGAGCCACAACTGCCCGGACGGGGTGACCCCGCCGATGCCGCCGTCGGGCTCGAAGGTGAGCAGTCCGGGGGCGGCGGGGTCCTGCGAGTCCGCGGTGGCGGCATCGTGGCGCAGGTAGGAGCGGCGCAGCCCCTCGGCGATGGTCGGTGCGAGCGACTCCATGGCCGCGATCTCGCCCTCGCTGAACGGCGCCCGGTCACCGCCCCGGTGCAGGACCAGCGCGCCCCACACGGTGTGGCGTCCGCGCAGGACCACGCGCATCTCGTCGCCCATCCCGGTCGGGCGGTAGACGTCGCGGTAGCGGCAACTGGTGTGCGGGCGATGGCGGGTGGCCTGCCACAGTCCGGCCGCGAGCCGGCCGGTCCTGACCAGGTGGGGGAAGTGGTTGACGTCCTCCTCCCCGTATTCAATGTCCAGGAGCCTGGGCAGGTGGGTGTGCGGGACCCCCTTCTCGTGGAAGCCGCCGGTGTGCATGAGGGTGGCCGGGTCCAGTGTCAGCCCGCACACCCCGTCCGCCGCCACGGCCGCGGGGATGATCTCGTTCAGGCCGCTGAACAGCGTCATCGGATCCGGCAGTCCCAGGCACAGCCTCTCGATGCTCGTACGGGCGCGGCGCAGCGCGGCGCCGCCGGGTAAACCTGTGTTCGATCGTGTCACGCGGGTCTGTTACCGCATTGCCTCACCCGGCGAAACCCCAACTTCCGGGGATCGAAGGCCGCCGAGGGCGGCATTAGCTTTCGTTGCACGCAAGTCCGACGAGAGTCCGGACGAGAGCCCAACGGGAGAACACATGCAACTGCGCAGCAAAGCGCTCGGCATCGCCGCCGCGACCGCCACCGCCGCCGGGCTCGCCCTGGTGCCCGCCACGTCGGCCAGTGCCGCTCCCGCCGGAGCGCAGAGCCTCGCCTCCTGCATCGGGCACTACGCGAACACGGCGTACTGGATGGACTGCACCGGCGGTTCGGAGACCAGCTGGGCCCGCCTCGGCGGCCTGTGCGGTCCGACGTCCGGGATCTCGTACTGGAACTGGTCGAACTGGTACCGGATCGGCCCCGGCGAGAGCCGGACGATCAGCGCGGAATGCAACGCGCGGGTCTGGGGCCAGCGGGTCGAGGTGCGGCCGTACTGACCGGATAGGTTGTCCCCTTGCGGCCGGTGTGCGCCGTGCAACTCCAGTCACGGGGAGACGTTTTGACGGAGCACGTACGCTCACGGGTATCGGCCTACGCCATCGCCACGACGCAGGACCGACTGCTGCTGACCCGGCTCTCGGACTCCTCGCCGGTCTTCGAGCCGGGGTTGTGGCACCTGCCCGGCGGAGGGATCGATCCGGGCGAGCAGCCGCGCGAGGCGCTGGAACGCGAGCTGTACGAGGAGACCGGGCTCGAACTCCTCGACGCCCGCCTGGTCGACGCGCGGGCGTACACGGCGCACCGGCTCGGGGTGAGCTGGAACCTGGTGGGGCTGTTCTACCGCGTGGATCTGGCGCCCGGCCCGCTCGCGGTCACCAAGGAAGACGACTCCACCTGCGCCGTCGACTGGATTCCCTTGCCGGGGCTGGAGGAGTCCGTCCTCTCCCCGGCCGCGATCGATGCTCTGCGGATGATCGGGATCGGGATCTGAGGTCGGTTCGGGGCCGGCCGGGGCGGGTCGGGGGCGGGTCGGTTCACGTCGGGTCAGGCCGGTTCACGGGGGTGCGGCCTACCACGACGGCAGTTCGTAGTACCAGGCCGCCCGGCCGGCTGCGCGAGCTGCGACCTGCACCCTTCGGTCAGCGGGTGGTCCGGCCCGAGCAGTCGTCCGCAGTCGGCGAGGAGGGCCGCGAACAGCTCACCGGCCTCCTCGGAGCGACCGGAGCGGGCGGTCCACAGGGCTTGCTGGTGGCGTCCGGCGAGGGTCAGTTCGTGCGCGTGGCCCAGGGACCGAACACAGTCCGTGGTGACGGTGGTTGCGAGCGCCAGCGCCTCTTCGGTCCGCCCGGCCCGGCCGGTGCGTCCGGCGAGTTCGAGGCGTCCGGCCAGGGTCCAGGGGTGGGCGTCGCCGTAGAGGGCGGCTCTGCCTTCCACGACACCGGTGAGGAGGTCCAGGGCGAGTGCGGTGTCGCCGGTGTCCGCCGCGACGGCCGCGCGGTTCCAGCGTACGTCGTTCGTGAGCTTGTCGCGCTCGCCGAGCAACCGGCCGGCGTCCTCGTCCAGTTCGCCCCACAGCCGCGCGGCCTCGGCCGGCTGCCCGCTCTCCCCGGTCCATATCGCGACTTCGAAGCGGCCGTCCAGGGTCGTACGGTGCTCGGCTCCGAGCACGCGCAGGGAGCGCTGCCCGGTGTCGAGCGCCAGGCCCAGCGCTTCCGAGGTGCGCCCGGTGGCGCCGAGCCAGCGGGCCGTGATCAGCGCGGCTTCGAGTGTGGCGCGGTGCTCGTCGCCGTACCTCCTCGCGTACTCCTCGTGGACGGCCCTGGCCATGGCCAGAGCCTCCTCCGTATGCCCAGCTCCCCCGCTCCACCAGGCCAGGGCCCGCCGGAGGGCGAGGAGGGCGTCGGGGTCGGTCTCCGCCGGGACCGACCCCAACGCCGTACGCAGCACCCGGCAGGCCTCCTGCACCTGCCGCGCCTCGCCGAGGACCCGGGCCAGTCCGACCGCGCCGGTGACCACGCCCGCGTCCAGGGCCTTTTGGAACGCGGTCCGGGCGGCGGTGTACCTCGTACGCCGGACCGCCTCCCAGCCGATGGCCTCGCAGGTGGCGGGGTCCGCCTCGGCGATCAGCCGCGTCCAGGTCTCCTCCGGGACGGGGGCTCCTTCCGGGGATGCGTCGACCGCGTCGGGCAGGTAGTCGAAGACGTAGTGGGCGTCCCCGGAGGGGTCCAGGGGGAGGAGCAGGCTGCTGGTGGCGTACAGCGGGGTGGTCGCCCACGCCACCGCTTCCTCCCAGCTCTCCGGGCGGAGTCCGAATCCGCCGCGGGCGGCGAGGTGGCGCTCGTGGAGGTCGCGCAGCAGCGCGGTGGGCAGGGGGTGCGCCCACCCCGCGCGGCGGGCCTCGACCGCGGCGGTGACCAGCGCGGCTCCACGGGTGTGCCCGCCTTCCGGAGCCCAGGCGTCCTGCCAGGCCGTGAGCAGTTGGGGGCCCGCGGCCAGGAACTCGGCGATGCCGTAGCGGCCGGCGCTGCCGATCGCGTGGGCGATGCGTTCGTCGTTCCGGAACGCGCGGGCCCGTGCCACCTCGTCCGGGTCCCAGCGCCGGTCGAGGCGGATCTCGTGCGCGAGGGCGAGGACGTCCCGTCCGGTGCGCTGGTCGAAGCGGGCGCCGGCGTCGGCGTCGCCGTCCTCCACGCCGCTGTAGCGGGACCGCTGATGTGCTCTGATCGTGCCGAGGACGACGACCTCGCGGCTGCCGGGCGATCGGGTGAGCTTGTGCAGGGCGTACGGGGTCAGGCCGTCGGACCCGAGGTACCGTTCGACGTCGTCCAGCCAGACGAGGCAGCGGGAGCGCCCCCGGACCGCGGCGACGGCGGCACGCAGCGACGTCCGGTCGGCGGGGTCGGGTGCGATGAACGCGTGCCGCGGTAGCACCGTGCGCGCCGCTTCGAACGCCGCCCGCGTCTTGCCGGCGGTGGACCCCCCGACGACCAGTACGAAGTCGTGCGTGCGCAGCGCCGCCTCGATCTCCTCGCTCCGGTCGCGGCGCACGAACGGGGTGACCTTCGAGGTGACCGTACGGGCGCTCCCCGCCGGGGCGGCGGGGTGGACGCCGACCGCGATCAGGTCTTCGATGTCACGGACCCGGGGCAGCCGGCCCCGCGGGTCGCGCAGCAGCTTCTCGCGCGTCTCCAGCGCGTGGAGCACGCCCTCGTCGATGAGCTGCCTGCCCCGCTGCGACAGCACGGCGCCGACCGCCGCCCCGGTCGCGACCAGGGCTCCTCCCACCAGGCCGGGGAGCAGGCTGGCCAGCCAGGAGACCGCCGAGACGCCGGCGGCGACCACGACGAGCAGCCACCAGCCCGAGCGGCCCGACCCCCGACTCCGCATGGGTCCCATGAGAGCATCCGGCTCCGGGGCGAGTCCATCGAACGGCTCTTCGTCTCTTCGTCTCTTCGTCCCGTCCATGTCTTCGTCAGCCTTCGCCGGCCGTGAGGACCTCGTGCGCGAGTGCCACCAGGTGCGGGATCGCCGGGTGGCCCGGGCCCTCGCGCCAGGCGAGGAACACGGGAACGGTCGGCGCGTCGGCGAGCGGGCGGTAGACCAGCGAGGGGTGTATGTGGTTGCTGGGGGTGGCCGAGGTGGTGACGCCCACGGCGCGGCCCGCGGCGATGGCCATGAGCCACTCGTCGGTGTTGGTCACCTCGATGGTCGCGGTGGGCCGGTCCGTCGCCGGCCACAGGTCCGGCGTCGTGGTGCCGGAGACGGTGTTGAGGGCGATCGGATGGGCGACGAGGTCCGCCAGGGTGACCTGCGGGAGAGCCGCCAGCGGGCTGTCCGCCGGCATGACCACCACCCGCCGCTCCGACAGCAGCAGTTCCGTGCGCAGTCCGGCCGGGGTGACCGCGCCGCGCAGCAGGGCCGCGTCGACCTTGCCCTGCGTGAGGCCCGCCGTACGGTCGTCGATGCGCAGGAGCTCCAGCGGGGTGCCGGGGTGCCGCTCGTCCCAGCGGCGCAGCAAGGGGACGGTGTGGTCGCCGAGCGCCGCCCAGGTGTGGCCCAGGCGCAGCGGCCAGTTCCTCAGCCCTCCCGGGTCGAGGGCGGTCTCGACGGCGGCGAGGGCGGCACCGGCCTTGTCGCGGAAGGTCCGTCCCTCGGCGGTCAGTTCGAGGTGGTGCGTGGAGCGGTCGACGAGGCGCGCGCCGAGGTGGTCCTCCAGTTGGCGCAGGGTGCGGGAGAGCGCGGGCTGGCTCAGGTGCAGGCGGGCGGCGGCGCGGGTGACGTTGCCCTCTTCGGCGATGGCGAGGAAGGCACGCAGGTGCCGCAGCTCGATGGTCATGCGTCAGGAGCATAACCGGGACGTACTCGGCATTTCACGCGGCGCGGCCGGTTTCCTAGCGTGAAGGGCATGACATCCACGGTGCACGACTCGACCGCGACGACGGCCGCGCCCGTCGTCCTGCGCCACGCCGCCGGGCGCGGCACCCTCGGCGGCGTCGGCCTGGTGCTGGCCGGGGCCGTCTCCGTCCAGTTCGGATCGGCCTTTGCCGCCCTGCTGTTCCCCCGGGCCGGGGCGCTGGGCACGGTTGCCCTGCGGGTGACGTTCGCCGCGTTGCTGCTGCTGGCCGTCACCCGGCCGCGGCTGCGCGGGTACTCGCGGGCCGACTGGGCGGTGGCGGGGGGCTTCGGCCTGGCTCTCGGCGGCATGAACGTCCTCTTCTACCAGGCGATCGACCGCATCCCGCTGGGGGCGGCGGTCACCTTGGAGGTGCTCGGTCCGCTGCTGCTGTCGGTCGTCGCGGCGCGCCGCGCCGCCAGTCTGCTGTGGGCCGCTCTCGCGCTGGCCGGCGTGTACGTCCTGGGCAGCGGCGACTTCCAGCGGCTCGACGTCGCGGGCGTGTGTTTCGCGCTGGGTGCGGGGGTGATGCTGGCGGCGTACATCGTGTTCAACGCCCGTGCGGGCGCCCGCTTTCCGCGGCTGGACGGGCTGGCGGTCGCGATGTCCGTCGCCGCGCTGGTCAGCCTGCCGCTGGGCATCGGCGCATCGGGCGCGACCCTGCTGGAACCGCGGGTGCTCGGCCTGGGCCTTGCCATCGCTGTGATGAGCTCGGGCGTGCCCCACACCCTGGAGCTGCTGGCGCTGCGCCGGCTGCCCGCGGCGACGTTCGCGGTGCTGACGTGCCTGGCGCCCGCCTTCGCCGCACTGGCGGGCTACCTGGTATTGGACCAGGGGCTGTCGCTGCCGCAGTGTGCGGGGATCGCGATGGTGGCCGCGGCGAGCGCGGGCGCGGTGCGTACGGGCCGGCGCTGAGCGGGCCACCCACCCACCCCCGCGGCGGCGGGGGTGGGTGGCCGTATCCGTTCGGGATGGTGCCGGCCCGGCTACCGGTCCATGGAGAGCCGGACGAGCTCGGCGAAGGATCCTTGCGTGCGGATCAGTTCCTCGTACGTCCCCTGCTCGGCGATCCGGCCCCGCTCCAGGAGGATGATGCGGTCGGCGAGCCGGCAGTTCTCCATGCGGTGCGTGACGATCACGGTGATCCGTTCCGCCTTCATGTCGCGCAGGCCGGAGAAGACCATGTGCTCGCCCCGCGGGTCCATCGCTGACGTCGGCTCGTCCATGACGAGGAGCGCCGGGCGGCGGTGGAACGCCCTGCCGCAGGCGAGGCGTTGCCACTGGCCGCCGGACGGTTCGTGTCCGCCCCAGAGGGACCGGGCGAGGAGTGTGTCCAGGCCGTCGGGGAACTCCTCGACGGCCTCCTTCATGCCGACGGCGTGCAGGGCGTCCCAGACGGCTTCCTCTCCGCGCGGGTCGGGCTGGCCGAGGGTGATGTTCTCGCGCGCGGAGAAGGGCCAGTAGCCGTAGGACTGGGTGACGAGGCCGACGTGGGTCCAGGCGGTCCGCTGGTCGGCGTCGGAGGTCGGCACGCCGTCCCAGGACACCGTGCCGGCCGTCGGGGTGGTGAGCGCGGTGAGGAGGCGGATGAAGGTGGACTTCCCGGCGCCGTTCTCGCCGACGAGCGCGACGACCTCGCCGCGGTTCAGGGTCAGGTCGACCGGTCCGAGGGCGGGGGTGTCCTTGCCCGGGTAGGTGTAGGCGGCCGCCTCCAGCCGGATCTTCTCCGGGGCCTCCATGGCCTGCGGGCCCCGGGCTCCGGACTGCTCGGCTGCCTGCGCGATGAAGGTGGCGTAGTCGCCGAGGTAGAGGGCGTGCTGGAACATCGCCGCGCCGTAGACGACCAGGCTGGACAGGGCCGCGGTCGAGGTCCGCATGGCGACGATGGCGGTACCGGCGGCACCGATGGCCATGTATCCGCCGGCCACGAGTCCGCCCAGGGACATCCACGTCAGGACGACGAACAGCCCGGACGCGCCCGCGGCGATCAGGTGGACGGTCAGGTAGCGGGGAGCCGAGCCGACCATCCTGGAGTCGATGCGCTCACAGACGGCGGCGTACCAGTGGTGGGCGTAGGGACGCATGCTGTTGCCGCGGAGCTCGTCCGCGAGCTTGGGCGTGGTGAGGTGCCAGCGCATCATGTGGCGGATGTTGCGGGACGCGACCGTCTCGTTGTGGAGGGTGTAGTCGAGGCGGGCGGCGTAGACCGAGCCCAGGCCGCGCGGAACGACCGACAGCAGCAGGAGCGGCAGCAGAACCGGATGGACCACGGACAGCACCGAGGCGACGGCGATCATGTCGATGAGTCCGCTGGTGAAACCGAGGGCGTCCTGCAGGAGCATGGAGGAACGCGCGGATCCGGTCTCGGCCGCCTCGGAGCGCTCGGTGAAGTCGGGCGCGTCGTAGGAGGCGAGTTCCACGTCCATGTGGGCGTCGACCATCGCGAGGTCGGCGATGGTCGACATGCCCGGGGTGAGGCGGCGCGCGGCGCTGCCGGAGGCGATGGAGGCGAGTGCGCCGAGGGCGGTCATCGCGGCGGCGGCCACCAGCGGCCAGGCGGCGGCCGCGATGCGCTGCTCGACGGTGCCGCCGGTGAGGAGCGGGCCCATGGCCCTGGAGACGGCCGTGAGGGCCGCGGCCGTACAGATCCCGCCGATGACCTGGGCTCCGACGAGCCAGATGAAGGCCGTACGGTTCACCGCCCAGGCGAGGCGGCCGGTCCGGGCGAGGGCGGACGGCACCCGGCGGGCCATCTGCGCGAGCGACAGCCGCTCCATGGCCTTGTTGTGCTGCCCCCACTTGAACGTGAACTCCGGCGGGGCGGGATTCGGCTTCTCGGTCTGTGTCCGGGACATGCGCCTCTCCTCCAACTCGTGTGCTGTGAAAGCCGGTTCGCCGTAGCCCTGCGGGCATGGCGAGGAAGCCCGACCCGGGCTGGGGGGAGGGCGGACGCGGCGTTCGGGGAACCGGAAGCAGTGAGTACACAGCAGCCCGCGGACCGGAGCAGCCGGATCTGGCCGACCTGCCGGCGTCGGCGGCCCCGGCCTGGCGGCTGATCGCGTCGGGCCCCGCCCGCGTTCCCGGGCTCCCGGCGCGGGCAGGTTGGCCGGAACCCGTCGCCGGACGGAGTCACCACGCGCAAAGCACTTGCGGCCGCGGCCGGACGGGACCCTCCGCAGGACCCGGCGGCCGGCGCCCCGAGAGCCGGCTCCCGAGGGAAGCGACGCCGATGACCAGCCCCGTTGTTCGCGCAGGCCGCCGCCGCGCGGCGCTTTCACCGGCTCCCGCACGGCCGGCCGGTCCCGGTACGGCCCCGCTCGAACCGAACGGAACCGCACACGCGGCTACGGGCCACGTACGGGAGAAACCGGTGTCGGGCGACCCCGGAAAGGGCACACTGTGCCTACCGTTCTGCGTGCCGAATCACCTACGCACCGGGACGCCGTGCCGTGAAGCCGCCACCCGGGGGGAGACCAAGGCGTGCGTTCCGCAGCCGAGTTGTCCGGTACCGCCGTCACCGCATCCATCGACCTCGCGATCGGCTGCCTGCGCCAGAACTTCCGTACGGCTCCGGACGCGGCCGCCGGCTGGTACCACTACCTCGACGATCCGAACCCGGGCATCACCGCCTCCGCGGTGGGCCTGTTCACCTTCGGCCTCGCGGGCGGCCGCTTCGAGCGCTCCTCCGAGGTGGTGGGCTACCTCACCGCCCAGCAGCGCCTGTCCCCCGACGGCAGCGCCGGCGGCTGGCCGGTGCGTACGACCAACGGTTTCCCCATCGGCGAGGCCACGGCCTGGGTGGTACGGGCGCTCAGCCAGCCGGGCGCCGCCCTCCTCGCCGGGGACTCCCTGCGCCTGGGCGTCGAATGGCTGCGGGCCAACCAGAACGTGGACTTCGGCTGGGGCTCGTACCGCGGCCAGCCCTCCCGTGTCTTCCACACCGCGCTCAACATGCTCGCCCTCCACGAGTCCGGCGCGGGCGGCGAGGCCCTGGCCAACGCCCAGCGCTGGCTGATCGACGTACAGAACGCGCAGACCCCGGGCTGGGGACCACTGCCCGGGGCGCAGCCGACGGTGGTGCACACGAGCATGGCGCTGATGGCGCTCGCCCGGATCCCCGGAGCGCTGAGCACCAACACCATGCGCCAGACGGCGGAATGGCTGCTGGACCGGATCGAACCCGGGGTGCACGTCGAGCGCAGCACGACGGTCGAGGAGTACGACGTCCCGTTCACGGACGGCGGCGCTCCGGCCGTGTTCCAGAACTCCCTCCCGCACTTCGCGGGGCCGCTCGCCCTGTCCGCGATCTTCTCCACCGGCGTGGTGGACCCGCTCCAGCCCAAGCTCTTCCAGGCCGTCGCCGGCATCATCGACAGCCAACTGGAGGGAGGCCACTGGGAGTTGCCCCGCAGCCCCATGCGCCCCTCGGTGTGGGCGCTGTGGCCCTTCGTCTCGGCGCTGTCCTCGGCACGCGCCGCGGTCCTGTCCACCCCCCGGAGCAAGGCGTCCCTGCTCTATCCGGGGTGCGCGATCGTGCAGAGCGAGGACCAGGCCCAGGACCTGACGCGCAGGCTCCTGATCCAGAACGCGTTCTTCGACTGGCTGCGGAGCAAATGGCTCACCCTGGTGCTCTGGGCGATCGCCCTCATCACCACCGGCATCCCGATCGCCCTCCTGGTGACCGGGCGGTTCTCGGTCAACGACTTCCTGACCGCGCTGATCCTTCCTGCGCTGCTGATGGTGCTCCAGTTCGTATGGGAGCGGCGCCCGTCGACCCGGACGGGGGGCTCACCGTGACCGCTACCGTCCCCGCTCCCGCTCCCGTCCCCGTCGTCATGCCGCCGCCCGAGGTGTGCGAGATGTGCGAGGAGGTCCGGCTGTCCGGATCCTTCGCCACGGGCGTCACCCCGCGGACGCCCGGAGATCCGCCCGGCGCAGGGTCAGGGCACGGGAGCGGGCAGACGTACGGGCCCGGGCCGGGCTTCTCCCGGCTCGTCGCCCGGACCAGGGCCGTCGATGTCCTGTCCGGGCTCGGTTCGCTGCTGCCGGGCTACGTACTGGTCGTTCCGCGGCGGCACACCACGAGCCTCGGCGAGCTGCCGCCGGCCGATCTGGCCGAGGCGTTCTCCGTCGGCTGGTGTTTCGCCGAGCGCATCGAGCGCGAATTCGGCCACCCGGTGGTACTGGTGGAACACGGATCATCGGGAGCCGCGGGCGCGATCGGGGCCGCGGACCCGGGCACGGCCTCGGCCGCCGCAAGCCGGCACCGCACCGGAGGGTCGTGCATCACACATTCGCACCTCCACATCTTCCCCCTTTCGGATGCGGCCCATTCGCCGCTGTTCGCTGCACCCGGAAGTCGGAAAATCTCCGGCCTGTCGAGTCTGATTGACACCGCGCACCGTAAGAAGAACTACTACTTCTGCACATGGAAACGCGACGAGGGGTACCTGTTGTCCGATCCCGACCTGCCCTCCCAGTACGCACGGCGCGTGTGGGCGGGAACGTTAGACGCGCCCGACCTGTGGGACTGGGCCGCGTTCCCCTTCCTCGCCAACTGCCAGGACACCACCAACCGGCTGCGTGACCCGGACGAGTCCGATACGGACCGCCAAATGCGTGAAACTCTGCTCGCCTACGGAGTGGCCGCCCGTACCTACGCGGCCCTCACCCGGCAGTTCACCGCCGGCTCGACCCTGCCCCACGAGATCGCCGATCTGGCACGCACCACCCGCGGAGTCGTTCTCGACGCCGGCGCGGGCGCGGGGCGCGACGCGCTGTGCTTCGCCGCGAACGGCCGCCGGGTCATCGCGCTCGACGCCTGCCTGCCCCTGTTGACGATGACCCCCGACGAGCCCGAGGTCCAACGGGTCACCGGTGACGTACGCTCCCTGCCGCTGTCGACCGCGTCCGTGGGCGCGGTGTGGTGCTCCGCGGTGCTGCTGCACCTACCACCGGCCGAACTCCTGCGGGCGCTACGGGAGTTCCACCGGGTGCTGGAGAGCCGTGGCGCCGTACAGGTCTCCGTCAAGGAGGGCGACGGGCACGCTTCCCTGCCCATGGGCGGCGAGAACCCGTACCGCCGCCACTTCTTCTTCTACCGGCACGGCGATCTGATCCCCCTGGCCCGCCAGGCGGGGTTCGACGTACAGCACACCTGGACCGAGGAGGAACGGGACTCCTCCGACGAGGTGCAGCGCTGGATCAAACTAAGGCTCCGCAGGACGACATGACCGACCCGCACGACGAGCACCCCCGCTCCCCCCATCTCCACCTGCACCTCGAACCGGAGGAGCGCAAACGGCTCGAACTGGGCCTTGCCCTACGGGACTTCGGCTCGCGCGACCGCTTCTTCGAGGCGCACCGCACGGACCGCCCCGACCGCTCCCGGATCCAGCCGGGCGACCTCCGGCGGTTCCTTCGCGACGTACACCGCGAACAGCGCCTCCAGGGCGCCGACTACGTCGAACTCCGGCTCTCGCCACGCCGGTTCCTCGTCGACGGGATGACCTGGCAGGACTTCACCGACACCGCGCAGGACGTCCTGGGCCCGCTGCGCGATCCCCTGGTCTCCGCGGTCCTGCTCGTCAACCGCAACAGCTCGGACGTCTTCACGGCCGAGCTCACGGACCGCGTCGGCTGCCTTCCCCCGGTGTTCGTGGGCATCGACATCGCCGGGGACGAGCTCACCCACCCCGATGTACGGCCCTTCGTGCCGCTCGCCCGGGCCGCGGCCGAAGCGGGCCTGGGCTGCACGGTGCACGCGGGCGAGTTCGGCCCGGCCGAGCACGTCTGGCGCGCCCTGGACCAGCTGGGTGCCCGCCGCATCGGCCACGGGCTCTCCTGCGCCACCAGCCCCGCGCTGCTGCGCCGGATGGCCCGGGACTCGATCCTGACCGAGGTGTCCCTGACATCGAACCTGGCCCTGGGCGCCGTCCCTACGCCCTGCGCCCATCCGCTCCCCGCCCTGCTGGCGGCCGGAGTCCCGGTCTCCTTCAATGCGGACGTCCCGCTCCACACGGGCCGGACCCTCGACCATGAGCTGGCCCTGGCCGCCACCCTCCTCGAAACCACCCCGACGGAGATCCGCGCCCTCCAGGCCCGGGCCGCCGCCTTCCGCTTCGGCCACCGCCCCTGACCGGGCACCGTGGCGGGGGGCCGCTACTCCGGCTCGGCCGGCGCGTCGGCGGCTCCCGCCCGCGACCACGGCATGACCCGCCTCGGCCCCACGGGCATCAGCAGGCCCGCGAAGACCCCTTGGACCGCCAGCAGGACGACGATGAGCGAGGGCCAGCCGAACATGGCGAAGAGCATCAGGGGCACGACGGTCAGCGTCCCGACGAGCAGCCGGAACTCGGCCGACTCGGTCTGCGTGTTCCGCCGGCGCGAGAGGCACACCAGCACCAGCAGCGTGAGCCCGCCGACCGTCGCGAACATACCGGGCGCCAGCTCCCAGTACGCGCGGACCGTCTCCCCGTACGGCAGGGTGTCATCGAAGCCGTCACTGCCCGGATCGTCCAGCCCCGGACTGGTCAGCGTCACCACGGTCCAGCCGGCCGCGAACAGCGCCGTGTAGCGCACGACACAAGCCGCCATCCAGCGCCACCAGCCCCATGGCTCCCGCCGGAACCGATCCGCCACTTTCCACCTCTTGCCACGCCACTGCCGATCCCCGGAACGGGTCGGAACCGGACATCCTACGCGTGCGCGGCGTGTGGGAGACGCCGAGGCGGCCGAGGAGTGGGCCGCTGCCTTGCGGAAGCTACGGATTCCCGCGTGACTGACGTGACAGACGTGCACCCCGGTACCGAGGCGCTGCTCGCCGCCGTGCCCGCCCTCGCCCCGTACGCCCGCAGGGCCACGCTGCTGCGCCCCGCGGCGGGGACGCCGTCCGCGCGGGACAGTCATGTCGGCGGGCCGATGCTGTGGCCCGCCGAGGAGGAGTGGCCCGTATGCCGGGGGCCGCACCTGACCGAGGTGCGGGAGAAGCTCTCCGACGCCGACCGGGAAGCCCTCCGGCGGATCGACCGCGACATGCGCGCGAGGCGGGCCGGGAAGCCGCACTCCGCGTACGAGCTGACCGAGGAGGAGGCCGAGCTCCATTCCCGGATCATGAACGGCGCCGGGTCGCTCGACATGAACACGTGGGAGCTGTGCCGCTGGGTGCCGGTCCCGGCCGACCCGGGTGTGCCGCTGGTCGGCGTGCTCCAGTTGCGCGCGCAGGACGTACCGGCGGCCGACCTGCCCGAGGGCCCTGACGTGCTGCAAGTGCTGTGGTGCCCTCGGGAGCACCCCGAGCTGCCCGGCCGGTCGGCGCACTGGGGACCGGCCGTCGAGGTGTACCGCCGCTCGGCCGCGTCGGTCGCGGCCGTGCTGGAGCCCCCCGTACCGGTCGACGCCCCGCGCCGCCACCTGCCGCGGCCCTGCGTCCTGGATCCGGCCGGGGTGACCGACCTCCCGGACCCGGAGGACCTGCCCGCAGAGCTCGCCGCGCGGGCCGACGCCTGGGCACAGGCACACGGCACCGAGTACCACCGCGGCCTCGCCTGCCACGACGGGTGGAAGGCCGGCGGCTGGCCGAGCTGGCACTCCACGGACCCGGAACCGCTCGACTGCTCCTGCGGCGCCCGGACCCGGCTGTCCCTCACCCTGGACAGCGGCCGGGACCCGGACCTGAACCTCGGCTCGTTCGGTGAACTCCGCATCTTCACCTGCCCCGAGGACCCGTCACACCCGCTCCTCCTGAACCTGCAATAGCCGCCCGGCTCACCCGCCGGTGCCGGGGCAGCGCAACGGCCTGACCCGGGTGGCGGTGGCGCCGTAAGGTGCGCAGTAGTGATCACCGATGACGGGAGCGGGTGCCATGGGGGGCGAACGTCGGCGGCGGGGGCAGATCGTGGGGTACTGGCGGGCAGTTGAGCTGTTCAGCCCGCAGAAGGTGCCCGGGATCTCCGTCAAGGAGCGCGTCTACGGCGTCGAGCCGGACCGGCCCATGCCCTGGGAGGCCGGGCATCCGCTGCGGTCCGAACCCCTGGAGCCCGGGTACGGGTGGCAACACGTCGTGTACGGCGGCGCGTACGCCCTCGGCGCGGTTCGGGACACTCTGCTCGACGTCTTCGGCGAGAGCGGCGAGGACCACGACGGCCGGATGGACGGCGAGAGCGCGCTGTTCGCGCTGACCGTCACGGACGAGGGCCGACTGGTCCTGGACTCCCCCGTCTTCTCCTCCTGCGCCTGGGCCACCGGCCGCGCCGTGACGCCCGGCCCCGGCAGCCCGGGCTGGCTCGACGGATTCGAGGAGGAGGCCGGGGCGTGGGGCCTGCGGGCCGGTGCGCTCGGGGAGCGGCCCGTCGAGGCCCCGGCAGGAGGGGCCGACAGCGAAGCCGATGCGGGTACGGGTGGTGGCGAGGACTCCCCCGTCGGCGCCGGCGTGGTCACGGCCAAGCACTTACTGGAGTTCACCGGCAGCCTCGCCCTCGCCTGGGGCGTCTCCGTCGCCCTGGCCCCGGCCGGCGTTCGCGTCCGCAGCACCCCCGTGCGCCTGGACCACCCCGGCGGCGCCGACCAGCAGGACTTCCTCAACAGTTTCATCGCCGCGGACCTCGACCGCGTGGCCCGCGAGCTCGCACAGCGCGACCCCGGCCCGGCCCTGGCCGCCTACCTCACCCCCGAAGCCGCCTGCGACAAGGCCCGCCGCATCGACCTGCGCCTGCACCCCGCGGTCGCGCTCGACGGCGTGGCCCCCGCCCGTACCCCGGCGGGCCGCTGGCCGGCCGACCCCGGGCATCCCCTCGCGCTGAGCCAGCAGTTCGCCGTCAACGCCATCCACGCCGACCTCGCCCCGGCCGCCGGCATCTTCGCCGTCAACGGTCCCCCGGGCACCGGCAAGACCACCATGCTGCGCGACTGCTTCGCCTCCGCCGTGGTCGAGCGGGCCCGCCGCCTGGCCGCGCTCCGGCTGCCCTCCCAGGCGTTCGCCGAGCAGGCCCCGTACGTGTGGAAGAGCGGCGACTACACCCGTACGGTGACGCCGCTGCGGCCGGAGTTCACCGGCTTCGAGATCGTCGTCGCCTCCGCCAACAACGGTGCGGTGGAGAACATCTCCACCGAGATCCCCGCCCGCGCCGCACTCGGCGAGCAGTGGCGCGGCGACGCCGACTACTTCGCCGAGCAGGCCACCCGCCTCCTCAAGGGCGACCCCGCCTGGGGCGCGGTCGCGGCCCGGCTGGGCAGCAAGAAGAACCGCCTGGAGTTCGTCAACCGCTTCTGGCACGGCAAGTACCGCCGGACCGACGCCGACGCCCCGCCCCCGCCGCCCGTCCCGCCGCAGGCGGACGGCTGCCGTGACGGTGCCCGCCGCCCCGGCCGCAACGCCTGGATCGACAGCGGCAGCGGGCTCTCGCACCTCCTGCGCCAGTGGCGCGACACCCCGCAGACCGGCGTGTGGCGCGAGTCCAGGCAGCGGTTCGAGGCCGCGCTGGCCGAGGTCGAGCGGCTGCGCGAGGAGCGGACGCGTGCCGCGGGGGCCCATGCCGACCGGTTGGCGGCGTACGAGGCTCTGCGCCGGGCTCAGGGCGCTGTGGGGCACGACGCCCCGGCCCTGGCCCGCGCCCGCCTCGGGCTCCCGCCCGCCGAGGCCGTACTGGCGCGGGCCCGTCAGGTACTGGCCGAGGCCGAGCGGACGCTCGAAGCGCACCGGGCGCGCCGCCCCGGCTTCACGGTCAGCCTCTTCACCCTGGGCCGCGCCGCCCGCGACTGGCACGCGGACGAGGCGCAGGCCGCGGCCGCGACCGCCGCGGCGCGCCAGGCCCGGGACGCGGCGCAGGCGCGACTGGACGGCGTACATGCGACCGTGGACGCGGCCGAGGCGCGGCTGGCCGCCCGGCAGGAGGCGGCGGATGCGGCCCGCGCCCGAGTCGAGCAGGTGGAGCGGACCCTGGCGGCGGCCCGTACCCGCTGGGAAGGGTTCGTACCGGAGGAGGGCCGGCTCACCGGCGGCGAGGGCAACGGCATCAGCGGCAACAGCGACGACGACGCGGCGCGCGAGCGCTCGGCCCCGTGGTCCGACCCGGAGATCACGCAGGCCCGCAGCGAGCTGTTCCTCGCCGCCCTCGACCTGCACCGGGCCTTCCTGCGCTGCACGGCCCGCACCATGTACGCCAACCTGATGGCCGCCATGGACGCGGTCACCGGCGCGGTACCGCGGACCGTGCCCGAGGCGCACCTGCGGGCCGCGTGGCAGAGCCTGTTCCTGCTGGTCCCGGTCGTCTCGACCACCTTCGCCTCCCTCGACCGGGTCTTCGGGCGGCTCGGTGCCGAGTCGCTGGGCTGGCTGTTCGTGGACGAGGCCGGGCAGGCGACCCCGCAGATGGCGGTCGGCGGCATCTGGCGGGCCCGCCGTACGGTCGTCGTCGGCGACCCGCTCCAGCTGGAGCCGGTCGTCCTGCTGCCGTGGACGGCGCAGCGGGCGCTGCGCGACGACTTCGGCGCCGCGGAGGAATGGGCGCCGGGGCGTACTTCGGTGCAGCAGCTCGCCGACCGTGCCAACCGCTACGGCACCCTGCTGCCCGCCGAACTGCCCGACGGCGGTCACGAGGTGTGGGTCGGCTCGCCGCTGCGGGTGCACCGGCGGTGCGACGATCCGATGTTCTCCATCAGCAACGCCATCGCGTACGACGGCCTCATGGTCCAGGGCATCGACCCGGGAGCACGCGATCCCTACGTCTACCGCCCGGCCAGCAGCTGGGTGAACGTCACCGGCGCGGAGGCGGACGGGCACTGGATCCCGGAGGAGGGCAGGGCGCTGCGGCGCGTACTGGAACGGCTGCGCGACGAAGGGGGCGTGGACCTCGACCGGGACGTGTTCGTCATCAGCCCGTTCCGCCAGGTCGTCGCCGGTGCGAAGCGGGCCTGCCGCGACCTGGTGCCGGCCGAGCGGGTCGGTACGGTGCACACGACCCAGGGCAAGGAGGCGGACGTCGTCGTCCTGGTCCTGGGCACCGATCCGCGGCGCGCGGGCGCCCGGACGTGGGCGGCCTCCCGCCCGAACCTCCTCAATGTCGCGGTCAGCCGCGCCAAACGCCGCCTGTTCGTCATCGGCAATCTCGCCGCGTGGCGCGACCAGCGCCACTTCACCACGCTGGCGGACTCGCTCCCGTCCCACACGTGGCGCCCCCAGAGCCAGGACGGGCCGGGGCGGTAAGGGCCAGGGCAGTAAGGACTGGGGCAGTAAGGACTGGGGCCCAAGCGTGACATAGCGTGCCCTCCATGGATCAGGAGCACATAGCCGGGGGCGGCGAAGGCGCAGGCAGGCGGCGGTTCCTCGCCATCGCGACGGGAGCGGCCACGGCAGCCGGGCTCGGTACGGTGGCGGGCTGCGCGGCCGGGGACGCCGACGGCGCGAGCGGAGCGGGCGGGGCAGACGGGGCGGGTTCCGGCAAGAGCCCGAAGCCGGCCGGCTCGCCGGGCAAGGACGGGCCGGGCGGCTTCGACGTCAAGGCCGAGAACGCCCGCCCCGGGAACGCCGACTGGCAGGTGACCAAGGCCGGGGCGGCCCGCGCCGTCGAGGGCTTCGCGGACAAGGTCAGCGTGCTGCCCGGCGAGTCGTTCGGGCTGTACGTGTCCACCACCGCGCCCCGGTTCACGGTCTCCGCCTACCGGATGGGCTGGTACGGCGGTGCCCGGGCCCGACTGGTGTGGCGTTCCGAGGCGCTGCCGGGCGTGCGCCAGCCCGAGCACGGCGTGGACTCCGCGACCCGGACGGTCCGCACCCGCTGGGCCCGCACCGCGACCGTCGAGACCAAGGACTGGCCGGAGGGCTGCTACCTGCTGCGGCTCGACGCGCAGGGCGGGGAGGGCCAGCGGTTCGTGCCCGTCACGGTCCGCTCGGCGGCCACGGCGGGACGTACCGTGGTGGTCAACGCGGTGGCCACCTGGCAGGCGTACAACCGGTGGGGCGGTTACGGCAGTTACGACGGCCCCAGCGGCGGCTACGCCTCGCGCTCGCTCGCCGTGAGCTTCGACCGCCCGTACGAGTACGACGACGGCGCGGGCCTCTTCCTCGTGTACGAGGCGCCGCTGCTCGCGCTCGCCGAGCGGCTCGGCATACCCCTGGCGTACACGACGACCACCGACGTGGCCCGGGAGAAGCGGCTGCTGGAGGGGGCCGCGGCGGTGCTCTCGCTCGGCCACGACGAGTACTGGTCGCCCGAGCAGCGCGCCCATTTCACGGCGGCCCGCGACGCCGGCACCAACATCGCGATCCTGGGTGCGAACTGCTGCTACCGCCGCATCCGACTGGAGCCCTCCGACCTGGGGCCCGACCGTACGCTGGTCTGTTACAAGTCCTCCTACGACCAGGACCCCGGTTTCAAACGCGGCCATCCGGCCACGGTCGACTTCCGCTCCCCGCCGGCCGCCGACCCGGAGAGCTCGCTGCTGGGCGTGATCTACGACGGGTACCCGGTTGACGCCCCGTACGTCGTGACGAACCCGGGCCACTGGCTGTTCGAGGGCACGGGGGCGAAGGCGGGCGACCGGTTCGCGCACCTGGTCGGTGTGGAGTACGACAAGGTCAACACCGGTTTCCCGACGCCCCGACCGATCGAGATCCTGGCCCACTCCCCCGTGGTCTGCGAGGGCCGGCCCAGCCACCAGGACACGGCGTACTACACGGTGCCGAGCGGCGCCGGGGTCTTCGCGACGGGGACGATGCGTTGGGTGGAGGCCCTCGACGCGACGGGCGACGGCCGCAGCGGTGCCAACCACGGCTTGGACGCGCGGGCGGGCGCACTGACCACCCGGGTGACGGAGAACCTCCTACGGGTCTTCGCCGCGGGCCCGGCCGGCCGTACGCACCCGGCGCAGGACAACGTCAAGGCGGTGTACGGGGGTTCGTGATGGCGCGAATCCGGTGGACTCCACCCGGAAGGGATGTTTAAGATCACGTCACGGCATCGCGTGTCGGTCACCGACCGGGTGAGGCATGGAGGTGCCGTGACGTGCCTGTCGGAGGCATCCACACATGTCGGTACAGCTGAACCACACCATCATCCACTCCCGTGACAACCGGGAGTCCGCCGAGTTCCTGGCGCACATCCTCGGCCTCGAGGTCGGAGCCGAGTGGGGGCCGTTCGTCCCCGTCGAGACCGCGAACGGCGTCACCCTGGACTTCGCGACCGTTCCTGCCGAGTCCATCTCCGTGCAGCACTACGCGTTCCTCATCTCGGAAGCGGAGTTCGACGCTTCGTTCGAGAGGATCCGGGCGGGGGGTGTCCCGTACTTCGCCGACCCGCACGGCAAGCACCCGGGCGAGATCAACCACAACGACGGCGGCCGCGGGGTCTACTTCCTGGACCCGGCGGGGCACGGGATGGAGATCATCACCCGCCCGTACGGCTACCAGCCGGACTCCGCCGAGTAGGGCCGGAGCCAGGCCATTCGGGTCGGATTGGCCTTGGTGGGGCGACGATCGACATGGCTACCTTCCCGGTATGCGAATCCATGTGGTCGACGCCTTCACCGATCGTCCGTTCAGCGGGAACCCGGCGGGTGTCTGTCTCCTGCCCGCCGGGGAGTGGCCCGACGATGCCTGGATGCGGCAGGTCTCGGCCGAACTGAACCACTCCGAAACGGCCTTCGCCCTCCCGCTGCCGGGTGCCGTGGAGGGCCCAGCCGGTTCGGAGGCCGGGGCTGAGGCCGTGGCCGGGGCCGACTGGGCCATCCGCTGGTTCACCCCGCTGGTGGAGTCCAGGCTGTGCGGTCACGCCACATTGGCCGCGGCTCACGTCCTGCGCACCGAGCGGGGGCTCCTGGGCACCGTGCGGTTCCACAGCCGGCTGCACGGAGTACTCGTCACGCACACCGACGGGGACGGCGCCACCACCCTGGACTTTCCGGCCGCACCCGGAGCCGAAGTCCCCGTTCCGGAGGGGCTGCCCGAGGCCCTCGGGGCCAAGCCGACGGCCGCCTTCGGTACCGGCCCGCTCGGAGACCTCCTGGCGGTCCTGCCCGACGAGGCCGCCGTCCGCGACCTGACCCCCGATCCGGAAGCGCTGGCCGCCCTGACGCTCCGCGAGGACCTGCGCGGCGTGATCGTCACGGCCCCGGCGGCGCGCGAGGGCCTGGGGCACGACTTCGTCTCCCGCTTCTTCGCACCGGCCAGGGGCATCCCCGAGGACCCGGTCACGGGCAGCGCCCACACCGCACTCGCCCCGTACTGGTCGGCCCGCCTGGGCCGCCCCCGGCTCACCGGCCTCCAGGTGTCCGCCCGCTCCGGTCTGGTCCACACTGCCGTGCGGGGCGACCGCGTCCACCTCACGGGCAACGCCGTGACGGTCCTACGGGGCACCCTGCACGTCTAGGGGGTGTCTGGCGGCTCCGAGCGGCGGTGCCGCGGTGCCGGCGGTGGTAGGAGACGGTGACGGCGGCGAGGAGCGGGCCCCAGAGGAACAGCGGCTGGTAGAGGATGCCGACGACGAGGTTGCCGGTGGGCGTCATGTCGTGGTGCGCGAAGGTCCACCACCAGGGGACGAGCGCCCAGAGCGCGGTCAAGGCCGCCGCACCGAGGGCGGCGGGGACCACGGCGGTCAGGGGGCGGACCTTCCTCCCTCCGATCAGCGGTATCCAGCGGGGCACGAACTCGCCCCAGGGTCGCACCAGGCCGATGGTGAGGAAGGCCGCCAGTTCGCAGAGCACGGAGAGCGTCAGCATCCACGCCTTCGCGCCGGGCGTCTGGAAGCTCTCGAAGCCGGCGTCGGTGTACCCGGCCGGGAATCCGAGCACCAGGGCGATGCGCCACAGCCCGCTCGGCAGCACCACCCAGGTCGTCAGATGTGCGGCCAGGACGGCCCAACGGGGCGGCGGAGCCGGGCAGATGGCGGTCGGTTCGGCGGTGTGGATGCTCATGCCGCTCATCGTCACGCGCCGCCGGACGGGACGCGTCAGCCTGCGCGGCGGGCTCCGGACGACCGTGTGGAACCGGGGCGGGAGCGCGGCCTCCCCCGCGTGGGGGAACCGCCGTCATCCGGCCGGTGCCGCGGCGCGGGGCCTCAGGCGGTGAGCTTGCGGACCAGGGCGACCAGGGCCGCCCGTTCGGCGTCCGGTCCGGCCTCTACCGTCCCCGGCAGCAGGATCCGGGCCAGCTGCGGCATCGTGAACCAGACGGCGATCAGCGAGATCACCGCGTGCAGCAGCGCTCCGGCGGTCAGCTCGCCCGTGACGGCTCCCGCGCGCTGCGCGTCGGCGATGGCCGCGAGCTTCTCGGCGTAGTGGTCGGTGCGCTCGCACTGGGCGGCGATCCGGTCGCCGCACTGCAGGCCCTCCCAGGCCTTCAGCCGCATGAAGTGCGGGTGGGCGCGGTGGTAGTCGAAGACCCGCCCCGCGTAGTCGGCGAGGTCGACCGGGCGCCCGGTGTCGATCGGGACGGCGGCCGCCATCTTCTCCAGCTCCGCCTCCAGTACGGCCATGAACAGCTTGTCCTTGCTGCCGAAGTACTGGTAGATCCGCTCCTTGTTCACGCCCGCCCGGGTGGCGACGCGGGCCACCCGGGCCCCCTCCGGCCCGAACTCGGCGAATTCCTCCACCGCCGCGTCGAGCAGGAGTTGTTTGGTGCGTGCTGTGTCCCAGGCCATGGATGCACTGTAGTGCCCCGGCGGGAATAACCAACCAGTTGGTTGGACTTTGGATCATGCGGGTGCAACACTCCAACCATCTGGTTGGAGATTGCTCCCGCCGCGTCACACCACTCTCAGGGGGAACACCATGTCCGCGAACGCGACTTCATCCGCGCCGTCGCCCGCCGCCGCTCCGACCGGGCCGTCCGTGCACCGCCGCGCCTTCATCACCTGGCTGGCCGTCTACCCGACCATCACGCTCGCCCTCGCGCTGCTCGGCCCGGCCATGGGGGACCTGCCGCTCGTACTGCGCACGCTGATCCTCACCGCGATCGTCATCCCGGTCGTCGCCTACCTGCTGATCCCGGCCCTGATGAAGGCCAACGCCCGCTTCGGAACCCTCAACCGCCGATCAGCCGGAGCATGACGCCGACGATCCCGGAGCCGTACCACCGCCTGCGCGGACAGCCGCGGGTCGGTCGCGGCGCGCCGCCGGACCTCCGCGCCCCGGTCACGGCCGAACCGTTCCACCAGGTCGGGCGCCGAACCCGCGAGGCGGCGCATCGCCTCCGGGTCCTGATGCAGGGCCACCACCGGCCTCCACGTCCGCGCGCCGCTCGTCCGTCAGCCCGGGGTGGAGGGACACCGCGAGGCGCACGTCGTCCTCCGGATCGGCGGCCGGCAGGTCGACCCGGTCGGGGTCCAGGTACGGGTTCCCGGCCAGGGTGACCGCCGCCCGCACCTCGGGGTCCGGGTCCGGGTCCGCGCCCAGCCGGGCACGGGTGGCGCAGTCCCGGTCGGACCAGGCCGCCGCGCACACCGCGCTCCGCTTCGGCGCGCCGGGACCGCACCGCCCGCCGCGGGTGCCCGGCCGGTCCCGGACCCGCTCAGTTCGCCGCTCGCGCCCCGTCCAGAGGAAGGTAGACGATGTTCGGCACGCCGGTGTCCGGGTGGATCCCGATGCGCGTCCGGACTCCGTACACCTCGCCCAGCAACTCCTCCGTCAGGACCTCCTGCGGCGTCCCGCAGGCGGCCACCCGCCCGGCGGAGAGCACGTACAGCCGGTCGCAGAACGCGGCGGCGAGGTTGAGGTCGTGCAGGACGAGCAGGCCCGTCGCGGGCAGGGAGCGGACCAGGGCCAGGATCTCCAGCTGGTAGCGGATGTCCAGGTGGTTGGTCGGCTCGTCGAGGGCGAGCAGACCCGGGTCCTGGACCAGGGCGCGGGCCACCAGGGCCCGCTGGCGCTCCCCGCCGGAGAGCTCGTCGAAGCGGCGCCCGGTGAAGGCGGCCGCGCCGACGGTCTCCAGGGCCCCGGCGACGCGGCGCGCGTCGTCAGGACCGTCATGCTCCCAGAACCGCTTGTGCGGGCTGCGCCCCATCGCCACGACCTCGCGCACGGTCAGCCCGAAGGTGCCGCCCGCGTCCTGCGGCACGACCGCCACCCGGCGGGCGCGGTCCTTGGCGCCCAGTGAGGCCGCGTCCGCGCCGTCCAGCAGTACGCGCCCGGCCGTGGGCCGCAGCGCGCCGTAGACGCAGCGCAGCAGTGTGGTCTTGCCGCTGCCGTTGGGGCCGACCACGCCGACCGTTTCGCCGGGGCGGGCGACGAGGTCGACTCCGTGCAGCAGCGTCTGCCCGTCGGTCTCGTAACGCACGGCCTCGACCTCGAGTTCCGCCGGCCGGGATCCCGGATCCGCCGTCATCCGGCCACCCCCTCGGTACGGGTGGACCTGCGCAGCATCCACAGGAAGAACGGGCCGCCGACCAGCGCCGTGACCACGCCGACCGGGATCTCCTCGGGCGCCGCGGCGGTACGGGCCAGCAGGTCGGCCAGGGTCAGGAACACCGCCCCGCCCAGCGCGGCCACCGGCAGCAGCGCGCGGTGTCCGGCGCCGACGACCATCCGGGCGGCGTGCGGAACCATCAGCCCCACGAAGCCGATCGCCCCGCTGTACGCCACCAGTACGCCGATGACGAGGGAGGTCAGGACGAAGACGGCCGCGCGGAACCGCCCGGTGTCCAGGCCCAGCGTGCGCGCGCCCTCCTCGCCCGCGAGCAGCAGGTCGAGCGGCCGGGCCAGGGCGAGGAGCAGTCCGGTGCCGACGAGCAGTGCGACGGCGGGCAGGGCCAGTTCGTCCCAGCGGGCCCCGCCCAGGCCTCCGAGGGTCCAGAACAGCACGCTCGCGACCTGGTTGGGGTGCGCGGCGAGCACCAGCACCAGGCTGGTGAGGGCGGACAGCACGTACTGGACGGCGACGCCCGCGAGGATCAGCCGGCCGGTGGTCATGGTGCCGCCGCGCCGGGCCATCGCGTAGACGGAGACGAGCGCGCCCATGGACCCGATGAAGGCGGCCAGCGGCACGCCGACCCCGCCCGCGATCCCCGCGCCCGCGCCGAGGACGATGACCGCGACCGCTCCCGCCGAGGCCCCGGAGGAGGCCCCGAGCAGGAAGGGGTCGGCCAGCGGATTGCGCACCAGGGCCTGGAGCACGGTGCCCGCGACAGCCAGCCCCGCGCCGACGAAGACCCCGAGCAGCACCCGCGGCATGCGCACGTCCCACACGATGGAACCGAAGGCTCCGCCGCTCGGGCCGGGTCCGGCGAGCAGGATGTCGAGCACCCGGCCGGGCGCGATCCGGACCGGCCCGAGGGCCAGGCCCGCGACCGCGGACGCGGCCAGGGCGCAACCGAGCACGAGGAGGACGACCGGGGTACGGCACCGCCTCACGGGGCGTCGGGGTGCAGCTGGCGGCCCAGGGACTCGACGGCGTCGGCGACGCGTACGCCGAGCACGGCCGAGGAGAGCGGGAGCACGACGAAGCGCTGGTTCTTGATCGCGGGAACCTGCGCCAGCGCGGGATCGTTCAACAGGCGCTGCTTCTTGGCTTCGACGGTGGTGCCGCCGTAGTCGTAGATGAGGACGACCTCGGGCTTCCGCTCGATGACCTTCTCCCACGACACGTCGCCGAAGGTGTCCTTGAGGTCGGCGAAGGTGTTCGTCCCGCCCGCCAGCGAGACGATCTGGTTGCCGATGCCATTGCCTCCCGAGGTGAAGGCGGAGGCCTCGCCGGAGTCGTAGACGAAGACGGACGGCTTGGCCCGGTCCTTCACCCGTGCGGTGACGGCGTCGATGCGGCGCTGCTCGTCCTCGATGAGCTTCGCGCCGCGCTCGGGCACGCCGAAGGTCCGCGCCACTTCGGTGATCTCGGTCTTGAGCTGGTCGAGACCGACCGGCCCTTCGGTGCAGTACTCCACGCTGAGCCGGGAGTTGATGCCGGATTTGGCGAGTCCTTCGCGGTCGCGGCCCTGCGCCTTGTCGAAGGCGCTGGAGTAGCCGCCGTAGACGAAGTCGGGGTCGGCTCCGAGGAGGACCTCCTTGGAGGGGTACTCCTTGGCCAGCACCTTGATCTTGTCGTAGGCGGGCCGGTAGGCGGGCAGTACGGCGTCGTCCAGGTAGGCGGTCCCCGCGATCCGCTCCTCCAGCCCGAGGGCGAGCAGGATCTCGGCCGCGTGCTGGTTCATGGCGACGGCTCGCCGGGGCGGGGTCTGATAGGTGCTGCTGACCCCGCAGTTCGTGACGGTGTACGGGAACCCCGGCGCGGCGGCGGCCCCTGCCGACGGGTCTCCCCCATCCGGGGAACCACCGCAGGCGGCCAGGGGTATCAGGAGTGAAACCGGCACAAATGCCCGCAGGAGTGCGCGAGAACGCGACATGGCGAAGCCTCTCCGGGGGATCCGCGTCCCCTGGTCGAAGTGAAGAGGCGGTGCGTCAGTGTCTGACTCCCGGCTCCCGCGGGCGGGCTCCGGTCACAGTGGCGGGACCGCACCGGATTCGCACCGGTTTCCTGTCCTGCACCGCCTGGGTAACGCGCCCCAGTCTGCCAGACGCCCGGCGGCGGGCACCTCGGCGGTGACGCGGGGAAACGACGAACGCCCAGGTGCGAGGGGTCTCGCGCCCGGGCGTTCCGTCACAACGGGGCCGCTGTACGGCATTGCAGGGGCGGCAGGATTCGAACCTGCGGCCTTCGGTTTTGGAGACCGGCGCTCTGACCAGCTGAGCTACACCCCTTCGGCGAGACCAACCATGACACGGCGGGCGCCGAAGATCCACTGAATTCGGGGATCAACTCACGGGAATTTCGCGGCTCGTGCGGGCGCCGGCGGACCGGAGCCACGCGATGAGGGGGCCATCGTCGCTGGTCAGAGCGATGTCCAGGGGCGTCAGGTCGCCGTAGCCGATCCAGTCGATGTCCGCCCCTTGAGACAACAAGTATTGGGCAGTGGACAGTCGGCCCCCGTGACAGGCCCCCCAGAAGGCGCTGGTGATGTCCTCCCGGGACGCGCCGGCGGCGATGAACTCCTCCACCCGGTCCAGGAGTCCGAGGGCCGCGGCGTCCTGGAGGTCGGCGCGGGCGCCGTGGTCGAGGAGGCGGCGCGCGGCGCGCCACTGGCCGAAGCCGGTCGCGTCGGCCAGCGGGGTGCCGCCGCCGAGAAGGGCGCCCGGGGCCTCGATGTCCGCACCCACCGCGATGAGCGCGTCGACGGCGGCCACGTCGTCATTGCTGGCGGCCCAGTGCAGCGGGGTCTCCGCGTGCGACCCGACGAACCGGGCTCCGGGATCCGCCCCGGCGGCCACCAGGGCGTGGATCACCTCCGCGGTCTGCGGGTAGTGCCCCGGCCAGTCGGTGGCGATGTGCAGCAGGCTGCGCTCCCCGGCGGCCGCGCCCCGCCGGACGATGCGGCAGGTCGCGAGCCCGGGGTTCGCGTCCAGGAGCCGGCGCAGCTCCGACAGGTCGCCGGCGCGGATCGCTGCCGAGACGGAGACGGCGAGCGGGTCGCCGGATTCGAGGGAGAGCATGGAGCTCAGGCTACGAGGGCGCGCGCCGCTCCGGCCGGTGGCGGGACCGGGGGACGCGGAGGATCGTGGGCGGGGTGATCCGTCGGACGGCAGGTTCCGCCATGCGCCGCGGGGAGCGCGCCGCCGGGGCGCTGCCCCGGGCCCGGGTCCGGGCCCGGGTGCGGGCGGCGCGGCTGGCGGTGGCGATCCTGCTCGTGCCCGCCCTGCTGGGCGCGGCCGGCGCCTCCGGCGAGACCGTCCCGCTCTCCGGCGACGGGCCGGGCGAGCGGCTCGACGTCACGCTCAGCCGGGTGGCGGACCCGGCGACCCCGACGAGCCCGGCCGACGCGACGGACCCGACCCGGCCCGTGCCCGGCGGCACCGGTCGCCTGGTCTCCGTGGAGTTCCGCCTGGAGAACACCGGGACCGCCGTGTACGAGGACTCCCCGGCCGCGGCCGCGCACCTGCTGGACACGTACGGGCACCGGTACACCGGCACCGGCATCTCGACGGAGGCGGGTCCAGCCTTCCCCGACACCGTCACCCTCGGCCCCGGCGGCACGGCGCACGGCTTCGTCACCTTCCGGCTGCCCGAGGGCGCCCCGCTCGCCGCGGTGCAGTTCGCCCTGAACGGCGGCCTCGCCGACGACGTCGGCCACTGGAGCCTGTCCTGAGGCAGCCGGATCCGCCCTCTTGACCGACTCTGGTCCAGACCAATAGTTTCCGCATGCACAGCGCACGCACAGCACGGCCCCGGAGCACCACTCCCCCGCGCCCGTAAAGGAAGCCCATGCGCCGCAGCATGCTCGGCAGGCTGGCCGTCGCCGCCTGCTCCCTCTCCCTGCTCACCGCCTTCGCGCCCGCCTCCTCCGCCCACGGCGACGGCGACGGCGCCCGCGGCGGCTCCCCGTACAAAAGGGTCGGCTACTTCACCCAATGGGGCGTCTACGGACGGGACTTCCAGGTCCAGGACCTGGAGGCCAACGGCAGCGCCGGCAAGCTCACCCACATCAACTACGCCTTCGGCAACATCGGCGCGGACGGAAAGTGCTTCACCGGCAACGTGCCCGGCGAGGCCGACGCCTGGGCCGACTACGTCCGCCCGCTCGACGCGGAGAACTCCGTGGACGGCGTCGCCGACGACTGGGAACAGCCCCTCGCCGGCAACTTCAACCAGCTGCGCGAGCTCAAGGCCAAGCACCCCGGCCTCAAGGTCCTGCTCTCGCTGGGCGGTTGGAGCTGGTCCACGCACTTCTCGGACGCCGCGCTGACCCCGGCCTCCCGCAAGGCCCTCGTGGAGTCCTGCATCGACCTCTACATCAAGGGGAACCTGCCGCAGGACGGCACCCGCGGCGGCGCGGGCGCGGCCGCCGACGTCTTCGACGGGATCGACCTCGACTGGGAGTGGCCCGGATCGGCCGGTGACGCCGACACCACCTACCGCCCGGAGGACAAGCGCAACTTCACCGAGCTGGTCAAGGAGTTCCGCACCCAGCTGGACAGGTACGCCCGCAGCCAGGGCAAGCGGACGAAGTACGAGCTGACGGCCTTCGTTCCGACCGCGCCCGCCAAGATCGACGCGGGCTTCGACGTCCGCCGGATCATGCGCGACCTCGACTTCGTGACCCTCCAGGGCTACGACTTCCACGTCTCGGGCGAGAAGACCACGGCTCAGCAGTCCGCCCTGTACGCCCGCGGCGACTTCAGCGTGGACGGAACGGTCGAGGCCTGGGAGCGGCGCGGCGCGCCCGCGCGCAAGCTGGTGATGGGCATGCCGTTCTACGGGCAGGGCTGGACCGGCGTGAGCGGCGGCGGGGACGGCATGGGACAGCCGGCCACCGGTCCGGCGCCGGCCACCTGGTCCGCCGGGTACGAGGACTACAAGGCGCTGAAGGAGCTGGCCGGTTCGGGGACGTACAAGGTCCACCGCGACCGGCGCGGCGGCCACGCCTGGCTCTTCGACGGCAGCACGCTGTGGACGTACGACGACCCGCAGGTGCTGCGCACCAAGACCCGGTACATCCGCGAGCACGGCCTGGGCGGCGCCATGTTCTGGTCCCTGGACGCCGACACCTCCGACGGCGAGCTGATGACGGCCGTCGACCAGGGCCTGCGGGGACACTGACCCCGGTCCACTCACCCAGCTCCACCGACAGCGCCGCCGGGCCGCGGAAGTGTCCGGTCCGGCGGCGCGCCAGGCAGCGCCCGCCCGCGCGGCCGCCCGGTTACCCTCACCGGATGACTTCAGACAAGATCAACGCGGCCGACGCGGGAACCTGGCGGCTCGGCGACCTGACCGTCAACCGCATGGGATTCGGCGCGATGCGCCTCACCCACCTCGCGGACGGCTCCCCCAGCGACCGGGAACGGGTGACCGGCGTGCTCCGGCGCGCCGTCGAGCTCGGGGTCAACCACATCGACACCGCCGCCTTCTACTTCTCCCCGACCCGCTCCGCGAACGAGCTGATCAACCACGCCCTCGCCCCGTACGGCGACGACATCGTGATCACCACCAAGGTCGGCCCCGGCCGGGACCCTTCGGGAGCCTGGTGGTGGGCCGAGCCCGGGCAACTGCGCGGGCAGGTGGAGGAGAACCTGCGCCAGCTGGGCCGCGACCACCTGGACGTGGTCAACCTGCGCCTGCCGTCCTCGGCCGCCGCCGAGCCGCTCGGCGAGCACTTCGGGGTCCTCGCCGAGCTCCGGACCGCCGGGCTCATCCGGCACCTCGGGATCTCCAACGTCGGCGCCCACCACCTCGCCGAGGCCCGGGCCATCGCGCCGGTGGTGTGCGTGCAGAACTCGTACGGGATCGGCGCCCCGGCCGAGGCGAACGCCCTCCTGGACGCGTGCGGGGAGCAGGGCATCGCCTTCGTGCCGTTCTTCGCCATAGCGGGCGCCGGCCGGGAGGCGGGTGTCGTCGCGGCCGAGGACGAGCGGGTACGTGAACTCGCCGCGGCCCACGGGGTTTCGGTGGCCCAGCTGCGCCTCGCCTGGACGCTGAACCGCGGCGCCCACGTGCTGGCGATCCCCGGCACCGGGAATCCGGAGCACCTGGCCGAGAACATCGCCGCGGGCGCGCTGCGGCTGTCGGCCGAGGAGATCGCCCTGCTCGAAGCCGCGTAGTCAGCGCTGCGCGGCGGCCAGGGCGGCCGTGTCGGCAAAGGCCGGGATGCCCCCGGTGCCCCCGCGGCCGGACACCGAGAGGGAGGCGGCCGCCAGCCCGTACCCGACGGCCTGCGCGAGGCGGTCGCCCAGAGCGAGCCGTGCGGTGGTGGTGCCGGTGAAGCAGTCCCCGGCGCCGGTGGCGTCGACCGGGTCGGGGTTGACGGGTACGGGGTGGTACGCCGCTCCCGCACCGTCGTCGAGCAGCAGCCGGCCGGCGCCCGCGGTGACGGCGACCGTACGGGCCCCGAGTGCGCGGTAGCGGGCGGCCGCGGTGGCCGGGTCGGCGGTGTCGACCAGGGCCACCGCGTCGGCCGGGCAGGAGCTCTTGAGCAGCCCGGTCAGCGGGGCGATCCGGGCCAGCAGTTCCCTGGCCTCGCGCCGGCCGGTGAGCCGGGGCCGGAAGTTGGGGTCGTACGAGAGGTGGCCGCCGGCCTCGTGCACCACCTGGGCGGCGGCCAGCACCGCGGCACGGCTGCTCGGGGACAGGGCGCCGGCGATACCGCCGGTGATCAGCGCCTTGGAGCCGGCCAGCAGCCCGCGCCAGGAGTCGATGTGCTCGACGCCGAGGGTGGAGCCGGCGCTGCGGGTGCGCCAGTAGACGAACTCCCGGTCCCCCTCGGGGTCGGCGGAGAGCAGGTAGGCGCCGTTGGGGCGCGGGGCGCGGCGTACGTGGGAGACGTCGACGCCGAGTTCGGCGGCGCGGGCCAGCAGCGGGACACTGAGCTCGTCGTCCCCGACGACCGCGAGGAGCGCCGTGCGGGCCCCGGCGGCCGCGGCGGCGGCCGCCGCGTTGAGGGCGTCGCCGGAGTAGGAGATGCGGGCGGGGGTGCCGTCGGCGGCGTCGCGCAGGGCGGTGCCGGCGTGGATCTCGACGAGTACTTCGCCGAGCACGAGGACGTCGTAGGCCTCGGCGGCGCCGGCGGTAGCGGTAGCAGTAGCGGTCACGGTCGCGCCCCCCGGTCCGCACACTCGCCCAGGCCGCAACAGGGCAGGGCCAGCTCGGCGAACACGGCGGCGAGTTCGCCGGGGTCGGCCGGCAGGCCGCTGCCGATGCCGACGGCGGCCGCCCCCGCGGCGAGCCACTCACCGGCCTCGGCGGGTGCGATGCCGCCGGTCGGGATGATCAGGGCCTCGGGCAGGACCGCCTTGAGGGAGCGGATGAACCGGGGTCCGCCGACGTGCGCGGGGAAGACCTTCGCCGCGCCGGCGGACCGGGCGGCGGCGGCGATCTCGCCGGGGGTGAAGCCGCCCTCGACGAAGACGGCCCGGCGCTCCTCGGCGACCTCCCGGACCTCGGGGGCCGGGTAGGGGGAGATCAGGAAGGCCGCGCCGGCGTCGAGCGCGGCGTGCGCGTCTCCGGCGGTGCTGACGGTGCCGACGCCGATCAGGGCGGGCCGGCCGTGCGCGTCGGCGAGCGGTGCGGTGCGGGCGACCGCCTCGGCCCAGCCGGGTGTGGAGGTGGTCAGCTCGACGGCGCGGCAGCCCGCCGCGAGCAGGGCGGTGGCCTGGCGGACGGCCTCGGCCGCGTCGGTGTTGCGCAGCACCGGCAGCAGACGCTGGGCGGCTATGACCGCGTACGGATGGCAGGACCCGGCGCGAGCGGAAGGCACGGACGGCACAGGCGGCACAGACGACACAGCCCCTCCATTTGTTCCACGTAGTGGAACTCTGTATCATGTAGCGGAACCATTTGGTCTAGACCCTACACAGGCCGGGAGGCCCCGTGTCAACGGAGGAAACCGCGGGCGGTGCGCGCGGCGGGCGGACCTCGGCGGCCGGCTCGGCCCTGGAGAAGTCCCTGCGCATCCTGGAGGCGGTGGCCGCGCCCGGCGGACCGCACCGGCTCGCCGATGTGACGGCCGCCGCGGCGGTACCGAAGTCGAGCACGTTCCGGATCCTGGCGTCGCTCATCGAGCAGGGCTTCGTACGCTCCGAAGGCGACAGCCGGTACGGGGTGGGCCCCCGGCTCCGCGGACTGTCGGCCATGGTCAGCGGCGGGGAGCCGGCGAGCATCGAGGGGGTCCTGCGGGAGCTCCAGCAGTCCACCGGCCAGACGGTCCACCTCGCCCTGCACAGCGGGGAGACCATCACCTACATCCGGAAGCTGGAGGGCACCCAGCCCTTCCGCACCGCCTCCCGGACCGGCATGCGGATGCCGCTGCACACGACGGCCATCGGCAAGAGCATCCTGGCCCACCTGCCGGCCGGGGAGGTGGCGGAACTGATCGCCGCCACCGGGCTGCCGGGCCGGACGCCGAACACGCTGACCACCCCCGAGGCCCTGCGCACCGAGCTGGCGGCCGTACGGGAGCGGGGCTTCGCGCTCGACGACGAGGAGAACGAGCCCACGATCCGCTGCATCGGCGCCGCGATCCTCGGGCCGACGGGCCGCCCGGTCGGCGGGGTCAGCGTCACCACGGTCACCTTCCTGGTCTCCCGCGAGGAGATCGAGGCGTACGCCCCCGCCCTGCACGCGGCGACCCACGCCCTCGCGCCGATGCTCTAGGGGGGTGTCGGGGCGCTACGCCCTCCCGCGTCCGGCGGCCGCGCCGCCGGTCAGCAGCTCGCGCGCGGCCCACAAGTGCCGGTGGCCCGGCTCCAGTACGGACTCGGCCTCGGCCAGGGCGGCGGTCAGTACCTCCCGGGCCTCGGCCGGGCGGCCCTGGGCGATCAGGGCCCGGGCCCACTCCAGCCGGGAGTGGATCACGTGCGGGTGGCCCTCGCCGAGCACCCGGGCCCGGTCGGCGGCCAGCGCGCCCCAGGCCCCGGCCGCCTCGGCGGTGGCACCGGCCCGGGCGGCGAGTGCCGCCAGGCTGCCCCGGATGGCCAGGGTGTGCGGGTCGTCCGGGCCGATCCGCTCCGCGGCGTCGGCCAGCAGCTCCGCCAACGCCCGCTTCGCCTCGGCCGGTTCCCCGGGCCGGAACCAGATCAGGCTTCGCCGGGTGGCCAGCACCTGCGGGTGCCCGGCGCCCTGGACGCGCAGCCGGTCCGCCAGCAGCGCCTCCAGCTGCCGGGCCGCCGCGCGGTGATCGCCCGCCTCGCCGGTGAAGTAGGCCAGTTGGTGGCGGGTCGCCAAGGTGTCCGGGTGGTCGACGCCCAGCACCTCCGCGGTGTCCGCCGCCAGGGCCGCGAACTGCGCCGCGGCGGCCAGGGGGTTGCCGGACTCCCCGGTGAAGAAGGCGAGTTGGTGCCGGGCCGCCAGGGTGTCCGGGTGCCGCGGGTCGAGCCGGTCCGTGCGCCGCCGGACGATCCCGGCGAGATCGGCGGCCGCCCGGCGCGGCTGGCCCGCGTCCCCGATGGCGGTGGCCAGCGGCAGTTCGGCCCCCGGGACCCCGCCGCGCAGGGCCAGCGCGAGGGCTTCGACGGCCCGGACGAGCCGCCCCTCCTGGTGGGCGACGAGTCCCATGTCGTAGGCGTCCGCGGGCTCGACCCGGGCCATCAGGCCCCGCCACAGATGGTCGGGAACCGGCCCCTGGCCCGGCGCGTTCAGCAGGTAGTCGAAGGCCGTGAAGCCGGACCCGTAGTTGCCGACCAGCAGCCCGCTCGTGGCGTAGGCGGCCGCGCAGGCCCACTCCATCGCCGCGGCGAAGGGCTCCGGCTGGAGGTCGCCGCCGCCGCGCGCGGCCAGGTAGGGGGCGTGCAGCTCGCGCAGCCACTCGCGGGTGACCGGGCGGCGCAGCCCCGCCCGGCGGCAGTCCACCGCCGCCGTCACCACGGCCGCGCCGCGCGGATTGGCGCCTGGTGCCCAGGCGTTCTCCCAGGAGGCGAGCAGTTCCGGTCCGGCCGCCAGCACCTCCGCGACCCCGAACCGCTCCCCCGCGCGCAGCGCGGCTCCGATCCGCGGATCGCCCCGGTGGGCGGCGGCCCGGTCGCGCTCCCGCTCGGACCAGTGGCGGGGCAGCCGGATGACGGCGGCGTTCTGCAGCAGGTCGCGCTGGGCCCGCCAGGCGTCCCGGTCGGAGCCGGTGAGCCGGCTCTCCTCACGGGCGTCGTAGCGGCGGTACTCCTGCACCCGCATGGTCGCGATCACCACCGTCCGGCGGAGCGCGGCGAGTCGGGCGGCCGTGAGCCCGCCCGCGCCGAGGTGGTCCTCCAGGTCGTCGAGCCACAGCACGGCGCGGCGCCGGCGCGCGGCGATCCGTACCGCCTCGGGCAGTGCGGCGCGGGACAGCGGCCGGACGAAGGCGTGCCGGGGGTAGCGGGTACGGGCCACCTCGTAGGCGAGCCGGGTCTTGCCGGCGGTGGACTCCCCGACCACGAGCACGAAGCGGGCCCCGTCCAGGGCCTCGCGCAGCCGCGGTTCGGCGTCGCGCTCGATGTACGCGGGCGCCGGGTGCCCGGGGCCCTCGGCGGGGTGGGCGCCGGCGAGTTCGGGCCGGTCCACCTGGCGCAGCCGCGGGATCCGCCCGGCCGGGGTGCGCAGCACCTCCCCCGGGGCGCTGCCGGCCGGCTCCGCCGGGCGCATCAGTTCCGCGGCGAGTCCGGAGAGCGTGGTCACGGCCGCGCCGATCCCGGCGGCCCAGGCTCCCGAGGTCCACACGGCCGCGAGAGCCACCGCGCCCGCGCCCAGTCCGACCGCTCCGAGGTAGCCGATCCAGCCCCTGGTCCGGCCGGAACCCCGTAATGGCAACGCCGACATGCCGCCCCCCACCCGCCCGTGGTCACCCCCATTGTGACCCCGAGAACGCGTTCGGGTACCCCAACGGAAAGCGGCGGTACCGGAGTTCCCCGGAACCGCCGCTCCCCGCCGCACACCGCCCCGCCGACACGCCGCCCCCGCCGACGCACCGCCTCCGGAGGCTCAGCCCCCGGCCGCGGCCCCCGCCGGCTCCCGGTGCCGGTCCGCCGGCCGCCGGGACCGCAGCGCGAGCACCGCCCCCGCGGCCGCGGCGACCGCGCCGGCCAGTGCCGCGGCGGCCGTCAGGGTCGCGCCGTCGGGCGAGGTCAGCGGCTGGCCGCGCAGGGCCTGCCAGGTGACCAGGCCCACCAGACCGGCGTACCCCGCCCCCGCCACCAGTACGAGGCGCGGCCGCACCCCCGTGTCGGCCGCCCATCCGTACCGCCGGGCCGCGAAGGTCAGCCCGAGCGCGAGCAGCGGCAGCACCTGGAGCGCGTGCATGCCGACGAAGTGGGCGATCCGCAGGTCGCCCCCGGTGCTCGCCCAGCCGGTGACCGGCAGGTGCGGGCCTCCGTCCGGGACCCCGACACTGTGCGCGCCGGTCGTACCGGTGGTCCGGCCCGCCAGTTGGTCGTCGGTGGGCTGGGTCATCAGGAAGCCGAGTCCGAGGCCGGCGAGGGCGATAGCCGAGCCGATCCGGATCGCCCACATGACGGCCCGGTCGGCGAGCTTCTGCCGCCAGAGCAGCACCGCCATCACCAGGGTCGCCAGCCACAGCACCACCACGGTGGTGCCCATGAGGCTGAACAGCGTCTCGTCCAGCGGGGTTTCGGTGTTGAAGTGGCTGCGCTTGCCCCTCATGACCTGGCCGACGATCACGACCATCTCCAGGAGGCTCGCGACCGCGACGACGGTCCCGGCCCACCAGCTCGTCCGCTTCCCGCGGGTCAGCAGCGAGTGCATCCAGGCCAGGGTCAGCCCGTACAGCACGAAGGAGACCGAGAACTTGAGCGGCTTGTGCCAGATCGGCGAGCCGACGAGTGTCCGGTCGTCCACGATCAGCCCGACGGCGCTGACCAGGCCGAGCACCCCCATGGCGGCCGAGAAGCCGAGTAGTGGGCGATGCCATCCTTCGATGTGGTTCCGCATGCTGTACCCCCACAGTAGATAGCCCTACTATCCAATTACCGATAGCTCCACTATCCATAACGCACCCCGGCCGCGCAAGGCCCGGGGGCCACACAGAGGAGAGAATTCACTTTGCGCATGGGCGAGTTGAGCCGTACCACGGGCATCCCGGTGCCGACGATCAAGTTCTACCTCCGCGAAGGCCTGCTCCCGGCGGGTGAGCTGACCAGCCCCAATCAGGCGCACTACGGGGACCCGCACGTCCGCCGGCTGCACCTGATCCGCGCCCTCACCGAGGTCGGCGGGCTCCCGCTGGCCTCCGTGGGCAAGGTCGTGGAGGCGGTGGAGGACCACGAGCGGCCGGTGCACGAGCTGTTGGGCGCGGCCGCCCGGACCATCGACCTCGACTATCCGCAGGAGGCCGACGCCGCCCATCGCGAGCAGGCCCGGGCCCTGGTCGAGGAGCTGATCGACCGCCGCGGCTGGCAGATCCCGCCGGCCCACCCGGCGGCGGAGGCCCTCACCTCCGCGATGGCCTCCGTGCTCGCCGTGGGCCACGGGGAGTACCTGGACTTCCTGGACGAGTTCGCGGGCGCCTCGGAGCGGATCGCCGCCGCCGACCTCGCCTACGTGGCGCTCCGGGAGCAGCCGGAGGACCTGGTGGAGCGGGTGGTGGTGGGTACCGTACTGGGAGATGCGATGCTGGCTGCCCTGCGGCGGATCGCCCACGTGGACGCCTCCGCACGGCGCTACCCCCCGCTGGCCGGCGGCCCGGCACCGCGCACGTCCCACGGCCACCCTCCGCAGGCCGGGAACACGACTTCCGGATAAGTGTTATCGGGGCCCCTCTCGACGGTCTCCCAGGTATTGGGCATCATCGACCGCCGGCACGGACAGGGAACATCACATGACTACTGAGCACACGGCAGCGCTGGTCGCCGCGGCCCGCGCGGGCGATCCCCGCGCGCAGGACGACCTGGTCAGCACCTATCTGCCGCTCGTCTACAACATCGTCGGGCGGGCCCTGAACGGGTCCGTCGACGTGGACGACGTGGTCCAGGACACGATGCTGCGTGCGCTCGACGGGCTGGACGGCCTGCGTGCGGACGAGAGTTTCCGCTCCTGGCTGGTGGCGATAGCGATGAACCGGGTCCGGGCGCACTGGCACGCCCGGCAGAGCGCCCCCGGCGAGAGCGGCCTGGAGGCCGCCTGGGAGCTGGCCGACCCGGGCGCCGACTTCGTGGACCTGACCGTCGTACGGCTCAACCTGGAGGGCCAGCGCCGCGAGACGGCCCGTGCCACGCGCTGGCTGGAGCCCGACGACCGGGCGCTGCTGTCGCTGTGGTGGCTGGAGTGTGCCGGTGAACTGACCCGCGCGGAGATGGCGGCGGCGCTGGAGCTGTCCCCGCAGCACACGGCGGTGCGCGTGCAGCGGATGAAGGCACAGCTGGAGTCGGCCCGGGTGGTGGAGCGGGCGCTCGGCGCGCAGCCGCCGTGCGAGGGGCTGCGGGTGGTGGCGGCGAGCTGGGACGGTCTGCCCTCCGCTCTGTGGCGCAAGCGAATAGCCCGGCACGCCCGGGAGTGCGTGCGTTGCTCCGGGCTGTGGGGCGGTCTGATGCCGGCCGAGGGGCTGCTGGCCGGGCTGGCGCTGGTGCCGGTCTCGGTGGCCCTGCTGGCGGGCGTACGATCGGCCGCGGCCGCCGGGTTCGACCTCGCGGGCGCGGGCACGGCCTTCGCCGACGGCGTCGGCGGCGTCGGCGGCGCGGGCGGCGCCGGTGCGCCTACGCAGCTCACCCCGGCCGGGAGCCCGGCCGGCGGCCGCGGCGCGCTGCGCAGACGGCGGCAGAACCGCCGCCGCTCGATCGGCGGCGCGGTGCTCGCCGCCTGTGTCGTGGGCGGCGGCCTGGTGTACCTCGGCACCCTGCCGGGCAGCGGTGACGCCGAGGCTGGCGGCGGCGCGCCCGCGGCCCCGCTGGCCGCGCTCTCGGCCACCGAGGGCGGCGGGCTCCCCTCCGAATCGGCGTCCCCCTCCCCGTCGGCCTCCGCCTCGCCGAGCCCGTCGGCCGCGAGCCCGAGCCCGACACCGACCCCGTCGCAGACCCGCTCCACCCCGCCGGCGCCCACTCGTGCCCCGGCGCCCCCGCCGGCCCCCGCGCCGCAGGGCGCCGCCGCCCAGGTGGTGGCGCTGGTCAACACCGAGCGGGCGGCGGCCGGCTGCGGTCCGCTCAAGGAGGACTCGCAGCTGCGTGCAGCCGCCCAGGGGCACTCCGACGACATGGCGAAGCGGGACTTCTTCTCGCACACCAACCCCGACGGCGCCGACCCGGGGCAGCGGACGACCGCGGCCGGGTACCGCTGGTCGACGTACGGGGAGAACATCGCGGCGGGCCAGCAGACGCCGCAGCAGGTCATGGACGCGTGGATGAAGAGCCCGGGGCACCGCGCGAACATCCTCAACTGCTCCTTCAAGGACATCGGGGTCGGCATCCACCAGGGCGCGGGCGGTCCCTGGTGGACGCAGAACTTCGGGGCGAAGTAGCCGCCCCGTCCCCGGCGGCCCGCCCCGCCGCGCACCCCGCTTCCCCTCTCTGATTCAAATCCGGGGCAAGATAGGGGCTGGAGGTGAACGGGCAGATCACGGGGTGAGGTGACGCGCATGGCCCGCAAGAAGCTCCGCCCCCACCAGCGCGAAGCGGTCGACGCCGTGGTGCGGGCGCTGGAGCTGCCCGTCGGGGGCGAGGTCCCCCGGGCGGGTCTGCGTACCCAGGTCATCATGGCGACGGGCTCCGGCAAGTCCCTGGTCGCGGTGCACGCGGCCGAGCAGATGCGGGCCGGACGGGTCCTGGTGCTGGTGCCCTCCCTCGACCTGCTCGTGCAGACGGCGGCGGCCTGGCGGGAGGGCGGCCGGACGGGGCGCGCTTTCGCGGTGTGCTCGCTGCGCGGCGAGGACGCGGGCGTGCCCACCACCACCGATCCGGCCGCGCTGGCCCGCTGGGCCGGCCGCGGGGTGGACCGGGTGACTGTGTTCGCCACGTACGCCTCGCTGGGCCTGGGCACCGTCGAGCGCGCCCACCACGAGGGGCTGCCGGGCTGGGACCTGATCGTCGTCGACGAGGCGCACCGCACGTCCGGACGGATCGGCAAGCCCTGGGCGGTGGTTCACGACAACCACCGGATCCCGGCCGTCCGGCGGCTGTACATGACGGCCACGCCCCGGGTGTGGCAGGACGGCGAGGAGAGCGAGGACGGCGACGGGGCGCCGACAGCGGCGTCCAGGGGTCGGGGCGACCTCGTGGCGTCGATGGAGGACGACCCGGACGGGCCTTTCGGCGCGCGCTGTTACACCCTCACCCTCGCGGAGGCCATCGACCGGGGGATATGCGCCCCCTACCAGGTCGTCTGCGTGGACGTCACCGATCCGGGGTTCCAGGCGGCCGTCCTGCTGGGTCCGGACGGGCGGTCGGACGCGGTGCGCGGGGCGCGGCTGGCGGCGCTGCAGGCTGCGCTGGTGAAGGCGGCCGCCGAGCAGGGGTTCCGCCGGACGCTGGTCTTCCACCACCTGACCAGGGAGGCCGAGGCCTTCGCCGCCGGGCTGCCCGCGGTGGCCGCGCGGCTGCGGGCCGCGAGCCGCTCCCTGCAGCCGGTGTATCCCCGTACCGTGTGGGCGGACTGGCTGTGCGGACAGCACACCCCGGCCCATCGGCGGCGGGTATTGGACGCCTTCGCGGCCTACCGGGTCGCCGACAAGGCGTTCCTGGGCAGTGTGCGGGTGCTGGGCGAGGGCGTGGACACCAAGGAGTGCGACTCGGTGTACTGGGCCGACGTACGGGGGTCCATGCCCGACCTGGTCCAGGCGGTCGGGCGGGCGCTTCGGATCCGGCCCGGCGAGGGGAAGATCGCCTCGCTGGTGGTTCCGGTGCTGCTGGGCCCGGGCGAGTCGCCGGAGACCATGCTGACCTCCCGTGCGTACGGGGACCTCGCGCGGCTGCTGGAGGCGCTGCGGGCGCACGACACCCGCATGGTGGAGTCCCTGGCGCAGCCGCAGGTGGCGGGCCGGCGCGGGGCGGGGAGCGGGCCGGGCGAGGCCCCGGAGGCGGGCCTGCGGGCCGGGGCCCGGTCCCTGCTGAGCTTCTCCAGCCCGCGCGATCCGGCGCTTCTGGCGGCCTTCATCCGGCTGCGGGTCCTGCGGCCGGAGCGCGAGCACTGGCGGCGCGGGGTGGAGGCGGCCCGGATCTACGCCGCCGCGGCCGGGGACCTGAAGGTGCCGTTCGCCTACAAGGTGCCCGCGGCCGGGGAGCAGTGGCCGCCCGGGCTCGCCGGTTTCCCGCTCGGCCAGTGGATCGCGGACGCCCGGCGCACGAACAGGCGCGGCGCGCTGGGCCGGGAGCGCAGGGCGCAGCTCGACGAACTGGGCATGGTGTGGAGCCACTTCGACGTGGCCTTCGAGGAGGGGCTGGCGGCGGCCGCCGGCTGGGCGGCGGAGCACGGGCACCTGCTGCCGCCGGTGGACGCCACCTGGCGCGGCGCGCCGGTCGGGGTGTGGGTCAAGAACCAGCGGGCCGCGGCCCGGCGCGAGGGGCCCGGCGCCCTGTCGGCCGAACGCCGGGAGGCGCTGGAGGCCGTCGACCCGTCCTGGTGCCCGGCCTGGGAGATCTCCTGGCAGCGGGCCTTCCACCTGACCCGGGCCCACCTGGAGGCGGGCGGCCGGCTGCCGGACGGCCCCGGTGCGGCCGTGGTCCAGGGCGAGGACCTCGGCGTGTGGCTGCGGACCCAGCGGCAGTCGTGGGACCGGCTGACCGGGACCCAGCGCTGGCTGCTGGAGCACACGCTGGGCGTGGTCCCGGCCGCCGGGGGGCAGCGGCCCCGGCCGCGGCTCGGCCATGCCGCCGCGTGGGCGGCCCATCTGGAGGCGGCGCGGCGGTTCCACGCCCGGGAGCAGCACCTGCGGGTCCCCCGTACGCATGTGGAGCGGGTCGGCGACCAGGAGTTCCGTCTCGGCGCCTGGATCGCCAACCAGCGCTCCCGCGCGGCCTCCCTCACTCCGGCACGCGCCGCGGCCCTCACGGCGCTGGGCATGCGCTGGCCGGCGTCCGGGTGACGGCCCCCGACCGGATCCGAGGAGCCTGCCAGGAGTCGGTCGGCGGGCGACCTAGTGGTGGAAGCCCGACCGGGGTTCGGCGGCCGGCGACGGCGGCGGGGCCGCGGTCAGGTGTTCCACGGCCCGCCTCAGGTCGGAGGCGAGCAGCGCGATCTGGTCGCGGGTCACGCCGTGGCGGATCAGGACCCGTTGGATGACCGTGTCCTCGCGGTCGGCCGGCAGCGGGTACGAGGGCACCTGCCAGCCGCGCATGCGCAGCCGGTCGGAGAGGTCGTAGAGGCTGAAGCCCGCGGCGGCCGGGTCGGGGAGCGTGTACGAGACGGCGGGCAGTGCGCCCCGGCCGTCGTAGAGGAGGGTGAAGGGGCCCATGCCGGCGATCTGCCCGGCCAGGTACTGCGCGGTGTCGGCGCAGGCCTGCTGGACGCGTCGGTAGCCGCCGCGGCCCAGGCGCAGGAAGAGGTAGTACTGGGCGATGACCTCACCGCCGGGGCGGGAGAAGTTGAGGGCGAAGGTGGGCATGTCGCCGCCCAGGTAGTCCACGTTGAAGACGAGGTCGGCCGGCAGCAGGTCGGCGGCGCGCCAGACGATCCAGCCGACGCCCAGCGGGGCGAGCCCGTACTTGTGCCCGGAGGTGTTGACCGAGGCCACCCGCGGCAGCCGGAAGTCCCACACCACCTCGGGGTGGAGGAAGGGGGCGACGAAGCCGCCGCTCGCGCCGTCCACGTGGATGGGGACGTCCCAGCCGTGCTCGGCCTGGATGCGGTCGAGGGCGGCGGCGATCTCGGCGACGGGCTCGTAGTCGCAGGTGTAGGTGACGCCGAGGATGGCGACGACCCCGATCGTGTTCTCGTCCACGTGCGCGGCGAGCTGATGGGGCCGCAGGCCGGTGGCGCCGGGTTCCAGGGGGACCTGGCGCAGCTCGACGTCGAAGTAGCGGGCGAACTTCTCCCAGCAGATCTGGACCGGCCCGCACACCAGGTTGGGGCGGTCGGCGGGGAGGCCGGCGGCGCGGCGGCGCTCGCGCCAGCGCCACTTGAGGGCGAGGCCGCCGAGCATCGCGGCCTCGCTGGAGCCGGTGGTGGAGCAGCCGGTGGCGGCGCTCGTGGTGGGGACGTCCGCGGTGGGGGCGTTCCACAGGTCGGCCAGGATGTTGACGCAGCGGGCCTCGATCTCGGCGGTCTGCGGGTACTCGTCCTTGTCGATCATGTTCTTGTCGAGGCACTCGCTCATCAGGCGGTGCACGCCGTCGTCGGACCAGGTGGTGCAGAAGGTGGCGAGGTTCTGGGCCGCGTTGCCGTCGAGGAGCAGTTCGTTGCGGAGCAGCTCGTAGACGACTCCGGAGGGTGAGTGGTCGTCAGGCATCCGGTATTTGGGGAGGATCTCGCCGCTCAGGGCGGACGCGAACACGTCCGTCTCGGCGTCACGGGCCCGTGCATCCTTCGTCTTATGAAGAGGCATATCGGGACTATAGGGGAATATTGACCATAGGCCCGCGATGCACCTTCCGGCCGACTCTGGAGTGTGACCCCCTCCATAGGCGGCCCGTGCGACCGAAAGAATTACCGGCCAGTAGGATGCTGTCCGCAGATCTTCCCGTCCAGGCCGTTCAATCCGACCCGGACGGGAAGATCATCCAAATCGTTCTATGCGCAACTTATCCGCCGATGTCCGGATATCGGTCAACCAGCGCTGCCGGCCTGATAGTTCTTCGGCCATGAACAAGATCACCCGTCGACAGGCCTTAGGCACCACTGCCGGTGCCCTTACCGTCCTCGGCATCGCGGGCGCCACCGCCCATGCCGCCACCACCGCCGATTCCCGCGCCGCCGCCAAACCCGCCGGCACGGTCGACGAGGTGTACCAGGGCCGCCGCATCCAGATAACCCCCGCCGCGGGAGGCGGAGGCCACCACGGCGGCCACCACGGCCCCGGCATGCCCACCGTCCGGATAGACGGCCGCGAGCTGCACGTGATGCAGAACGCCGACGGCACCTGGATCAGTGTGGTCAACCACTACGAGACCTTCGCGAGCCCCCTGCCGCTCGCCCGCGCCGCCGTGCGCGAGCTCCAGGGCGCCCCGCTCCTCCCGTTCGCCCCGATGGGAGGCACGGCATGACCGTCCGCAAGAACCAGGCCACGCTCACTGCCGAGGAGAAGCGCGCCTTCACGAACGCGCTGCTGGAGCTGAAGCGCACTGGGCGCTACGACCGGTTCGTCACCACCCACAACGGCTTCATCATGGCCGACACGGACTCGGGCGACCGGGTGGGCCACCGCTCCCCCTCCTTCCTGCCGTGGCACCGCCGATTTCTGCTCGAATTCGAGGCGGCTCTGCAGGCGGTGGACGCGAGCGTGGCGATCCCGTACTGGGACTGGAGCGTCGACCGCACCACCCGCTCCTCCCTGTGGGCCGCCGACTTCCTCGGCGGCACCGGCCGGGCCCGCGACGGACAGGTCCTCGACGGCCCGTTCGCGTACTCGACGGGCAAGTGGGACGTGAACGTACGGGTGGACGGGCGCAACTACCTGCGCCGGGCGCTCGGCGCGGGCGTCGCCGAGCTGCCGACCAAGGCCGAGGTGGACGCCGTACTCGCCATGCCGGTCTACGACACGGCCCCCTGGAACAGCTCCTCGACCGGCTTCCGCAACAACCTGGAGGGCTGGCGCGGAGCCAACCTGCACAACCGGGTGCACGTGTGGGTGGGCGGCCAGATGGGCACCGGCGTCTCCCCCAACGACCCGGTGTTCTGGATGCACCACGCCTTCGTGGACAAGCTGTGGGCCGACTGGCAGGCCCGGCATCCGCAGTCCACCTACCTGCCCGCCGCCGGCACCCCGAACGTCGTGGACCTGCGCGACACGATGCGGCCGTGGAACGACGTGACCCCGGCGGACATGCTGGACCACCGGAAGTTCTACACCTTCGACACCGAGCCGGCCGCGGCCAGCCAGCGGTAGTGCAGTTCGGGGCGGCCGACCTGGCCGTACCGGGGGGTCCGGTCCGCGCGGCCGGTCTCCACCAGGTGCTCCAGGTAGCGGCGGGCGGTGATCCGGGAGATCCCGGCCGCCTCGGCCGCCCCGGCCGCGGTCAGCCCCTCGGGGGCCGACCTCAGGAGCGCGGCGACCCGGTCCAGGGTCGGCGCGCTCAGCCCTTTGGGGAGTTCGGCCGGGCGGGGCGCGCGCAGGGCCGCCATCGCCCGGTCCACATCGTCCTGACCGGCCGCCTCGCCCGCGGCCGTCGCCCGGAACTCCGCGTAGCGCAGCAGTCGTTCGCGCAGGGTGGGGAAGGCGAAGGGTTTCAGTACGTACTGGACGACGCCCAGCGAGACGCTCTCGCGGACCACGGCCAGGTCCCGCGCCGAGGTCACCACGATGACGTCGGCGGGGTGTCCGGCGGCCCGCAGCCCGCGCGCGAAGCGCAGCCCGTGCCCGTCGGGCAGGGTGAGGTCGAGCAACAGCAGGTCGACCCGGGTCCGCTCCAGGATCCGGGTGGCCTCGGCGAGCGAGTGAACGGCTCCGACCGCGGTGAAGCCGGGCACCCGTCCGACGTACAGCGCGTGCGCGTCGGCGGCGACGGGGTCGTCCTCGACCACCAGGACCCGCACCTCGGGCGTGCTCATGCCGGACCGCCTTCGTCCCGCGCGGCCGCCTGCGCCAAGGGCAGGCGTACGGTGAACTCCGCACCGCCCCCCGGCCCCTGGGTTGCGGTCACCCCGCCACCGTAGCGCTCGGCCACCTGCCGGACCAGCGCGAGGCCGAGGCCGCGGCCCTCCCCCTTGCCCGACCAGCCCCTGAGGAACACGTCCACGCCCTCGGGCAGCCCGGGGCCGTTATCGGCCACCCGCAGCAGCAGTTCGTCCCCCTCGGGCCGGAGGGTCACCGCGATCCGCGCCCCCGGCACGGCGGTGACCGCGTCGGCCGCGTTGTCGATGAGGTTGCCCAGTACGGTGACCAGGTCGCGGGCCGGGGGCAGGCCGGCGCCGTCGGCGAGGCTGCGGCTGTCCGAGGTGACGACCAGCTCGACACCCCGCTCGTGCGCCTGGGCGGCCTTGCCGAGCAGCAGCGCCACGAGCACCGGCTCGCCGACCGCGGTGACGACCTCGTCGGTGAGGGCCTGGGCGAGCCGGAGTTCGGCCGTGGCGAAGTCCACCGCCTCCTCGGCGCGGCCGAGTTCGATCAGGGAGACGACGGTGTGCAGCCGGTTGGCCGCCTCGTGGGCCTGCGAGCGCAGGGCCTGGGTGAACCCCCGCTCGTGATCCAGTTCACCGGCGAGCGACTGGAGTTCGGTGTGGTCGCGCAGGGTGACCACGGTGCCCCGGCGGCCGCCGCCGGCCACCGGTGAGCTGTTGACCACCAGGACCCGGTCGGCGCTCAGGTGCACCTCGTCCACCCGGGGCCGGTCGGCGAGCAGCGCGCCGGTGAGCGGCGCGGGCAGCCCGAGGTCGGCGACACCGGTGCCCTTGATCTCTCCGCTCAGGCCCAGCAGTTCGCGTCCGGCGTCGTTGATGAGGGTGATCCGGCGCTGCCCGTCGAGCATCAGCAGGCCTTCGCGGACTCCGTGCAGGGCCGCCTGGTGGTAGTCGTACATCCGGCTGAGCTCGGCGGCGTTCATGCCGTGGGTGTGGCGGCGCAGCCGTGCGTTGACGACGTACGTGCCGATGCCGCCGAGGGCGAGGGCGCCTCCCGCGACCCAGGCCAGGGCGGTGAGCTGCTCGGCGAGCCGGGCGCTGATCGCGCGGACGGTGATGCCGGCGCTGACCATGCCGATGACGCGGCCGCCGTCCGTCAGCGGGGTGACCACGCGGATGGAGGGGCCGAGGGTGCCGGTGTAGGTCTCGCTGAAGGTCTCGCCGCGCAGGGCGGGGGCGGTGTTGCCGAGGAAGCGCTCCCCGATGCGCCGCGGGTCGGGATGGGTCCAGCGCCGGCCGTCGGGAGCCATGATCGTCACGAAGTCGACGCCCGAGTCGGAGCGGACCCGCTCCGCGTAGGGCTGGAGCGCGGCCGAGGGGTCGGTGCCGCGTGCGGATTCCCGTACGGCCTCCAGGACCGACGGGGAGTCGGCGACCGCGCGGGCCACGGCGCCGGCCTGGCGCCGGGCGGCCTCCTCGGCCTGGCCGCGGGCGGTCGCGTAGGCGAAGACGGCGCAGCCGGCGACGACCACGGCGACCAGCAGCACCTGCATGGCGAAGAGCTGGCCGGCGAGGCTGCGCGGGGGGCGGGGGAAGCGGAGCATGGCGTTCAGTGTGCACCCGGCCGTGAACTCAATGAACGCAAGGGTGACCGGGGTCACAGACCCGGGCGATGGTCTCCCCGAACGTATTCACCACCAGGAGGCATCGTGGCCGCCAGACGCGACAAGACCCACTATCTCTACATCGCGGTGATCGGCGCGGTACTGCTCGGCATCACCGTCGGCTTCGCCGCTCCCGGCGCGGCCGTGGAGCTCAAGCCGCTGGGCACCGGCTTCGTCAACCTCATCAAGATGATGATCTCGCCCGTGATCTTCTGCACGATCGTGCTGGGCATCGGATCAGTGCGCAAGGCCGCCAAGGTGGGCGCGGTCGGCGGGCTGGCGCTGGGCTACTTCATGGTCATGTCCACGGTCGCGCTGGCGATCGGCCTGCTGGTGGGCAACCTGCTGGAGCCCGGCAGCGGGCTGCACCTGACCGAGGCGGCGCGCAGCGCCGGTGAGGCGCAGGCCAAGGCGGGCGGGGCGGAGAGCACGCCCGAGTTCCTGCTGGGGATCATCCCGACCACCATGGTCTCCGCCTTCACCGGCGGCGAGGTGCTCCAGACCTTGCTGGTGGCGCTGCTGTGCGGGTTCGCGCTGCAGGCCATGGGGTCGGCGGGCGAGCCGGTGCTGCGCGGGATCGGGCACGTGCAGAAGCTGGTGTTCCGGGTGCTCGCGATGATCATGTGGGCGGCGCCGGTGGGCGCCTTCGGGGCGATCGCGGCCGTGGTCGGTGCGACCGGCATCGACGCGCTGAAATCGCTCGCCGTCATCATGATCGGCTTCTACACGACCTGTCTGCTCTTCGTCTTCGTGGTGCTCGGGACGCTGCTGCGGGTGTGTACCGGGATCAACGTGTTCGCGCTGCTGCGCTACCTGGGCCGGGAGTTCCTGCTGATCCTGTCGACCTCCTCCTCGGAGTCGGCGCTGCCGCGGCTGATCGCGAAGATGGAGCACCTGGGGGTCTCGCGGCCGGTCACCGGCATCACGGTGCCGACCGGGTACTCCTTCAACCTGGACGGGACCGCGATCTACCTGACGATGTCCTCGCTGTTCGTCGCGGAGGCGATGGGCAAGCCGCTCGCGCTGGGAGAGCAGATCTCCCTGCTGCTGTTCATGATCGTGGCGTCGAAGGGCGCGGCCGGGGTGACCGGCGCGGGTCTGGCCACGCTGGCCGGCGGACTCCAGTCGCACCGGCCGGAACTGGTGGACGGGGTCGGTCTGATCGTGGGCATCGACCGGTTCATGAGCGAGGCCCGGGCGCTGACGAACTTCGCGGGCAACGCCATCGCCACGGTGCTGATCGGGACCTGGACGAAGGAGTTCGACCACGGGCGGGCCGCCGAAGTGCTCGCCGGGCGACTGCCGTTCGACGAGGCCACGCTGGTCGACGACGGACACGGAGCCCCCGCCGCTGTGCCCGCCCAGCCGGCCCTCACCAAGGACGGCGTACCGGTGTAACCGCGCAGCCGGTGCGCTGAACGGACCGGCCGGGCAGGGCTCGCCCCCACGGTGCCCCACCCGGCCGGTCTCCACATGTGCAGGCCATGGTCGAGTTTCAGCCAAGTCTGATCTGACTCTCGTGCTGTAAAAGGTACTTCCATCTCGTGGCATGCATCTGACATCTTGCGTCCACCACTCGTTTCGTACGGCTCGGTAGGTGCCACCCGCACCGCCGGGCCGTCATCGGAGGACGCATTGATACCCCACATATCCAGCCGACCTCGACGTACTCTCGTGCTGGCGGCCGCCCTCGGCGCGGCACTGGCCTTCGGGGCCCCCGCCGCACTGGCGGGCACCGCGCCGGTCTCGCCTTCCGGCGCGGTCGTCCCGTCCGCCCCCGCCAAGGCCTCGGCCGCGGCGCCGACTTCCCAGAGTGCGACCTGGGCCGCCGGCACCCGTGCCTACCTGGTGATCACCGCCCCCGGTGACAGCTCGGCCGTCCGCTCGGCCGTCGCCACCAACGGGGGTTCGGTCTTCTCGTACTACGACGCCATCGGCGTGATCGTGGCCCACTCCACCTCCAGCACCTTCGCCACCACCATGCGCGGGGTCAGCGGGGTCCAGAAGGTGGGTGCCACGCGCACCTCGGACGTCCCGGCCGACGCCTACAACCCGGCGCTGCCCGCCAACCCGTCCCAGTCGACCACGCCCGCCGGCGAGCCGGTCCGTGCCGACATGAGCCAGATCAAGGCCGACCAGGCCTGGGCCATCAACCCCGGCTCCGCCTCCGTCAAGGTCGGCATCCTCGACACCGGCGTGGACGACCAGCACCAGGACCTGGCACCGAACTTCAACGCGGCCGACTCCGTCTCCTGCGCCTACGGCAAGGCGGACACCCGCGCCGGCGCCTGGCGGGACGTGGACACCCACGGCACCCACGTCGCGGGCACCGTCGCCGCCGCCAAGAACGGCAAGGGCGTCGTCGGCGTGGCTCCGGGCGTGAAGATCTCCTCGGTCCGGATCGCCGAGCCGACCTCGACGCTGTTCTTCGCCGAGAACACGGTCTGCGGCTTCATGTGGGCCGGCGACCACGGCTTCAAGGTCACCAGCAACAGCTACTACACCGACCCGTGGCAGTTCAACTGCCCGGACAACGTCGACCAGGCCGCCATCATCGAGGGCGTCAAGCGCGCCCAGGAGTACGCCGAGAGCAAGGGCTCTCTCCAGGTCGCCGCGGCCGGCAACGAGAACTACGACCTCGCGAACAAGACGACCGACTCCGCGAGCCCGAACGACTCGACCCCGGTCACCCGCACCATCACCAACGCGTGCATGGACATCCCGACCGAGCTCCCGGGCGTGGTCACGGTGGCGGCGAACGGCACCGGCGTCACCAAGGCCTCGTTCTCCAACTTCGGCCAGGGCGTCATCGACGTCGCGGCCCCCGGCAGCAACGTCTACTCCACCGCTCCGGGCGGCGGTTACAGCACCAAGAGCGGCACCTCGATGGCCACCCCGCACGTCGCGGGCGTCGCCGCGCTCATCGTGAGCGCCAACCCGGGCATCACCCCGGCGCAGATCCGCGACAAGCTGGCCGCCCAGGCCAACGACGTGGCCTGCCCCTCGGACAGCCGCTGCACCGGGACGACCGCCAACAACGGCTTCTTCGGCGAGGGCCAGGTCGACGCGCTGAAGGCGGTCGGCGCCACCCCGCCGCCCGGGAAGTACTTCGAGAACCTCGGGGACTTCGCGGTCAACGACAACGCGACCGTGGAGAGCCCGATCACCGTCAGCGGAGTGACCGGCAACGCGCCGGCCACCCTCAAGGTGGGCGTGGACATCAAGCACACCTACATCGGTGACCTCAAGGTCGACCTCGTGGCCCCGGACGGCACCGTCTACACGCTGCACAACCGCACCGGCAGCGGCACCGACAACATCGCCCAGACCTACACCGTGAACGCCTCCTCCGAGGTGGCCAACGGCGTCTGGAAGCTGCGGGTGAACGACAACGCCAACCAGGACACCGGCAAGATCGACGCCTGGAACCTCACCTTCTAGTGAGGTGAGGCACCGAGCGGGACGCTAGGACGGGGCCATCGGGGAGCAGTGCGACTGCCCCCGGTGGCCTCCGTCGTTCCTCCCCCTGCGGCCGCTACCGGGTCCGCAGCACGCAGTCCCCGCAGAACCCTCCGCCGGGCACCTTGTAGTAGAGGCAGCAGCTGCGCCGTACGAAGGCCACCCCGAGCCCCTCCTCGTGGATGAAGGTGCCGGTCCCGCCGAGCGGGCCGCCGTCGGCCAGCAGGGCGGCGGCGGCCTCCACCGCCGCGCCGCCCGGAACCCGGTCGATGAGCACCCGCAGCGCCCCGACGAGCGCGGAGGCGGTGTTCCCGCGCAGCACCTTGGGCGAGACGCCGTACCGCTCCCGCAGGGCCGCGTCGAGCACGTCGAGGTTGCCCAGCACGTTGTCCCCGAGCGATCCGGCCGGGAGGTACTCCGGCTCCGGCAGCCACAGCTGGAGCGAGCCCGCCCCGGGCAGCCGCCACCACACCCGGTCGGGGCCGAGGTCGGGCACCCGCCCCGCCAGGGCCGTGCACCCCAGCCCGAGCGACCAGAGCCGCGAGGCCATCCCGAGCTGCGCCGTCGAGGCGGCCACCCTCCCGGGCCCGCTCCCGATCCGCCGTCCCACCTCGGTGACGTACGGTCCGAGTTGCGCGCCGTACAGCTGCGAGAGCGGCCGGAAGCCGGGCCCGGGCGGCTCCTTCCCGTACGGCACGGTGAAGAACGGCCCTACGGCTGCCAGCTGCCCGAGTACCTCGTCCATCCCCGGATGATCTCAGGCCGCCCGGCCTCCGCGGCCCGCGGGATCAGCTCGCCGGGGAGTACGCCGCCACCTCGAAGTCGGACATGTCCAGGCCGCCTTGCTTGGTGTCGCCGTTGGCGAAGACGAAGGACTCGATCGGGACGCCCCGCTCGTCGCTGAGCTGCGCGACCAGCTCCTGGAGGACCACCGTCTCCAGGACCACCCGTACCGCGTCCGCGACCCGCGGCAGGCGGACGACCGACAGGCTGTCCGCCTGGTCCACCTCGGCCGTGGTCATCAGCAGGGTGAGGTGGCCGGCGCCCGCGAGCGAACGGGCCAGCTCGATCTCGCGGCCGTCGCCGTACACGAGGTGCAGGGTGTTGCCGGCCGACTCCATCTCGCCGTGCAGGTAGTTGCGGGTCGCCGAGGCGGCCGCGGTCATCCGCACCACCTCGCGCAGCAGCAGTGCGCCCTCCTCGGCCGAGGCACGGGAGGCTCCCGCCGCCACTCCGTCGGAGGCGATGCAGCGGGCGCCGCGCTCGCGCAGGGCCGCCACAGCCCCGGTGGCCTGGTGGTGGACCGCGGTGGTCTGCTCGGCGATGTCCTGCCAGGGGTCGGTGTCGCGGCCCGCGACGGCCCCGGCGATCAGGTCGAGGGCGACGATCGTGCCGGTGTAGCCGATGGTCGAGGCGTACGAGTCGGGCTCGTTGCCGAGGTCCACCGTGAGATCGGCGAGGTCGCCGAGCGGCGAGGGCACGACGTTGAGCCGGATCCGCGAGGAGATCGCCCGCCGGGGCCTGACCGAGGGCAGCAAACTGCCGCCCGAACGCGAGCTCTGCACCCGGCTCGACGTCTCCCGCGTGACCCTGCGCCGGGCGCTCGGGCACCTGGTCGACCAGGGCCTGGTCACCGCTTCGCACGGCCGAGGCTGGTTCGTGGCGGCGACCGCGCCGCCCGCGCCCGCCCGGGACTGGCCCGAGGACCTGGAGTCCTTCACCGCCACCGCCCGCCGCAAGCACATGCGGGCCGGCTCGGTCGTGCTGCGCCACGACACCGTCACCGCCTCGCTCGACGACGCGGACCGGCTCGGGGTGCCCGCCGGCACCGCGCTGCTGCGCCTGGAGCGGATCCGGCTGCTCAACGACGTACGGATCGCCCTCGACCGCACCCTGATCGTCACCGGACTGGCGCCCGACCTGACCCGGACCGATTTCCGCGAGGCCTCCCTCTTCGACGAGCTGCGGCGCTGGGGCGTGCAGCCGCAGCGCGCCGAGGCGACCATCGAGGCGCGCAGCGCGGACGCGGAGCTCGCCGGGCACCTGGGCATCGCCGAGGGCGCGCCCGTGCTCGTCCTCGACCAGACCGTGTACACGCGTGACCAGCGGCCGTTGCTGCTGTCGACGGTGGAGTACAGCGGCGACCGGTACCGGCTGCGGACCACCCTCCAGACAGACTGACACGCGGACGCGGGGCGCCCGGGCGCCGTTGGGCACCCAGGCACCCGGCGAAAGGCCCTACTTCGACGCCCCGGCCAGGCGCACGGCCGGACCCATCCCGTACGAGGCGGCCGGCAGCAGCGCGCCGAGCAGCCTCCGGCGGCGCGGCGCGGCACGGCGGACACGGCGCAGGAGGCGGCCGTCACCGGCCCGGAGATCCGCAAGGCGCGCCGGGCGCCTCGGCACCGGCGCTCAGCGCCGACGATGGCCGGGGCCGCGGAGGCGCCGCGCGGCGCGCGCCGGTCGGCGAGCGCCCCCAGCGGTACCCCGGCGACCGAACCGACGACCCGGGCGACCGTCGGGCCCAGGCCGTCTGGGGGGCGAGACCGACCACCCGGGTGAAATAGAGCGCCGAACACACGTAGTAGGCGCCGTCCCCGACGGAGTTGCTCAACTGGGCGGCGGCCAGCCGGCGCGGCGCTCCGGGCGGGGGCGGGATCCGTATCGTCACGCCTCTATTGGATCAGCGGCAGTGGCCCTTCCTGCAGGACCAGCGAGCGCCGCGGGAGGTGGGCCACTTCGCCACCTTCGCCGCCGCTCAGAGCCCTGCCAGGAACTCCAGCAGCGCCTGGTTGAAGGACTCCGGCTGCTCCACGCCCGGCAGGTGCCCGGCCCGTTCGATGACGCGGAGCACCGAGTGCGGCACCAGCGCGTGCAGGGCCTCGGCCTCCGCGACCGGGGTGTAGACGTCGTCCCGCCCGACCAGGATCAGGCAGGGCTCGGTGAGCCCTGCCAGCACCGGCCGGTAGTCGGGGCGCTCCGCGCGCCCTCGCAGGGCGGCGGCCGCGCCCTCGGGATCGGTCGCGAGCATCATCGCGGTCACGTGCGCCGCGGCCCGCGGGTTGCCGGTCACGTTGTACGGGGCGAGCATCTTGTCAATGACTTCCCGCGCGTACGGCTCCATGCCCTCCGCGAGCAGCCGGTCGGCGAGCTCCCGGCGGTACTTCTTGCCGTCCTCGGTCTCCGGGACCGGGGAGGTGTCGGCGAGCACGAGGGCCCGTACCCGACCCGGGTGGCGCAGCCGCATCTCCATCGCGATCTGCCCGCCCATGGAGACTCCGCCGACGACTGCCTGTTCGATGTCCAGGCGGTCGAGGAGCGCGGCGAGATCGTCGGCGAAGCCGGCGAACGGGGCCGTGCCGGGCACGGCCGGGTTCTCCCCGTATCCTCGCAGGTCAGGGGCAATCACACGGTACCCGGCGGCCGTCAGGGCGGCCGTCTGGGGGGCCCACATCGTGCGGTTGAACGGATGTCCGTGGATCAGGATTACGGGCTCTCCGGCGCGGGGACCCAAGTCATCGGAAAACAGTCTCGCGCCATTGCCAAATTGGGGGTTCATGCGAGGACTTTAAGGGGCTACATTGAGCCACTCGCGTTCACCTGACAGCCCGTTGCCTTTCACCCGTGTTTTGCACGGGGGGCGACGTCAGGGACGCAGACTGTGCAACCACCCCACCGCCCAGAAGGACCGAAGGCTCCGTGCCCGTACCCGTACTCCTCGCCGGCCGCACCGTGCGGCTCGAGCCCCTCGCCCCCCACCACACCGAGGCCCTGGCCGTGGCCGGGGCCGAGGATCGTACGACTTACGCCTTCACCCCCGTACCCCACGGCGTGCAGGCGTCCCACGAGTACATCGACCGTGCCCTCGCCGATCAGGCGGCGGGTCGATCGCTCCCGTTCGCGGTGGTCAGAGCCACCGACGGGCGGGTTGTCGGTTCGACACGCTTCCTGGATCTGGACTACTGGCAGGGGCCGCTGGTGTGGCCTGCCGTGCCGGGGGTCCCGTTCGGCGATCCGGCGACGGCGATCCCCGATGCCGCCGAGATCGGCAACACCTGGCTGTCCCCGGGCGCCCAGGGCACCGGCATCAACACAGAGGCGAAGCTGCTCATGCTCCGCCATGCCTTCGAAACCTGGGGCGTGCGGCGCATCTCACTGCGCGCGGACGCCCGCAACGGCCGGTCGCGTGCCGCGATGGAGCGGCTCGGGTTCACCTGCGAGGGGGTCCGCCGGGCCCATTCCCGGGGGCTCGACGGGGCGGTCCGCAGTACGGCGTTCTACTCGATCCTCGACGAGGAGTGGCCGACCGTCCGGTCGATCATCGAGCTGAGGCTGTCGGCGGGCACGCAGCGCAAGCGCCGCCGCAAGACGCTCATTCCGGCGTAACGGTCCTGCGCCGGCGGTTCCCGCCGCCCGCCGTACCCCGCCTTCCCCGGTGTCAGCCGAGGAAGGCGGGGGCGAGGGCCGATGCCATCATCCTGGCGGGGGCTCCGCCGCCGTCGGCCGGTACCGCGTACAGATCGGCGCCGAAGTCCCCGGGCAGGGAGTAGACGACGGTCCGGTCGTCCGTCCACACCACCTGGTCGTCCACGCTGCGCTCCTCCCCGAGCGGGGTCTCCCGCATCGACGCGAGCTCCAGGACGTACAGGCGCCAGGGCGCGTCCGCCGACAGGCCCGGTACCCGCTTCTTGAACACCAGCCGGGTCCCGTCGGGCGACAGCGACGGGCACTCCAGGTTCTCGCGCAGCGTGGTCACCGTGCGTTCGGCGAGGTCGCCGCGGACCAGGTAGGTCTGGCCGCCGGTCGCCAGGGTCGCGTAGAAGGTCCTCTCGTCCGCGGCGAAGGTGACCCCCCAGAAGTTCACGTCGGCATTGCGGTACGTCTTGCCGTCCTTGCGGATCGTGAAGTCCTCCAGCGAGGCGTCGTACTTCCCGGTGCGCAGGTCGAGCAGTGAGGTCCGGGTGGAGAAGTCGGTGCCGGCGTACGAGTCCCCGCCCACGAAGACCGTCCAGGCGGCGAGGTGTCCGCCGGGCGAGACCCGCGCCCGGGTGGGGATGCCGGCCAGGGGGCGGGTGGCCACCTCCTTGAGGCCGGCGTCGAGGACGACGGCCTTGTAGCCGTCCTGCACCCCGCCCTTGTCGGCCTGGAGGCAGACCCCGGTGCCGGCGGCCGCGTGGAAGCGCAGGCAGCTCACTCCGGAAGCGGTACGGGGCCCTTCGGGCGCGTCGGCCGGCACGGTGGCGAGCTCGTCGCGGTGCGGGCCCCAGGCCATGTTCCGGAACGCGATCCGCCGGCCGTCGTCGGCGGGGGCCAGGGAGACCCGGCCCTCGTGGACCGCCGGGCCGCCGGCCTGGGCCCGGTTCTTCTCGTCGGCCCGGGAGGAGGCCCGTACGACGGCGACGACGCCCACCCCGGCGAGCAGGAGGACGGCGACGACGAGGATCAGGATCCGGCGCTGGAGGGTCATGGGGCGGGGCCTTTCGTTGCGGGTGGGGGTCAGTCGTCGGCGGGCCGCAGCCGCACGCACGCGGCGGTGGCCGCGGCCAGCAGGACGGCGGCGACGGCGAGCGCGGTCTTGCGGGATCTTGAAGCGGGCATGCCAAACACGGAAGGTACCTCCGGGCGGGGGGCTTCGGGGGCGGCGCGGACGCACCATACCGACGGGCATGTGCACTGGCCAGGGATACTCGGCGAACAGAACGGGAACTCCGCAGGCCCCTTTTCCGTCGGGCAACGTCCTTCCCCAGGGCACCCCAAGAGAAGGAAAAATCCGGAACCGATCAGCACGTACGCTCATCCTTCGAACGAAAGCATGTCGACCCCGCCCCAACGGGGCAGCACCAAGCCGGAGACCCCGCACATGTCGTACTCACCCGACGGACAGCAGCAGCCGTACCGGTCGGAAGGACAGTTGCAGCAGCAGTCGCACGGCGAGCCGTACGGCCGGCCCCACCCGCCCCAGGGCCACCAACCCCCGGCCGGTTTCGGACCGCCGCTGCCGCCCTACGGCGAGCCGCTGCCGCTCGAGGGGCCCAGGCGCCCGTCGCGGATCCGGCGCTGGGTGATCGCGGGTGTCTCCGTCGTCGCGCTCGCGGGCATCGCGGCGCTCGTGATGGACCACTACGAGATACCGCCCTTCACCGACAAGGGCGACGCCGTCTCCTTCGGCAAGCCGCCCGCCGACGGCAAGGGCGGCGGGGGCGCGCAGCAGCCGGCCAACTCCAAGGCCCTGATGCCCACGGGCCCGGCAGCCGACTTCAAGAACTCGATGACCCTGCCCGACGGCACCCACGTCGCCGTCACCACGCTGGACGGCAAGAAGTCCGGCTTCAAGGGCAAGGTCTGGGTCTGGGCGCCCAAGGAGTACAACGACCCGAAGTACGCCAAGAGCGGCTTCCCGGTCATGATCGCCCTGCCCGGCGGCGCCGGCTTCCCGAACAACTACTGGATGGGCACCGACCTGGGCCTCCAGACCAGCATCAGCAAGTGGTACGGCGAGGGCAAGAGCAAGCCCTTCCTCCTGGCCATGCCGGTGCTGAACCCCGAGCCCGACGACAAGGGCATCTACTGGGACGGCTCCGACATCCCCGGCCAGCCCAAGATGGGCACCTGGCTGACCGAGGACGTCCCGGACCTCATGAAGGCGAACTTCCGCACCGTCAAGTCCCGTGACGGCTGGTCCTTCATGGGCTCCTCCACCGGCGGGTTCGCCGGTCTGAAGGCCGTGCTGAAGCACCCCGACAAGTTCAAGGCCGTCATCGCCTCGGGCCCGGACATCGTCCCGGACTCCCCGCTGTGGAAGGGCCACGACAAGGAGAAGGCCGAGAACAACCCGGAGCTGCTCGCGAAACAGCTCATCGACTCCAAGGGCCCCGACGTCTACCTCGCCTTCCAGGTCGGCACCGACGAGAGCAACAAGAACACCCTGCCGAACGTGCAGAAGTTCATCGCGGCCTACGGCAAGGGCCCGATCCACACCGACCTGAGGATCATCCAGGGCGGCAAGCACAACGCCAAGACCTACGTGCCCAACATGGGTGAGGGACCGATCCAGTTCATCAGCAAGGTCATGGAAGGACCCGTGGAGTAACCGCCGTCTCCCGCGTCCGCTCCCGCTCCGGCCCGCCGAACACCTTCGGCGGGCCGTTGCCGTCCCAGGGGGCCCAGCCCGGGTCCCCCTCGACGGCGAACCGCACCCAGGCCGCGTGCATCTCGTCGGCCAGCGCCTGCGGGGTGTCGGGGCCCGCCAGCCAGGCCGACTCGGGCACGGCCAGGTTGTCGAAGACGAAGCCGAGCTCCAGCGCGTGGCAGGAGCCGAGCCCCGGGACCCCGGAGGGCCACGCGAACTCGTACACGAAGCCCGGCGCCGTCCGCCGCGCGCCCGCGAGCCTGCGCAGCGGGTCGCGCAGCAGCCGGTCGGTGAGCAGGTGCCCGGCGAGGTCGGCGGGGCCCGCCCCGGGCCGCTCGGCGCGCAGCGCCCGTACGGCGGCCCGGTCCTTGCCGCTGCGCAGGCGCGCCAGTGCCAGGGTGAGCGGGCCCAGCCGGTCCAGCGCCCGCATCCCGCCGGTGGGAGCGAGCCAGAGCCGGTACTCCTCGGTCGTCCAGCCCAGCAGCAGCGGTACGCCGCTGGCCGCCGACCCGGGCGCCGCGGCGGTCTCCAGGGGGTCGGCGGGGAGCGTGTCCGGGTCGGTGACGAGGCCGAAGGCGGGGCCGCCGACCAGCGGGGAGGAGCGGCGCAGCACGGCTGCCTGGGCCGCGAGCAGATCGGGCAGGGCGGTGGCGGCGAAGGCCCCGGCGGTGGCGTCCACCTTGAGCAGCGAGGCCATCCGCCGGACCATGGTGCGCACCCCCGCGCGCGGCAGCACCTCGGGGGCCCCGCTCTGCAGGACGGCCCGGGCGAAGAGCCCCCGGGCGCGCGGGGCGGCGAGCAGGGCGCCGATGCTGATGGCCCCCGCGGACTCGCCGAAGACGGTGACCCGGGCGGGGTCGCCGCCGAAGGCCTCGATGTTGTCCCGGACCCACTCCAGGGCGGCGATCTGGTCCAGCAGCCCGCGGTTGGCGGGGGCGTCGGGGAAGAGCCCGTAACCGAGCACGCCGAGGCGGTAGTTGAAGGAGACGAGGACCACGCCGTCGCGCGCGAAGGCGGAGCCGTCGTAGACGGGGACGGCCGAGGAGCCCCGGGTCAGGGCGCCGCCGTGGATCCACACCATGACCGGCAGCCGGGCCCCGGCCGGCGCCCCGCCGACGGGGACCGGGGTCCACACGTTGAGGTTCAGGCAGTCGTCCCCGGGGACCTCGGGGTCGGGGAGCAGCGCCGCGAACGTGTCGGGGTACGGAACCTTCGGCGCGGTGGGCCCGTACCCGCCGGCGTCGCGCACCCCGTCCCAGGCCTCGGGAGGCGCGGGCGCGGCGAAGCGGCGGGGGCCGACGGGCGGGGCGGCGTACGGGATGCCGCGGAAGACGGCGATCCCGCCGGGTCCGGTGCGGCCCTCGACCACTCCGTGCCCGGTCCTGGCCCGGGGCCGGCCGTGGTTCCCGGCCTCGCCCGCTGCGCCCATCGTGTCCTCCCGAGGTGTCTCCGGACCGCTGGATCCGGTGCTCCGCGCACGGTCGCACAGGCGTCCAAGGGGTGACAAGGCGTGACCCGGTCCCGGGCGGGTCGGGTTGGGCCTGGCATGCGATCCATGGGTATCCCCCTCACCATCCCCGCCCTGCTGCTGGCGGCCGTGGCCGCCGGAGCCGGAGCCGGAACCGCCCGGGCCGGAGACGGCCCCGTCATCGGCGGGGGGACCGTCGTCGGTCCCGAGTTCCAGTACGTGGGCCAGGACGACAAGGTCCACGCGCTGCCCACCCGCAAGGGCTGCGCCAAGGCGGAGGGCGGCGGTTCGCGGGGAGTGACGAACAACACGCGGACTGTAGTGGCCCTCTACCGGGAGCCGGGCTGCGTCGGCACTCCGGTGCAGGTCCTGCGGCCGAAGGAGGTCTCCCAGGTGCAGCCGTACTTCGCTTCCGCGGAGTTCCGGATCACCAGGTAGGCGCAGCGGCCGTGACCCCCGGGCGGCCGGTGCGTTGTATGCCATGTCAAACGCCGCAGTTCCTGCGGTCACCCATTTCTCACGAGGAGATCTTGATGTCGCGTATCGCGAAGGCATTCGTCATCACCGCTGCCGCCGGTAGCGCCCTGGCCGCCGGTGCGGGTCTGGCGGCTGCCGATGCCGGAGCGCACGGTGCGGCGGTCGGTTCCCCCGGTGTCCTGTCGGGCAACCTCCTGCAGGTTCCGGTCCACGTCCCGGTCAACGTCTGCGGCAACACGGTCAACGTGATCGCCCTGCTGAACCCGGCGTTCGGCAACACCTGTGTCAACGCGTCGGGCGGCGGCGGCCACCACACCGAGGGCTACGGCGGCTGATCACCCGCGTCACCTGTTCGACCGCTGAACCGAAGAAGGGCCCCCGCCGTACGGCGGGGGCCCTTCCCGTGGAGCGGAGCCCGTGGGAAGCGCGTGAGGTCCCGATGGGCCCTCTCATTCGTAGCGGTAGAGGCCCTGGTGGCCGAGCATCTCGCGCGGGGTCAGGTCCCACGGCGGCATCGGCTCGTCGAGGGCGATCACCCGGCCGCGCTGGAGGTCACCCGGTGCGAGCGGGGCGGCGGGCAGATAGCCGGAGCCGGGGTGGCGCCGCTGCCAGCGGTCCCAGAGCAGGTCCACGAAGGCGTGGTGCAGCCAGAACGCCGGGTCGTTGGGGGCCGTGCCGCCGGTCATGTGGCCGCCGATCCACTGGTGGACCTTGTTGTGGTTGCGCCAGCGCTCGCTCTTCGGGGCCGCCCATCCCTCCAGCTTGTTGCGGAAGCCGCCGCCGGAGGACGTGGAGTCCCAGGGCGAGGTGTCGTACGTCGGGTCGTCGAGCGCCCACTGGAGCTCGGCCGCGGTCGGCAGGCTGATCGGGTTCTGCGGCCGGCCGAGGTTGCGGGTGAGGAAGCGGGCCTCCGTGATGCCCACGGTGACCGTCCAGTTGCCCTTCTCGTAGGCGAAGGGGCCGGTCATCACCTGCCGGTCGCTGTCGCGGCCGGTACCGCCCAGGAAGTCGTCGGCCCAGAGCGAGGAGACCGGGCTTTTGTCGGTGGTCCAGTCCCAGTACGGGACGGTGACGCCCGGGTCCACGTTCTGCAGGTGCCTCTCGAACTCCAGCAGGTAGCGCCGGTGCCAGGGGAAGAAGGACGGGGACATGTGGCCGACGCGGAGTTTGCGGGCCCGGTCGGGCACGAAGTACTTGTCGTGCGTCCGCACGAGGTCGTCGTAGACGCCGCTCCGCTTGAGCTCCAGCACGGCCGCCGTGAACCGCTTCTTCTGCGCGCTCGTCAGGTTCTTCTGGTTCTGCCGGGTGTACAACGCGGACTACTCCTGTCCACCGTGGTGCGGGGCCGCGAACGCCAGCTGGTTGGTGCCCAGTTCGTCGACGGCCGCGCGCGCGAGCTCCAGGGGGGTCGCGTAGGACTGGAAGTGGTTGATCCCGCTGAGGTAACTGCCGTCGGCGCGGCGCATGACGTGCAGCGGCCGGCCGTCGATGCGGACCGACGCCGACGCCAGGTCCACCGCGATGTGCCGGCCGCGGTACGTCTCCTCGGAGAGCGGGGCCGGGGTGAGGGTCTGCCTGGGGCGCCGGGCGCGCAGCACGGGGGCCAGGGCCGCTGCGGTGCCCGCGCACACGGCCGCGGCGAAAGCCGTACGAAGAGCCGCGCGGCGGGTGAGTGGTGCGGCGGCGGGTGCTGCGTACATACGGTCTCCCTCGCTCGGTGCCCGGTGCCTACGGGTCTAACGCGGCGCGGCGGGCGAGGTCACCGACCCCGGTTCGGGTGCTTGTAGAAGAGGGTGGTGGGGTGCAGCCGCCCGGCCGGGTCGGTGGCGTAGTCGGGGATGGTGCCGACCTCGGTCCAGCCGGCGGAGCGGTAGACGTGCTCGGCGCCGCTGCCGGTCTCGGTGTCGAGGAACAGCAGTACCACCCCGGCCAGGGCGGCCGCCCGCTCGGCCTCGGCGAGCAGCGCGCGGGCGGTGCCGCGGCCGCGGGCGGCGGGGTGGACCATCAGCTTGCGCAGCTCGGCGCGGTGGCGGCCGTTGGGCTTGGACTCCCGGTACCAGCTGACGGTGCCGTCGATCCGGCCGTCGCCGCCGGTACGGGATACCCAGAGCGCCAGGGAGCCGTCCTCCACGGCGGGCAGCAGCGAGTCCCACCAGGCGGCGGCGCCGGCGTGGTCGAGGCCGGCGAGGAAGCCGAGGGAGGAGCCGCCGTCGACCACGGCGAGGAGGAGTTCGGCGAGTTCGTCCCGGTGGGCGGTCAGCGCGGCGGCGTCCAGCGGGGTGATGGCGGAGATCATCCCGCGAGGATAGGGATCAGCCGGCGACCCGCTGCAGGCGGGGCAGGTGCAGGTCGCGGAAGATCGCGGCCAGGCGCAGGGCGAAGACCAGGCCGACGGAGACCGCGGTGTTCACGGTGTCGGGGGCGCCGGCCCAGTGCAGGCCGAGGTAGGCGGCGGCCCCGGCGAGCGCGGCGGTGGCGTACACCTCCTCGCGCAGCAGCAGCGGCGGGAACTCCCCGCACAGCACGTCGCGGATGACCTCGCCGGTGACGCCGGTCAGGACGGCCAGGATGAGCACGGCGACCGGGGTCACGTGGGCGTCGATCGCGGCGCGGGCACCGATGACGGTGACGACGGCGAGGCCGAGGGCGTCGGCGACCATCAGGGTGCGGTGCGGGAGGGTGCGGCGGCGCAGGTAGAGCATGGTGGCGACGGCAACGGTGGCGATGAGGACGAGCAGCAGCCAGTCGCGGGTCCAGTAGAGCGGGTGCCGGTCGAGGATGAGGTCGCGCAGGGTGCCGCCGGAGATGCTGGCCGCGAAGGCGAGGACGAGACCGCCGAAGGGGTCCATGTTGGCCCGGTGCGCGGCCAGCACGCCGGAGGCGGCGAAGGCGGCGATGCCGAGGAGGTAGAGGGCGTGCAGCATGGCGCCTCCTTCACGAAGCGGTCCGGGAACCCACCGAGCCTGCCGCACCCGGCGCGCCGCCCGCATCGGCCGTTCGGCCACCGTCGCGCCGGAAGGGGCTGCCCGGAGCGCGCCCCTCTTCGCGGGGCGTGCCGGGATCAGGGCGCCCAGGGGAGGCGGACCGCCTCGATCTCGGTGTCGGCGAGCAGCGCTTCGATGAGCGACGGCGGTCCGGCGACCTTGGTGGCCCACAGGTCGTAGTCGGTGCAGGTGACCCACGCGTGGTCCTCGGCCCACAGGTTCGACGGCGTGAAGTCCGCCTCGGGGTTGTCGTACAGCGCGGCGGCGTCGCCGAGGCGCCCGGCGCGGACGTGCAGGTGGGCAAAGTCGAACCGGCGGACCAGCATGGGGTTGTAGTAGGCCAGGCAGCGGGTGTCCGCGCCCTCGGTGGCGTGTGCGGTGAGCAGTTCGACGAGCCGGTTCCAGGTCGGTCGGTCGAGGCTGCCCTCCGTGGGCGGCTCGATCCCGAGGGGCCAGCTGCCGTTCCTGCGGGCGCCCGAAAGGCAGCGGTAGGACGGCAGCAGCCCCTCGGGTACGACCGCGTCACCCGTGCGCCGGGCGAGCTCGGCCCAGCGCAGCCTGCGCCAGCCCGGGCCGGGGTGCTCGGCGCGGCCGAGGCCGCCGCCGGTGGTGATGAGCTCCTGCGCACCGTGGTCCCTGGCCATGAGGGGGGTGATGCTCCCGTCGGCCGGGCCCGCCCGGCGGTGCTCGTCGTGGGACGGACCGGTGGCGCCCTCGCGCTCGTACATCGCGTTCAGCACCCAGGCCGCGTCCGGCAACGGCGGCGGCATGAACCCCGTCAGGCCGTCGTCGTCGGCGAGCTCCCGCAGCCAGTCGGTGGCGCGGGACGGGGCGAGCGGCCACCGGGCTTCGATCACGGGGGATGTCTCGGACATTCCGCCATGATCGCAGCCCGCCCGCGGAGAACGCGGAGACCGCGGGGCCCGGACGGTCATGGCGCCGGCAGCTCCGCGAAATCGGCGACCAGTGCGCGGTGGTGGCCCGCCGTCCCGAGCGCCAGCGAGTCGGCCTTGGCTCGCTTGAGGTAGAGGTGCGCCGGGTGCTCCCAGGTCATGCCGATGCCGCCGTGGAGCTGGACGCACTCCTCGGCCGCGCGGACGGCGACGCCCGAGCAGTATGCCTGGGCCACGGCGACCGTCAGCGGCGCGTCCGCGGCCCCGGTGGCCAGGGCGTCGGCGGCGGCCCGGGCCGCCGCGCGGGCCGAGGCCACGTCGAGCCAGAGCTGCGCGAGGCGGTGCTTGAGGGCCTGGAAGGAGCCGACGGGCCGGTTGAACTGGTGGCGGCCGCGGACGTACCCGACGGTCTCCGCCAGGCACCACTCGGCCAGGCCGAGCTGCTCCGAGGCGAGCAGACCGGCCCCGGAGAGCAGTGCTCCGGCGATGGCCGCGCGGGCGGTGGCCGGATCGGCGAGCCGGGTGCCGGCAGCCGCGTCGAGGCCGACGGTGGCGAGCGGCCGGGTCAGGTCCAGCGGCACCTGCGCGGTCACGGTGGCGGAGGCGGCCGGTACCGCGTACAGCCCGGTGTCCGCGAGGACCAGCAGCACGTCGGCGGCCACCGCGTCGGCGACGGAGGTGACGGTGCCGGTCAGCGCCCCGGCGCCGGAGTCCCGTACGGCCGGGGGCAGCGGCGCGCCGGGGGCCAGCGTCAGCGGCACGGCCGGTACGCAGATCTGCCGCCCGGAGGCCAGTTCGCGCAGCAGCGCGCCCGCCTCGGCCTCCGCCGGGTCGCAGCCGAGCAGGATCTCGGTCGCCAGCACCGCGCTCGTGAGGTAGGGGACGGGCGCCACGGCCCGGCCGAGCTCCTCCAGGACCACCGCCGCCTCCCGGTGGCTCGCGCCCTGGCCGCCGAGCTTCTCCGGTACGAGGAGGCCGGCGGTGCCGATCCCGGCGGCGAGGGTGCGCCACAGGTCCGGGTCGTGCGGCCGGCCGGTCTCGATCCGGGCGAGGACGCCCGGGGCGTCGCAGCGGTCGGCGAGGAGGGACCGTACGGCGGACCGGAGTTCTTCCTCGGTCTCGGAGTACAGCAGGTCGAGGGTGGTGCCCGGCGCCGTCGGCGCGGTCGGCCGCACGGGTTCCGCCGGCTTCGTCTGCTCCTTCATCGGTTCAGGTCCTTCCAGGCCAGGTCCTTGTCGTCGCGCGGCTCGGGGGGCAGGCCGAGGACGCGTTCGGCGACGATGTTGAGGAGGATTTCACTGGTGCCGCCCTCGATGCTGTTGCCCTTGGCGCGCAGGTAGCGGTACCCGGCGTCGCGGCCGGTGAAGTCGACCAGTTCGGGGCGGCTCATGGTCCAGTCCCCGTACCGGAGGCCCTCCTCGCCGAGGAGTTCCACTTCCAGTCCGCTGATCTGCTGGTTGAGGCGGGCGAAGGTCAGCTTCATCCCCGACCCTTCCGGGCCGGGCTGTCCGGCGACGAGCTGCTGGCGCAGCCGCTCGCCGGTGAACCGGGCCACCTCGGCCTCGACCCACAGTTCGAGCAGGCGCTGGTGCAGTGCGTGCGTGCGCAGCTCGGGGCGCTCGCGCCAGGCGGCGGCGACGGGCGTGATCATGCCGCCTTCGCGCGGGATCCGCATGCCGCCGATGGAGACGCGCTCGTTCATGAGGGTGGTGCGGGCCACCGCCCAGCCCTGGCCGACGGCGCCGAGGCGGCGGGAGTCGGGAATGCGGACGCCGGTGAGGAAGACCTCGTTGAACTCTGCCTCGCCCGTGATCTGGCGCAGCGGCCGGACCTCGACGCCCGGGTCGTGCATGTCGCACAGGAAGTACGTGATGCCCTGGTGCTTGGGGAGCGCGGGGTCGGTGCGGGCGATCAGGATGGCCCAGCGGGCGGTGTGGGCGCTGGAGGTCCACACCTTCTGTCCGTCCACGATCCAGTCGCCGGTCGCCTCCTCGCGGACGGCGCGGGTGCCGAGGGCGGCGAGGTCGGATCCGGCGCCGGGCTCGCTGAAGAGCTGGCACCAGACCTCTTCGCCGGTCCACAGGGGGCGCAGGAAGCTCTGCTTCTGCTCGTCGGTGCCGTACGCGAGGATCGTCGGCGCGGCCATGCCGAGGCCGATGCCGATCCGGCGCGGGTCGTTGTCGGGGGCTCCGGCGGCCTCCAGCTCGGCTTCGACCACGGCCTGGAGGGAACGCGGGGCGCCGAGTCCGCCGAGGCCCTCGGGGTAGTGGACCCAGGCGAGTCCGGCGTCGAAGCGGGCGCGCAGGAAGTCGGCGCGGTCGGTGCCCGCGGGCGGGTGTGCGGCGAGCAGTTCCCGTACGCGGGCGCGCAGTTCCTCGGCGGTGGCGGTCACCGGGCACCGCCGTCCGAGACCTGGGCCTGGGCCGGTGCCGTGGCCGGTGCCGGTACGACCACCAGCCGGCCGGTGGTGGTGCCGTCGGCGAGGCGCTGGACCGCGTCGGCGGCCCCGGCGAGCGGGACCCGTTCGCTGACCAGTGGCTTGACGGCGCCCTCGGCGGCGAGCCGGGTGAGCTCGGTGTGGCAGGCGAGGATGGCGGCCGGCTCCTTGGTGGCGTACAGGCCCCAGTGGAGTCCGAGGATCGTGTAGTTCTTCACCAGGGCGTGGTTGAGGGCGGGGGCGGGGATGGTGCCGCTCGCGAAGCCGACGACGACGATCCGGCCCTCGAAGGCCACGCATTTGGCGGAGGCGGTGTAGGCGTCTCCGCCGACCGGGTCGTAGACGACGTCGGCGCCGCGGCCCGCGGTGAACTCCTTGACCCTGGCCGCGATCCCGGCCAGGTCCTCGCCGGTCCGGTCGATGACGAGGTCGCAGCCGAGTTCCTCGGCGGTACGGACCTTCGCCTTGCCGCCGACGACCCCGATGACGGTGGCGCCGGCGGCCTTGCCGAGCTGCACGGCGGCGCTGCCGACCCCGCCCGCGGCGGCGTGCACGAGGAGGGTCTCGCCGGCCTGGAGCCGCGCGCGGCGGTGCAGGCCGAACCAGCCGGTCTGGTAGCCGATATGGAGGGCGGCCGCCTCGGCGTCGTCGAGCGTGTCGGGGGCGGGGAGCAGGGCGCGCGCGGGGGCGGTGACGTACTCGGCGAATCCGCCGTGGGGCAGGCTCGGGTTGGCGATGACGCGGCGGCCGTCCTCGGTCTCGCCGCAGATCTCGACGCCGGGGGTGAAGGGCAGGGGCGGGCGGATCTGGTACTGGCCGCGGGCGAGCAGGGCGTCGGGGAAGTTGACGTTGGCGGCGAGGACCCTCAGCTTCACCTCGCCCTCGCCGGGCACCGGTTCGGGAACCTCTTCGAGGCGCATGGCCTCGCGGGGCTCACCGGGGGTGTGTACTCGCCATGCCTGCATCCGGGGCCTCCAGCCGCCGTCGAGGAACCACGCTCGGCGGCATACTAAGCGGTCGCTTGTGTCCTTGGGAACCCGGCCGACAGGAATCGGAGCGGCCGGAATCGGGCGCTCCGCGGTCGCGGCCATGGAGATCTGGACCTCGGCACGCTATCGATGGGCCCATGCATCCCCCCGAGAACAGCGTGGCACCCGGAAGCGCCCTGCCCGGACCGACCGGGCTGCCGGGGCTGCCGGGGCTGCCCGCCCCGCCGCCGCTCGGCGCCGCCGCGCTCCCGCGGGGCACGTACGCGGGCCGGGTGGTCCTCGTCACCGGCGGCGGCACCGGGCTGGGCAAGGCCATCGCGACCGAGTTCGCCCGGCTCGGCGCGGATCTGGTGATCGCCGGGCGCCGCGCCGGGCAGCTGAAGTCGGCGCGGGAGGAACTCGCCGCCGTACCCGGCGCGGGCCGGGTGACCGCGGCCGTCTGCGACATCCGGGACCCTGAGCGGGTCGCGGCGGCCTTCGACGCGGCCGGGGCGGCCTTCGGACTGCCGGACGTGCTGGTCAACAACGCGGCCGCCAACTTCCCCTGCCCGGCGGAGGACCTGTCCCCGAACGCCTGGCGGGCGGTCGTCGACATCACCCTTACGGGTACCTGGTTCATGACCCGCGAGTTCGGCCGGCGCCACCTCGCCGAGGGCAGCGCCGGGTCGATCGTGAACATCGGCGCCTCGTACGCCTGGACCGGCGGGCCGGGCTTCGCCCACAGCGCGGCGGCGAAGGCCGGGGTGAAGAACCTGGTGGAGACGCTCGCCGTCGAGTGGGGCCCGTATGGCATTCAGATCAACGGCCTGGTGCCCGGGCTGTTCCCGCACGCCGACATGACCGAGGACATCCGCGGCGGCCTGGAGCGGGCCGCTCCCGACGCCAAGGACGCCCGGCAGCCCGCCCTGCGGGTCGGCGCGCCGCGGGAACTGGGCTGGGCGGCCACCTTCCTGGCCTCGCCCTACGCCCGCTTCATCACGGGACACACCCTGGTGGTGGACGGCGCGAACTGGCAGCGCCGGGCCCTGGTGAACCCCGAGGTGGTCCCGGTCCGGGAGCAGTTGGGCCGGGGACCCTTCGCGGCGCGGCCGACCGCGGCGGGGCCGCAGGAGTAGCGCGCCCGGCGCTGTCAGTGCCCGCTGGCACGATGCCGGCATGACTCTCGCCGAACTGACCCTCGCCCAATGGCGCACCTTCGACCTCGCGACCGCCCGGCGGCTGGCCGGGGAGGCCGCGGCGCAGGCGGACGGCCGGGTGACCCTCGTCGAGACCGTCGGGCATCTCGGGGCGCCGCTGCACCGCGCGCTCATCGAGCGGGACGGGCGGGAGTTCGCGCTGATACCCGGCGGGCGGGTGCGGCTCGGGTTCGACCTGGAGGCATGGCGGCCGACCCCGGAGCAGGTAGCGGACTACGAGGAGTGCCTGGCCGAGGGCTTCGCCTGCGCACCCGACCTCAAGACCCACCTCGCCGGCGAGCTCAGCCCGCCCCGTACCGCGGAGCCGGCTGCGGTGCTCATGGCCGTCGAGGAGGAGCAACTGACCGAGCTCCCGTCCGACATGACCGCGGTGCTGGCCGCGCGCGGGCTGCGGATGCCCGACGCCGACGAGTGGGAGCACGCCTGCGGGGCCGGCGCCACCACGCTCTTCCGGTGGGGCGATGCGTACCCCCTCGACGCCGCTCCGTACGGCGACGGCGGCGACGGCCGCGACGGCACCGGGCCGCTGCGCGAGCGGAACGCCTTCGGGCTGCGCATCGCCCACGACGTCTACACCGCCGAACTGAGCAGCGGTGGGCGCGCCGTGCACGGCGGGGACGGCGGAGAGGCCGTCTGCGGCGGCTACGGCAGGCTGCGGGAGTGGCTTCCGCTGGCCACCGCCAACACCAACCCCGCGATGGCCGAGTTCGTCCACGGTCCGGACGGGGAGGACGCCTGGGACGCGTTCTCGGTCCGCCCCGTCCTCAGCCTCCGGTGAAGTGCGGGGGGCGGCGCGCCGCCTTGGCGGAGTAGCCCTCGCGGCAGTCGTCCGAGGTGAGGGTGAGGGCCGCGGTCATCGCGACGCGGTCGAGGGCCGCCGGCAGGGCCGCGTCCGCGAAGCCGTCGACCGCCCGCTTGATGCCCTGGACCGCGAGCGGGGCGTTCGCCGCGATCTCCGCCGCCACCGATCGCGCGGTCTGTGCCAAATCCGCAGGCGGGACGACCAGTTGGACGAGGTTCAGGCGCTCGGCGGTGACGGCGTCGATCCGGCGTCCGGTCAGCGCGAGGAACTTGGCCCAGCCCGCGCCCGCCTCCCGGGCTATGCGCAGGTCTCCGCCCGCGTCCACCGCCACGCCCAGACCGGCCTCCGGCAGGGCGAAGACGGCGTCGTCCGCCGCCACCCGGATGTCGGCCATCAGGGCCAGCTCGAAGCCGAAGCCCAGGCAGTACCCCTGGACCGCGGCCACCACGGGCTGCGGGAGGCGGGCCAGGACGGCGAAGCGCTCGTGGACCCAGCGGATGCCCTCGTAGTAGTTCCGGGTCCGCTCCGCCCCGGACTCCCCCGTGATCGCCCCGCCCGGGGCGGTCACGTCGATGCCCGCGCAGAACGCCCGGCCCTCGGCCCGCAGCAGGACGACGCGTGCCCCGGGATCGAAGCGGATCCGGTCCGCCAGCAGGCCCAGCTGGCGGGTGGACTCCCAGCTCCAGCCGTTGAGTTTGTCCGGCCGGCACAGGGTGAGGAACGCGATCCCGTCCGCGACGTCCAGACGGATCCGCTCCTCACTCTCCGCGATCTCCGTGCTGATGGTGTCGATCACCCCGTCACCCTAGGGGGCACCGATCAGCGCGGGAAGACCTCGAACGGCACTGCCGGGCGGCCGCCGAACCGGGCCGCCGCCTGCTGGGCGTTGCCCGTCAGGAAGGTGCGCACGTACTCCTCGGGGTCCTGCTCGGTGAGCCCCTCGATGTACGCCTTGTGCTCCAGCAGGGACTTGACGGAACGCTCCAGGCCGGGCCCGGCGTCGGCCGCGTGCGTCGGCGTGCTGGAGCCGGCCACCGCGACCCAGCGCACCCCGTCCCAGGGCTCCAGGCCCTGCTCGCTGATGAGTTCGGGGAAGATCCACCGGTTGCCGGCGTCGCCGGCCGCGTCCAGGGTGGCCCGGCCGACGGCCTTGTGGTCGGGCGTGTTCCAGAAGCCGCCGCCGCCCTCCCCGCCCCAAGTGTCGCGGTGGTTGAGGGTGATGATCAGCTCCGGGCGGTGCCGGCGGATGGCGGCCGCGATGTCGCGGCGCAGGTCCAGGCCGTACTCGACGATCCCGTCGCGGTGGTCGAGGAACTCCACTTCGGATACGCCCACCACGGCCGCGCTCGCGCGCTGCTCCGCCTCGCGCAGCGGACCGCAGGCCTCGGGGGCGAGGGTGTCGATGCCCGCCTCGCCGCGCGTGGCGAGGACGTAGACGACCTCCCGGCCTCCGTCCGTCCAGTCCGCGATGGCGGCCGCGCAGCCGTACTCCAGGTCGTCGGGGTGGGCGACGACGGCGAGGGCGCGCGTCCAGTCGGTGGGCATGGTCTGCAAGGGACTCGGCTGATCGGATCGTTGTTCGCTCATACGTCGCACAATAGGCGAATGGACAGATACGGGAGGGTCATTGCCCTGCTCGACAGCACCGGGACGTTCTTCGAACCGGCGCGCACCGCCTTCCCCGGGGCGAGCGCCGAGGACTGGGCCCGGGCGGTCGCCCTGGACCCGGGTGCGGCCGGGCCGGACGGTTCGTGGCGCCTGGACTTCCGGTGCTTCGCCGTCTCCCGGCCGGGCGGCCGGTGGGTCCTGGTCGACGCCGGGGTCGGCCCCGCGCACGGGCCGGCCGCCGGCTGGGCCCCGGTGCCGGGCCGGCTGCCCGCGGCCCTCGCGCAGGCGGGGATCGACCCGGCGGACGTGGAGGCCGTGGTCCTGACCCACCTGCACGAGGACCATGCGGGGTGGGTCAGGGACGCGGCCGATCGGCCGTTCTTCCCCGAGGCGCGGTACGTCGTACAGCGCGCGGAGGTGGCGGCGCTGGACCGGGCGGACCCGGTGTGGGACTGGGCGGTGGCCCCACTGCGGGCCGCTGGGCGGCTGCACGAGGTGGACGGGCTCCACCGGCTCGCCCCCGGCCTGACCCTGCTGCCGACGCCGGGTCACACGCCGGGGCACCAGTCCGTGATCGTGGAGGGGGCGGACGGGTCGCGGGAAGTGCTGGTGACCGGTGATGTGCTGGTGCATGCCGTGCAGTTGGGCAGTCCGGCCGTGCCGTACTCCCACGAACGCGACCGGGAGGCGGCGCGCACCTCGCGCCGGGCCCTGCTGGCCCGGGCCTCGGAGCGCGGTGCGCTGCTGGCCACGGCCCATCTGAGGCGCGCGTTCGTGGAACCGGCAGCGGCGTCGGGGCCGTTGTCGGACCCGTCGGCTACGTTGCCATCATGACTGAATTCGTACTGGTGGCAGGTGCTTGGCTCGGGGCTCGGGCCTGGGACGAGGTGGCCGCGCAGCTGCGCGGGGCCGGTCACGGGGTCCATCCGGTCACGCTGTCCGGGGTCGCCGAGAAGCGGGGGGCGGCTGCTGCCGGGCAGCAGACCCATGTCCAGGACATAGTGGAGGAGATCGAGCGCCGCGATCTGTGCGATGTCGTCCTGGTCGGGCACAGCTATGCGGGCATTCCCGTCGGGCAGGCCGCCGAACGCATCGGCGACCGCCTCAAGCACGTGGTGTTCGTCGACGCCTGCGTGCCGGCCCACGGAGAGTCCTTCGTCTCCGCCTGGTGGCAGGGCCCGGCCGCGATGGAGGCCGAGCTGGCGGGGAACGGCGGCTTCTGGGCCCCGCAGACGGCCGCCGAGTTCGAGGGCCAGGGGCTCACCGGGGAGCAGATATCCCGCCTCGTGAGCGGCTCGACTCCGCACCCCGGCGCCTCGCTCTCGGAGCCGGCCGTCCTGGCAGGGCCGCTGGGCGACCTTCCGACGACGTACGTCAAGTGCCTGCTGGACGGCCCCGAGCCCACCGAGGACGTGGCCCTGCTGCTGAAGAGCGAGCGCTGGCGGCTGGTCGAGATGGACACAGGCCACTGGCCGATGTTCTCCGAACCGGCGGAACTTGCGCGGATCCTGCTCGACGAGGCCCGGGACTGATCGGCCCGCCCGCTACCGGGCCAGGTCGTCCCGTACGAGGGCCAGCAGCCGGTCCAGTACGCGCGGGCCGCCGGCCCGGACCCCGTCGTGCTCGAACTCGTCGGTGACCCAGGTCCGCAGGCCCCGGATCGCGCGCGCCGTCTCCAGGGAGTGCCCGGTGTCCACGTAGAGGTCGTCGTGGTAGACGGCGGCGGCCACCGGTACTTCGTTCTCGGCCAGCCGCGCCGGGTCGTAGAGGGGCGCCCAGCCGGTACGGGCAGCCAGCACCTCGGCGGTCTCGCGCAGCGGGGCCAGGGCCGGGTCGGTGGTGAAGTGCCAGGGGTGGACGTTCTCGGCGGTGAAGAGCAGGGGCTCGTCGCCCGCGAGGGTCTTCGCGGCGTCGAAGCGGGCGTGGCGGGCACGCACCCGGTCGGCCGCCCAGCCGGTCGGGGCGGCGGGGTCCTGTGCGTAGATCGACTCGTGGAGCAGCGCGTAGAGGGGGTGCCCGGCGAAGGAGAGGAGCCCGCGGACGTCCTCCAGGAAGGCGTCGGAGAGGGCCGGCCCGGCCGGGGTCGGGACGAAGGCGTCCTCCAGGAGGTAGTGCAGCTGGTGGCTGCCGTCGCCCGTGCCGAGGAGGATTCCGAGGGACTGGAAGGCCTCGACGGTGAGGCGGTGGCCGCCGGGGAGTTCGGCCGGGTGCTCGGCGAGGTGGGCGGCGATGCGCCGGGCCCGCTCCACGTCCATGGGGTAGCGGGCGTAGTGCGCGCGGCTCTTGTGCTCCATGCGGGGATAGGCCGCCTCGTACACCTCTTCGGCGGTGGCGGTCAGCGAGGGGAGGCCGCCGGTGATCACGGCGGCGGTGAGCCCCTCGGGGGCCGTGCTCAGGTAACGGGTGGCGCAGAAGCCGCCGAAGCTCTGGCCGAGCACGGTCCAGGGCGCGCCGCCGGTCAGGGCGGGGCGGATCGCCTCGGCGTCGCGCACGATCGAGTCGGAGCGGAAGTGGGCGAGGTACTCGGCCTGCTCCGCGGGCGTGCCGCGCAGGGGCAGGGTCTGCCGGTTGACCGGGGTGGAGCGGCCCGTTCCGCGCTGGTCGAGGAGCAGCACCCGATACTCGGTCAGGGCCCGCTCCAGCCAGGCCTGGCGGCCGATGAACCGCCGGGCGCCGAAGCCGGGGCCGCCCTCCAGGTACAGCAGCCACGGCAGCGCGGCCGGGTCCTTGCCGGTGGCGACGACCTCGCGCGCGTACAGCTCGATCCGCTCGCCGTCGGGCCGGTCGTGGTCGAGCGGCACGGTGAAGTGGTGGTCCGTCAGGACGGTGCCGGGCTGACGGTAGGTGTGCGCGGTGGTCACGGACGGCCCCTGGGGTACGAGGAGGTGCGGAGACCCGCGCTCCGACCGGGTCGCGGCCGGGCGCGGGGTGAGGTCCGCCCGATTCTAGTACGGGTCCCAGTTGGGGCTCGGGCCTTACGGGTGGGCCGTCAGAACTCGACCACCGACCGGAGCACTTCGCCGCGCTCCATCCGCGCGAAGGCGTCCTCGACCCCGTCCAGCGGGATCTTCTCGGACACGAAGGCGTCCAGGTCGAGGCGGCCCTGCAGGTAGAGGTCGATGAGCAGCGGGAAGTCCCGCTCGGGCAGGCAGTCCCCGTACCAGGAGGACTTGAGGGCGCCACCGCGCCCGAAGACGTCGATGAGCGGGAGCTCCAGCTTCATGTCCGGGGTCGGGACGCCGACCAGGACCACCGTGCCCGCCAGGTCGCGCGCGTAGAAGGCCTGCCGGTAGGTCTCGGGGCGGCCCACGGCCTCGATGACCACGTCGGCGCCGTTTCCGCCGGTCAGGCCCTGGATGGCCTTGACCACGTCCTCGGTGCGGCCGTTGACGGTGTGCGTGGCGCCCAGGCCCCGCGCCCACTCCAGCTTCCGGTCGTCCAGGTCGACGGCGATGATCCGCGATGCCCCGGCCAGCCGGGCACCGGCGACGGCCGCGTTGCCCACTCCCCCGCAGCCGATGACGGCGACGGAGTCGCCGCGGCCGACATTGCCCGTGTTCAGGGCCGCGCCGAGGCCGGCCATCACACCGCAGCCCAGTAGCCCGGCGGCGGCGGGCGCGGCGGCCGGGTCGACCTTGGTGCACTGCCCGGCCGCGACCAGGGTCTTCTCGGCGAAGGCCCCGATGCCGAGGGCGGGCGACAGCGGGGTGCCGTCCTCCAGGGTCATGGGCTGGGTGGCGTTGTGCGTGGCGAAGCAGTACCAGGGGCGGCCGCGCTTGCACGCCCGGCAGTTCCCGCACACCGCCCGCCAGTTGAGGACGACGAAGTCGCCGGGGGCGACGGAGGTGACGTCCGGGCCGACGGATTCGACGATTCCGGCGGCCTCGTGGCCGAGCAGGAAGGGGAACTCGTCGTTGATCCCGCCCTCGCGGTAGTGCAGGTCGGTGTGGCAGACCCCGCAGGCCTGGACCCGGACCAGCGCCTCGCCGGGTCCCGGGTCGGGCACGAGGATCGTGGTCGTCTCCACCGGTGCGCCCTTGCTCCGGGCGATGACCCCTCGTACGCGATGCGTCACGTGCTACCCCGATCTCGATCTAGTTCGAATCCCATGAGCAACGTACACGGACACCACCGCATAAGGGAGTTGTGTCACATCCCGGCGCGTGATCCGGCCAACTCCGGCGGAAGTGCCTCTCGCAGCGCCGCGCCGAAGGCGGCCACGGCCGGATGGGCGGCGGCTCCGCTGCGGAAGGCGACCTTCGTACGGCGCTCCATGAGCAGCCGGGTGAGGCCGACGGCCGGGTCCGCGTGCCCCGCGACCCCCAGCTGCGGCACCACCGCCACGCCCTGCCCGGCCGCGACCAGGGCGAGCACGGTGGCGAACTCGTCCACCTGGTGGCGGACCCGCGGGGTGAACCCGGCGGCTTGGCAGGCCCGCACCGCCATGGCCCGGCAGAGCGTGCCGGGCGTGGCGGTGATCCAGGGCGCGTCGGCGTACGTACGGAGAACCGCGCCCTGGTCGGGGCCGGGACCTGGGACCGCACCCGGCTGCGCACCGGGCCCCGCACCCGCACCCGCACCCGCACCCGGGCCCGGGCCCGGGCCCGTGCCCGTGCCCGTGCCCGGCCCCCCGCCGGTCGCCGGTGCGGCCAGGTACATCGCCTCCCGGTACAGCGGCTCGGTGGCCAGCCCGGGCTCCTCCGGGGTCGGCACGAAGTCGTACTCGTGGACCAGGGCCACGTCCAGGTCCCCGGCCCGCAGCGCGTGCGCGACCGCCGCCGGGTCGGTCTCCGAGACCATCGGCTCCAGCGCCGGATGGCGGCGGGCCAGGATGACCAGGGCGGCCGGGACGATGGCACGCGTGGCGGTGGGGAAGGCCCCGATCCGCAGCGCCCCGGCCAGGCCGCTGCGCGCCTCGGCGAGATCGGCGTCGGCCTGTTCCAACCGCTCCAGCACGGCTTCCGCGTGGCGGACCAGGTTCTGCCCGGCGGGGGTGAGCCGGACCCGGCGGCCGGTGCGCTCCAGCAGCGGCAGGCCGGCCTCGCGTTCGAGGACGCCGAGCTGCTGGGACACCGCCGAAGGGCTGAAGGAGAGGGCCTCGGCCACGGCGGCGATGGTCCCGCGGCGGGCCAGTTCGCGCAGCAGGCGCAGGCGTCGTACGTCGAGCATCGGCTCAGCTTACGGTTCGCGTAAGAAATGCGAACTGGATTCGATGCTCCGGGCACGCCAGGCTCGACGTCATGCGACAGGACCTCTCCCTGCACGGGATCCACGTACCCCTGATCACCCCCTTCACCGCCGGCGGTGACATCGCCGCCGACGCCCTGGAAGCCCTCGCGCACGAGGTGCTCGACGCGGGCGCCACCGGGATCGTGGCGCTCGGCACCACCGCCGAGACCGCCGCCCTGGACGAGTCGGAGCGCGATCTCGTCACCGATGTCTGCGCGCGGGTCTGCCGGGAGCGCGGCGCACTGCTGACCGTGGGTGCCGGCGCGAGCGGCACCCGGGCCGCGGAGGCGTCGCTCGCCCGGCTGACCCGGTGGCCCGAGGTGCGGGCCGCGCTGGTGACGGTGCCGTCGTTCGTCCGGCCGGCGGCGGCCGGGGCGCTGGCGCACTTCACGCGGCTGGCCGAGGTGAGCCCCGTACCGCTGATCGTCTATCACATCCCGTACCGCACCGGGCAGCCGCTCGACGCGGACGCCCTGCGGGCCGTCGGGTCGCTCGCCGGGGTGGCCGGACTGAAGTACGCGGCGGGCGGCATCGACCAGGAGACGGTGGCGCTGCTGGGTCGGCTGCCGGACGGTTTCGACGTGATGGCGGGCGACGACGCGTTCGCCTCGCCGCTGCTGGCGCTCGGCGCGGCGGGTGGGATCCTCGCCTCGGCGCACCTCGAAACGGCGCGGTTCGTGGAGCTCGCGGCGGCCTGGCGGGCGGGCGACGCGGACCGGGCCCGCTCGCTGGGCCACGCCCTGGCCCGGCTCTCCGCCGCGGTCTTCGCCGAGCCCAATCCGGTGGTCGTCAAGGGGGTGCTCCACGCCCAGGGCCGCATCCCGACCCCGGACGTCCGCCTCCCCCTGCTCCCGGCGCACCCGGATTCGGTCATGGCGGCCCTGAAGGAACTCACCGGGTTCTAACCCTGCGGGGCCCGGGGCGACCCGGGCCCCGCCAATTGTCCGAAACGCCCCCGCATGAGGTATTGGCGGTTAACGCGGCAGTCGCCCGAATCAGGCACGCGGACGGGCGACTTGCCCGTATTGAGGGGCGGACCTCCGGCCCGTGATGTGAGTCACGCGGGCCACCTCAACATCATTTCCCCGAAAGGGCCGATTCCCTTTTCCCGGCGGGAAAGTTGGCAATTCCTCGAAGGCCTTTTCAAGGTCATTCTCCGGGCCCATAGCGGGATGTGGATCTCCGGGTCAAATTCAACTCTTGTACCGGTCGCGCGGGCTCACTTACGGTCGCCTCGTTCCCGGTGGTCAGCTGCCTCATCCGGCCACCACCAGGGCTCTCCCGTACCCCGCACGTGAGGAATTCCGCCATGCCCGCAAAGGGAAAGCACCGCCGGCCCAAGCACAACCCGATCACCCGCAAGCTGGCCCTGGCCGGCACGGGCGGCGCGGCACTGGCCCTCCCGCTGATCAGTGCGACCACGGCCGGTGCGGCGGAGGTCGCGGCCGCGCCCACGACGTACTCGGTGGTCAGCGGTGACACCCTGTCCGAGATCGCGGCGAAGCACTCCATCAGCGGCGGCTGGAAGCAGCTCTACGAGGCGAACCGCAGCATCGTCGGCGCCAACCCGTCCATCATCCGTCCCGGCATCAAGCTGGCGCTCGGCACCCAGGCGAAGGCGAAGACCACCACGGCCACTCAGGCCGTCGCGAAGACCGCCAAGACCTACGGGAACAACCTCGACGGCTGGATCCGGGAGTCCCTGGACGTCATGGCGCAGCACGGAATTCCCGGCAGCTACGACGGAATTCACCGCAACGTGATGCGGGAGTCCTCCGGCAATCCGCTGGCCATCAACAACTGGGACTCCAACGCCGCGGCCGGCATTCCCTCCAAGGGACTGCTCCAGGTGATCGACCCGACCTTCCGCGCCTATCACGTCCCGGGCACGTCCCAGGACTCCTACGACCCGGTCGCCAACATCACCGCCGCCTGCAATTACGCGGCCGCCCGCTACGGCTCGATCGACAACGTCAACGGCCCGTACTGAACCGGCCCGACCAGCAGAGGTACGTTCCGCAACGGCACGTGGGCAGGCCTCAGGCCCCCACGTGCTTGCGGTATGCCGCCCCCAGCTCGGACACGTCCACCGTCGCGTGCACGATGAGCCCGGTGGCGCCTGCGGCGTCCGGGGCGGTGGCCTTGCGCAGCAGTTCGAGCACCGCCTCGCTCAACTCCGCCTTGACCGCCTCGGTGCGGCCCGGCAGGAGCCCCAACTGCACGTGGACGACGGCGTGCTCGGGCGCCCCGTCGGCCACGTAGGCCTCCTCGACGCGCCGGAAGCGCGTCTTGCAGGTGTCGAGCGGTGTACTGACGATCCGCGCCGTCAGCTCGTGCAGGGACAGCGCGAAGGTCCGGCGGTCGAAGGCATCGGACAGGGACGCCGAGTAGTCGACGGTGATCTGCGGCATCAGGCACTCCAGGGTGGTGGCCGGCGGGTGGCGGGTTCTCGCGTACGGCCATCCTCGCGCACCGGCACCGGCACCGGCACCGGCACCGGCGCCCGTCGAAGGCTCAGGCTGCCGTACTCCGTCTCCGCGCCCGGGCGCGGGCGCGGGCGCGGACCAGGGTGCGCAGGGGTGCGGCCACCCCGTAGCCGATGTCCTTGCGCAGGGCGCCGGCCCCGGCCCGCTCCACGGCGGTGAGCTGGTGCTCCATGAGCTCCGTCATGGTGGCGATGACCGGCCGCAGCCCGGGTTCGGCGAGGGCGAGGATGCCGTCGGCGGCCTCCAGTGCGGTACGGGCGCGCCGGCACTCGGCGGCGAGCAGCTCCCGCACCGCCGGGGTGTCGCGGGCCCGTTCCAGATCGGCGCGGGTCACGGAGTGCTCGGCCAGGCGCGAGGCGGGGAGGCACATGCGGCCGTCCGCGAGGTCCCCCGAGAGGTCCGCGAGGAAGTCGACCTGCTGGGCGGCGTCGACGAACCGCCGCCAGCCCGCGGCCTGTTCGGCGTCGGGGCCGCCCCGGTACTGGAGGCCGGTGAAGATCACCACCCCGGGCCAGGCATAGGCGTCGAGGTACTCCTGGAAGTCCGCTTCGGTGGCGAACCCGTCGAAGCCGGCTTCGGCCGTGGCCGCGCCGTCGAGGAAACGCGTGACCCAGTGGACGGGCAGGCCGCGGGAGCCGACCGCGTGGGCGTAGGCGCGCAGCAGCGGGTCCGCGCTGTGCCCGCCGCGCAGCGCGGAGTCCACCTCCGCGGCCAACTCCTTGAGGCCGAGGGACCGTTGTCCGGGGGTGCCGGTCTCGGCTACGTCGTCGACCCGGTTCATGAAGGCGAGGCCGGCGGCGAGCCAGGGCACCAGGGCCGGCGCGGCCAGCAGCCGCAGGGCCAGGTAGGGGGCCGGTTCGCGGCGCAGCACGCGGCGGGCGGCGTGCGTGTAGTCGTCCCGCAGCCGGGGGTCGCGTATCCCGGCCGCGGTCAGCGTGCTGCGCCAGGTGGGCATGGTGGCCGGGCTCCCTCGTCAGTTCCGGTAGACCCTCTTGACCTTGCCATCGGTACCCGCGAGCACAAAACCGCCCTGGCCGTAGGGGTCGCTGAGGTAGGGGCGCATGGACGGCGTCCCGTCCTGCCAGATCTCGACGTTGATGTAGCGCGAGGTCGGGTTCGGGACGCCGAGGTCCTGCTTGGACTGCTCCAGGAGGGCGGGCAGGGCGTCCCAGTTGACCGTGGCCATGTCGATCAGCGGTTTGCCTTCCTTGACCGTTCCGGCCGGGCCGCTGCGCTTGGCGGCGCCGTTGCGGTACTGCCAGGAGTCGACGGTCCTGGCTCCGGGGGCGGTGGGGATCGAGGCGAGCACGTACGAGTCGTAGACCTTCATGTCCACGAAGGTGGTGGTGCCGGTCTGCTGCTTCAGCGCCTCGATGGCGGTGCGGATGTTGGCGGGCGAGATCAGGGACCCCTCGGGGGGATCGACCGGCTCGACGGGGCCGCCGGTCTGCTGCGTGCTCGCCTTCGGGGTCGGGCTGGGGGACGGCGTCGGGCCGGTGGTCGGGCCCGTCGGGGCGGTCGAGGCCGAGTGGGTCGCACCGCCCTTCGCGTCGCCGCCGTCGTCGTCCCTGTCGGAGAGCCACTTCACGGCGCCGGTCACGCCGACCGCGAGGACCACCGCGATCAGCGCGGCGAGCAGGGCCGGGCGCCGGCGCGGGGCGGCCTGGGCAGGGAGGGGCGCGGTGGCCGCGTACGGGTTCGGGCCCGGCGGCCGGCCCGCCGCCCGGCCGGGGTCGGGCAGCGGCGGCATCGGGGGCGGCGTCGGCGGACCGTACTGGCCCAGGGCGACCGGAGGCGTGACCGGGGTGGCACCGCCAAGAGCACTGCTCGCGGTCCGGAGCAGGGCTTCCAGTTCCTCGCCTTCCGGACGCGCGCCCGGGTCCCGTACCAGCAGCCGTTCCAGTACGGGCCCCAGCGGTCCGGACCGCACCGGCGCGGGGATCGGCTCGTCCAGCACGGCGACCACCGTGGCCAGACTGGTGGCCCGGCGCAGCGGGTGGACGCCCTCCGCGGCCACGTACAGCAGCATGCCCAGCGACCACAGGTCGGAGGCCGCCAGTCCCTCCTCGCCCCGCACCCGCTCCGGTGCGATGTACTCCGGCGAGCCGATCAGGACCCCGGTCGAGGTCAGCGCGGTCGACCCGTGCAGCGCCGCGATCCCGAAGTCGGTGAGCACGGCCGATCCGTCGGGCCGCAGCAGCACGTTGGCCGGCTTCACGTCCCGGTGCAGGACCCCTTCGGCGTGCGCGGCCCGCAGCGCCGACAGCACGTCGAGCCCGAGCCGCAGCACCTCCGCGACCGGCATCGGCCCCGGTGCCAGCCGGTCGTACAGGGAGCCGCCCTTGACCAGCTCCATCACGATCCACGGATGTCCCTCGGCGCCGTCGGCCGGCTCGACGATGTGGTGGATCGTGACGACGTGCGGGTGCGCGAGGCGGGCCAGTGCGCGGGCCTCGCGGACGGCCCGTTCGCGCAGTTGGTCGGCGAGACCGGGCTGGGCGGCGGCGGTCGCCGGGTCCGGCGGGCGCACCTCTTTGAGTGCGACATCTCGGTGCAATGCGATGTCGCGGGCGCGCCACACCGTTCCCATGCCGCCGCTGCCCAGGGGCGCGATCAGTTCGAAGCGCCCGCCGATCAGCTGTCTGCCGGCCTCACTGTTCTCCATGGGCGGTCATCGTAGGGGCCGCCGGTGTCAGCAGCGTCGGCGGTCCACCGTCACGGTGCCCTGCTCGGTCGCCACCGTGCGGTCGTAGCAGCCGCCGGGCACGCCCGAACCGAGGAGCCGGTAGCGGGCGTTGGTCGTGCCGACGGCGTGCCGCTGGTCGCGCGGGACGTTGGCCGTGTACGAGGCGTCACCCGTGTACCGGTCGTCCAGTCGGGACCAGTCGACCTGCCGGCCGCCGCGCAGGGTGACGGTGTCCGCGCGGTCGCCGAGCGCGAGGACGGTGCGCAGCCGGTCGCCGGCGCCGAGGGTGGTCTCGCCGTCCATCGTGTACGTGCGCTGCGTGCGGGTGGCGGTCGCCCCGCGGGTCACCGTCTCCTCGTCGGTCCAGGTGGCGTCGAGCGCGTCCCGGTCCTCGCCCTCCGTCCAGCGGTGGACGGAGGTGTTGCGCACGGCCCGCGTGACGGTGGTGGTGACCCGGCCGTGGGAGGTGTCGAGGTGGCCGGCGACGGTGAGCCGGTGGCCGCCTTCGGTGTCCAGGCGGTGCTCGGCGCCGGGCGCGGCGGGCGTCCAGCGCGAGGAGCCCTGCGGGGCGCCCTCCTCGTGGCGGGTCAGCGCGCCGGTGACGACCTCGCGGGCCCCGTCCTGCCAGAGCAGCAGGTTGGCGGGGGCCTTCCAGCCGCTCTGGCCCGCCGGGACCCCGGCGACGTGGACTTCGATCCGGTGCGGGAGGCCGTCGTTGAGGACGGCGGCGTAGGGGGTGAGGTCGTAGCGGATCGGCTGGACGTCGAAGGCCCGGGGGCCGGGGGTGACGTACCAGAGGAAGGGGTTGGACCAGCCGCCGGTCCATACGTTGGGGAAGGGCGCGGCGAGTCCGGCGAGCTGCCCGTCGACGGAAACCTGGACCTCGCGGTAGGGGCCGTCGGCGGCCTTGCAGGAGTACGGGGCCGCGTCGGGGGCGGTCATGTACCAGTACTCCTCGCAGCCGCCGCCGGAGCCGGTGGCGTACACCTCGGCGAGGAGCCGTTCGGTGTTGCGCGGGGTGGTGACGGTCGGGCCGGTGAGCGGCAGCACGCGGTCGGGGGTCGCGGGGGCCGGGTTGCGGCCGTCGGCGGCGAAGAAGGTCAGGATGACCTTGACGTCGATGACGCCTGTGTAGGTGTCGTTGACGACGTTGCCGATGAGCATCTCGACCGGCTGCGGACGGCTGAGGGTGTCGCGGTAGTGGGTGACGTCCTTCTCGACGGACCAGGTGATCCCGTCGGGCGAGGGCTCGGGGGTGGAGGTGTGGAAGATCTGCACCCCGCCGACGGAGAGGTGGCCGAGGCGGTCGTACTGGCGGCCCTTGACCTTGCCGTCGAGGCGGAGCACCACCTTGGCCCAGGTGCCCGCGCCGCAGGCCGTGGGCGGTGCGTAGCTCCCGCGGTACGGGGTGTAGTCCCGGAACTGCGCCTCCGCCAGGGTCACATCGCAGGCCCGGGTCGCGGGCCGGGCCACGGGCGGGGCGGCGGTGAGGGGGTCGTGCCAGTCGGTGCCGAACTCCGCCGGCGGGGTCGTCGTGGCTCCGGCGGGGGCGACGGGCGCGGTGGAACCGGTGGACGCGCGGGCCACGGCGGACGCGCCGGAACCGGTGGGGTCGGCCGCGCTCGCGGGTCCCGCGGCGGCCAGGGTGGCCGTGGCCAGCGCGAGCGCGCCGAGCAGGCCCATGATCCTGTGTCGTCTCATGGGCCCGCAGTGAAACCCGGCCCGGCCGGACTCCGCCAGGGCCGGCGACCGGCTCTGGCCGGAACTCGCCGGTGCGCGGCGCGCCCGTCCGTGGCGGGATTCAGTCCGCGGCGGGGAGGAGCACCACGCCGTCGTCGTCCGCGTGCACCACGGCACCGGTGCGGAAGGTGAGCCCGCCGATGGTGACGGGCTCGTCCACCGTGCCCGCACCGGTCTTGCCGCTCTTGCGGGGGACGGTGCCGAGCGCCTTGATGCCGAGGTCGAGGGCGCCGAGCGCCACGCTGTCCCGTACCGCGCCGTTGATGATCAGACCGGCCCAGCCGTTGCGCTGCGCCGCGCCGGCGAGCAGGTCTCCGACCAGGGCGGTGTGCAGGGAGGCGCCCCCGTCCACCACGAGGACCGCGCCGCCGCCCGGCGTGTGGACCAGCTCGCGCAGCAGGGCGTTGTCCTCGTGGCACGCGAGGGTCCGAACGGACCCGGCGAAGAGCCGCCGGCCGCCGAAGGGGCGGAACTGCGTGGTGCAGATGCCGAGTCCTTCGCCGTGCTCGTCGTACAGGTCGGCGGTGGGGACGGGTGTGACTGGTGTGACGGGTGTGACGCTCATCCGGTTCGGGGCTCCTCGCAGCTCGTACGTCGCGCCGTGCGGGCCCAGCCTATGAGCTGGTCCGCGGGGTTCAGTCGCGGGAGTTGCCGAACAGGATGCGGTAGCCGACGAGCAGCACCAGGGAGCCCGTGATGGCGGAGGTCCAGGTGGTGAGGTCGAAGAAGTCGTTCTCGACCGTGCGGTCCAGGAACTTCGCCGAGAGCCAGCCGCCGATGAAGGCGCCGGCGATGCCGATGAGGGTGGTGCCGATCAGACCGCCGGGGTCGCGGCCGGGCAGCAGGAACTTGGCTATCGCCCCGGCCAGCAGTCCCAGGACGATCCAGCTGACTATCCCCATGCCCGTTCACTCCGCTTCGTTCGTGTGCGCGTACTCGCCTTCGAGGACGCGAGCCCGGCCGAAACGGTTCTGCGGCGTGCCGGATCACACCGCCGCGTGGGTCATCGCCGCCGCCGGGGCGGTGGGTACGGCGGCTGCCGCGGGTACGGCCGACGGGGCCGTACGGGTCAGCAGCAGGACCCCGCGGGCCGCGGCGAGGGCGCCCGCGACGGCCAGCAGGACCCCGAGCGCGCCGCCCTGGAGGCGTTCGCCGAGCAGGACCATGCCGATCGCGGCCGCGGCCAGCGGGTTGGCCAGGTTGACCACCGCGAGGGGTGCGCCGAGGCCGCCGCGGTAGGCCCGTTGGGACAGCAGCAGCCCGCCGACCGCGAAGACCACCACGAGCAGGGCCACCGACACGACCCGGACGCTGAGCAGGGCCCCGCCCCGGCCGGCCGCCACGGCGACGGTCTGGGTCAGGGCGGAGGCGGCCGCCGAGGCCAGCCCGGACGCCGTCGCGTGACGCAGCCCCGAGCGCGTGTCCCGGCGTGCGGTCAGCAGCACGATCACCGCGGCCGTGGCGCCGGAGACGGCGAGGGCCTCGGCCAGGGTGAGGGTGTCGTCGGGCGCCGGTCCGGAGGCCGGAAGCAGGAGCAGGCCGAGCCCGACGACGGTGGCCAGGGTGCCCCGCCACTCGGTGGCGGCGACCCGGCGTCCGGCGCCGTGCGCCCCCAGGGGGACGGCGGCGACGAGGGTGAGGGCGCCGAGCGGCTGGACCAGGGTGAGGGGCCCGTAGCGCAGGGCGGCCGCGTGCAGGAGTGCGGCGGTGGCGTTCAGCCCGGCCGACCACCACCAGGCGTGGTTGCCGAGCAGGGACTTGGCGCTGCGGGCGGTGGCGCGGCGGGCGAGCCGTTCCTGGGCGACGGCGGCGGTCGCGTAGGTGGCGGCGGAGGCGAGGCAGAGCCCGACGGCGAGGAGGGTGGCGTTCACCGCGCGGCCCCCACGGTCCCCGCCCCGACGGCAGCGCCGCTGCCGGGCCCGTCAACGGCGCCGGACGGGGCAGCGGCGGGCCCGGCACCGCCGGGCGGGGCAGCAGCCGCATCGGCGGCGCCCTGAGCGGGCGTGCCCGAGGCGCCGGGGCGCTGCCGCAGCAGACCGGGCGTGGCAGCAGCGCCGGGCCCGGCAACGGCAGCGGACTGGACAGCAGCGCCGGGCCGGGCAACGGCAGCGAGCACGGCCACGGCGCCGGGCCGGGCAACAACAGCGAGCACGGCAACGGCGCCGGGCCGGACAACGGCGGCGAGCGGGGCAGCAGCGCCGGGCGCGGCCACGGCGGCGGACTGGGCAGCAACAGCGGACACGGCAGCGGCAGCGGGCAGGGCAGGAGCGCCGGGCACGGCCACGGGGGCGAGCGGGGCGGCAGCGCCGGGCAGTGCCACGGCGCTGGGCCGGGCAACGGCGGCGAGCGGGGCAGCAGCAGGCTGGGCAGCGGCGGGTGGGGCGGCAGCCGCGGCGGCGGCCTGGGCGGGCGGGCCCGAGGCTGCGGGGCGCGGCCGCGGCAGGCTCCGTACGGCCACCAGGGACCGGGCGGCCGGGCGCGGGACCAGCAGCAGGGCGGCGCCGAGCAGCACGGTCGCGACGGCGGCGTCGATCCAGTAGTGGTTGGCGGTGCCGACGATCACGAGCAGGGTCACCAGGGGGTGCAGCAGCCACAGCACGCGCCACCGGGACCGGGTGGCCGCGATCATGCCGAGGGCCAGCATCAGCGCCCACCCGAAGTGCAGGGACGGCATCGCGGCGAACTGGTTCGCCATGGTGTCGGTGGCGGGCGCGGCCCCGTAGACGGTGGGCCCGTAGACCTGGCCGGTGTCGATCAGCCGCGCCTCGCCGAGCATCCGCGGGGGCGCGAGCGGGAAGGACAGGTGCAGGACGAGGGCGGCGCCGGTCAGCAGGGCCAGGACCCGGCGGGACCACAGGTAGTGCGCGGGGCGCCGCAGGTAGAGCCAGACCAGGAACAGCGCGGTGGCCGGAAAGTGCACGGCCGCGTAGTAGGTGTTCGCGCTCTGCACGAGTGCGTCGCCGTGCAGGAGCAGTCGCTGGATCAGGCCTTCGCCCGGCAGGTGCAGGGCGCGCTCGGCGTCCCAGACGCGCGTGGCGTTGCGGAAGGCCTCGTCGGTGCGGCCGGTCGAGAGCATCCGGCCCGCCTTGTAGACGGCGAAGAGGCCCGCGACGAGCAGCAGCTCGCGTATGAGGCGGCGGCGCTGGTCGGTTCTCGGTCCGGCACCTGCCTCGGCGGGTGTGGTCTGGGAGGTCATCCCCCGGTCTCTCTTCCTGTCACGGGCACACACAATCGACACGCCAGTGTATCGATACATTGGCGTATCGATACGAGGGTGTACCGATACGCTTGCGTTCCCGTAGACTTCGACTGGAACGAGATCCAGCCACGAAGGCACCGAGGCGCCCCCGAGGAGAGCCGCACCCCATGACGTCGCCGACGCCGACCATCGCGCGCCGCTCGAAGATCACCCCGGAGCGGGAGCGGCAGTTCTACGACGCCGTCCTGGAGCAGTTGCGCGAGCACGGGTACGAGGCCCTGACCATGGAGGGCATCGCCGCCCGGGCGTGCTGCGGCAAATCCACGCTCTACCGGCAGTGGAAGACCAAGCCCCAGCTCGTCGCGGCCGCCCTGCGCGCGAACCGGCAGGGCACGCTGGCCGCCGTGGACACCGGAAGCCTGGCCGGGGACCTCCGCGAGGCGGCCCGGATCGCGGCCGGCACCTCGGGGCGCGACACCCTGCTCACCCAGGCCATGGGGCACGCCGTACTCAGTGACGAAGAACTCCAGGCGGCGCTGCGCGAAGCGCTGATCGAGCCCGAGCTGGCGGCTTTCGACGCGATGGTCGAGCGGGCCGTGGCGCGCGGCGAGATCACCGCGGAGCACCCCGCCGTGGAGTTCCTGCCGGCCCAGCTGATGGGCGTGCTGCGCATCCGGCCGGTGCTGGAGGGACAGTACGCCGACGCCGACTACCTGGTCCGGTTCGTCGACGCGGCGCTGCTTCCGGCCCTGGGCCTGCACGCACCCCCGGTCCCGGTCCCTGCCTCTGCCCCCGTCACGGCCACGGCCACGGCCTCTTCGGCCACCTGAACCGGCGGGCCGCCGCCCCCGATGACCGGACGGCGACCTGCCCGCGCTGCCTCGTGGGGACGGCGGCAGCGCGCCACCCGGACCGGGCGGCGGTCACCCTCAGGGAGTGACCGCCGCCCGATCTGCGCGGCCCCGCGGACCTCGGCCCCGCGGACCTCGGCCCGGCGGACTCACCCCCGAGGGGCGCCCATGACGCGGGCGAACTCCTCCGGGTCGGTGTCGAAGCCCCGTACCGCGGTGTCCAGCGACCAGGCGCCGGAGTCGTCGCGGGTGAACTCGGCGACCGTGGCCGCGGTGGAGTCCGGGACGTCCGCGAAGTCGCCCTGCGCGAGGTCGGTGTAGCCCTCCCGGACCCTGAACCCCTTGCCGGCGACGTCGGCGAAGGTCGTCGACCCGGCCTGGATCACGACGCCCACCACCACGCGGCGCAACTCCTCCGCCATCCGGTCCAGTTCGATGGTCATCACCTCGTCGAAGCCGAGGCCGAGACCGGTGTGGCTGTCCCGGTTCAAGGTGATGGTGCCGTCGGGGGACCGGCTGCCGAAGTGCACGAGGTACGCGGGCCGTCCGTGCGGGTCCGCCGCCCCGTACACCGCCGCCACTATGTCCAGATCGTGCGCGGGCGCCCCGGCCGGGCTGGGGTCCCAGCGCAGCGCGATCTCCACCTTGGCCAGGCCCTTGCGTACACCGCTCACCGAACTCCCCCTCCGCTTACCGTGTGTTGCCCGGCCATGCTGCCATGCGGCCGACGCCCCGCCCCGGCCGACCGTACGTTCCCGGCCAGCCGGACGGCCGCCCCGCGCCCGGTGTGCGAGCCCCTACCAGTCGCCGTCCTGGACGGGTGCGCCCGGCCGCGGGGCGTTGCCCAGCGACTTGACCTGGCCCGGGGCGGGCGGGGTCCACGGGGCGTGGTCTTCGCCGAGCCACTCCCCCACTGGCTTGACCGTTTCCAGCGGACCGGCCGCCGCGAGGTCGGTGGCGGACTCGTCGTAGTAGTCGAACCAGGGCAGCCCGGCCTTGGTGTAGGCGGCCCGGTCGACCGGTGAGGGCGGCGGGCGCTCCCCGGTGATCCGGTGCCACGCGGGCGGGGTGACCAGGTGGACGAAGACCCGCGCGGCCGCCTCCTCGGCCCAGTCGGACAGCGGCCGGTGGTCCTCGTACACCTCCTGGTGCATGGAACCGCCGACGCCGAGGCCCATGGCGGGGGCCGCCGGAGCCGGGGCGCCCGGCGGGGGCGGTCCCGCCGCAGCCCCCGGGGCGTACGGCATGGCGGCGGGCGGCATGGACGGCGCGGGAGCCGCGCCCCCGTACCCGACGCTCATCGAGCGGGTCCGCGGCGCACGCGCCGCGCGCCACTGCGCCAGCCGGTCCGGACGCAGTGCGAAGGCCTGGAGCTGCACCCCGCCCGTGGTCTCCTCGCCGGTGACCTGCCCCTCCACGGTCGCTCCGAGCCCGAGCGGTACGGCGACGAACTGGCGCACCGTCCCGTCGCCGGAGTTGATCCCGTCGAGCCAGGGCTGCCGCGGCAGTACCACGTAGTTCTGCGGGCGCCGCGCGAGGCGTCCCGTCCAGCGCTCACCCGAGACGGCGCACACCTTGCCCACGCCGACCTGGAGCGCGGTGGGCTCCGCGGTCCCGCCGAAGCTGAGCCACATCGCCTCGCGCAGGTACACGGGGAGCATCACCCCGCCCTTGGCCAGCCACTCCGGGGGCACCGTGTCCGGATAGTCCTCCACCCGGCGCAGCGGGAACTGGCCCAGCCCCGGCGGCAGCGCGTGCGTGCCCGATTCCGGCAGCCGCAGGGTCCGCATGAAGCTGACCCTCGCCCCGTCCCCCAGCAGCAGTTCGTTCCCCTCGACCCTTGCCCCAGCAGCAGTCACGCACCCAGCCCCTCTCCCGCCCGGTACCCGATCGGCCACAGGATCTGCGGCCTACCCGGATCGTTACCTCAAGTTTTCCTCAGATCCAGTGACACTGCGCCCGTCACTTTCCTAGCTTCCTCGTACACGCGTCTCCACGTCCGCGCGGTTCCCTGTGTTCCGGTAATCCCGGCGCCGCCGCGCTGCCTCCGCGTGCCCGTTTACCGCGCGATCCGCGTTCCCGAGGAAAGAGTGCAGCATGAAGGTTCCCAAGGCCGGTGCGGTCGCCGCAGTGATCGGCCTCAGCCTTACCGCCTCCGGTTGCTTCGGAGGCGATGATGACAAGGGGACCCTCTCCATCGGCATCAAGTTCGACCAGCCGGGCGTCGGCATGCGCGAGACGGACGGCACCTTCACCGGTTTCGATGTGGACGTGGCGACGTACGTGGCCAAGGAGCTCGGCTACAAGCCGGAGCGGATCGAGTTCAAGCGCGTCGACAGTTCCGACCGCGAGCTGCTGCTCCAGTACGGCGAGGTCAAGTTCGTCGCGGCCAGCTACTCGATCAACGACAAGCGCAAGGAGAAGGTCTCCTTCGCCGGCCCGTACTTCCTCGCGCACCAGGACCTGCTCGTCCGCGCAGATGACCCCACCATCACCAAGGCCGAGGACCTCAACACCAAGAAGCTCTGCTCGGTCACCGGCTCCACCTCGGCGGAGAACGTCAAGAACAAGCTCGCCCCCAAGGCCAGCCTCCTTGAGCTCCTCGGCTACTCGGAGTGCCTGGTCGCCCTCCAGGACGGCCTGGTCGACGCCATGACCACGGACAATTCCATCCTGGCCGGGTACGCCGCCCGGAAGGGCAACCAGGGCAAGTTCAAGCTGGTCGGGCTGAGCCTGAGCAACGAGAACTACGGCATCGGCGTGAAGAAGGGCGACACCGCACTCCAGGGCAAGATCAACACCGCTCTGAAGAAGATGGTCGAGGACGGCTCCTGGGACGCCGCCGTGAAGAAGAACTTCGGCGAGAACTACAAGTCCGAGCCGGCCCCGCCGATCACATCGGGCAGCTGACGATCGTCGAGGCGGTCGCCGGGTCCGACCAGTCGGAGTCGAAGGCCGCGTTGACCACGTAGAGACGGCCGCCGTGGACGGCGGCCGTCGTCGGCTCGTCGAAGCGCGGGTCGGTGATCTGCTTGACGAACCGGGCCCGCAGTCCGTCCGCGCTGAGCGTGAACACGTCGATGGCGTAGGCCCAGTTGCGTACGACGTACAGCGTGCGGCCGTGGAGCACGAGCCCGTCGCCGTTGCCGACCGAGCCGCCGTCGAGCACGGTACGGGTGGCCGCGCCGGTGCGCGGGTCGACGCGGAACAGCGCCTGCGCGGTGTCGTGCACCACCAGCAGCGCCCGGCCGTCCGGGGTCCGCTCGATGCCGTTGGAGCCCCAGTACTCGCCGCCGGGCGGGGTCGGGGTCCACTCGCCGCCGAGGGCCACCGTACGCGGGGCGGCGCCGGCGCCGGTGAGGTCGCGGCCCGCCGGGAGGAAGTACAGGACGTCGTTGAAGGAGTCGGTGAACCAGGCCCCTCCGCAGCCGACGACGACGTCATTGACGAAGGTCGTGCCGGTCGCGGCCTGGTGGGTGGCCAGCACGCGCCCGTCGCCGGCGTGGACGACGCGGATCTGGCCGCTGAATCCGCCCGCGACGAGCAGCCTGCCGTGGGTGTCCAGCTTGAGCCCGACCGACATGGGGCCCTGGCCCTCGGTGATGATCCGGCCCGCGCCGGTGGCGAGGTCGGCGCGGTAGATCGAGCCGTCGATCAGGGAACCGGTGTAGAGCGCGCCCCGGGCCGATACGGCGATGCCCTCGGGCTGGAAGCCCGCCGGGACGGCGATCGAGTCGGGGCGCCGTGCGGCGGGCTGCGCCTGGGCGAGGGGGGCCATCGGCCCGGCGAGCGCGGCCGTGCCGAGGGCCGCGGCCGCCCCGATGAACCCGCGTCGACCCAGAGTTCCAGTCACGGTAAGTCCCTTCAACTGCCTTGCGAACAACGTTGATTGACTCACCCACCTCAACACACGACCGGCGCCCCGTCAGTCCCCCGACCCGCACACTTCACAAGGGAATGGGGAACCTCCCCTTCGCCCGACGCGACCCGCCGCGGCCCGGCCCGCCCGGCCTCACTCCGCCTGGGCGAGCGGCGCCTTGCCGCGCAGCACGGTGAGGAACTCCCGCATCCAGGCCGAGTGGTCCGGCCACGCCCGGGCGGAGACCAGGGTGCCGTCGACGACGGCCTCGCAGTCCTCGAAGTCCGCCCCGGCGGACTTCATGTCCGGCTCCAGTGCCGGGTACGCGGTGACCCGGCGGCCGTCCAGCGCGCCGGCGGCGGCGCTGATCAGGGGGCCGTGGCAGATCTGGGCGATCGGCTTGTCGGCCCCGGCGAAGGCGGCCAGGATCCGCCGCACGTCGGGGTCGTTGCGCAGGTACTCCGGCGCACGCCCGCCCGGGACGACCACTGCCGCGTACGCCGCCGGGTCGACGTCGGCGAAGGCGATGTCCGCGGGCCAGGTGTAGCCGGGCTTCTCGGTGTAGGTGTCGAAGCCGTCCTCGAAGTCGTGGACCACGAAGCGCAGTTTCTTCACCGTCGGCGCCGCGATGTGGACCTCGTACCCCTCCTCGCGCAGGCGCTGGTAGGGGTAGAGGACCTCCAGCGACTCCGCCGCGTCGCCGGTCACGATGAGGATCTTCGCTGCCATGGGCTGCTCCAGGTAGGGCTGTTGACGGTTCCAGCGGTCCGGGCGGCCCCGCCGGGGCTTTGCCACCGGGGCCTTTGCCACCGTGCCCGTACCCCGGCGTTCTGCCAAGAGGGCCTCACCCGATCGGGGCCGGAGGGCCAAAGTCCTGGTTCCGGACACATGGTTTTCACCTGTTCGGCACATGACAATGTGAATCTCGCTTGGCCACCTGAAACCCCGCCAATTCCCCGGGCGGGGACGGTGCTTGTAAAGAGGTCCCCCACATCATGAGAATCTCCCGCACAACCCCCTGCGCGGCCGCGCTCGCGGCAGCCGCGCTGCTGCTCGTCCCGGCCGCCGCCTCCGCGGGCCAGCAGCGGGCCGCGGCCGATCCGTCCGCGGCAACCGCAGCCGCAGCCGTCTCGTCCGCCGACGTGGACTCGTACTACGCGACCGCCGAGGGCAAGACCGGGGCCGCGCTGAAGACCGCGCTGCACAACATCATCAAGACCCAGTCCAAGGTCTCCTACGACGGCGTGTGGAACGCCCTGAAGGTCACCGACCAGGACCCGGCGAACCCGAACAACGTCATCCTGGTCTACTCCGGCCGCTCCCAGTCGAAGTCCACCAACGGCGGCGGCGTCAACGACTGGAACCGCGAGCACGTCTGGGCCAAGAGCCACGGCGACTTCGGCACCGCCACCGGACCGGGCACCGACCTGCACCACCTGCGGCCCGAGGACGTCACGGTCAACAGCACCCGCGGCAACAAGGACTTCGACTACGGCGGCGGCCCGGTCTCCGAGGCCCCCGGCAGCTACACCGACTCGGACTCCTTCGAACCGCGCAACGCGGTCAAGGGCGACGTGGCGCGGATGCTCCTGTACATGGCGGTCCGCTACGACGGTGGTGACGGCTTCGCGGACCTGGAGATGAACGACAGGGTCAACAACGGCTCCGCACCCACCTTCGGCCGGATCAGCGTCCTGAAGCAGTGGAACCTGCAGGACCCGCCGGACGCCTTCGAGCAGCGCCGCAACCAGGTCATATACGACACCTACCAGCACAACCGGAACCCGTTCATCGACCACCCGGAGTGGGTCAACTCCATCTGGTGACCACCCGCCTGCGCCGCCGCGGCCGCCGGGGGTTGATCCGTCTCAGGCCGGGTATTCGCTCGCCAGAGGCTGAGGTCCGCGCAGGGCGGCGGCAGCAGGTGGAGGTACGTGGCCATGGACGGAGCCGGACTCTCCGATCGCGAGCAGCGCGCCCTTTCCGCGATCGAGGCCCAACTGAAGGGTGACCGGTCCCTGGGCCGGTCCCTCGACCGCTTCGCGCGGTCCACGCACCGGCGCCGGCGCATCGCGGCGGCCTGCCTGCTCGGTGCGCTCACGGTGGCGCTGATGGTCGCCGCGTCGATCACCGTGGCGGAGCCTCTGATCTGGGGCTTCGCCACCGCCTGGACGCTGACCGTGGTCACGGCGCTGCCGCTGCTCGGCCAGTCGGTCCAGCAGCGCTGGCAGCGCCGCGACCGCACCCCGCAGCCCCAGAAGGCACCCTAGCCGTTTCAGAGGCGGTCGGCGAGGGCCTTGAACTGCTCCCAGGCCTGCTGCGGGGTCCGCGCGTCCCAGACCTTCTGGGCCAGCGCGGCCAGCGGCAGCCGGATGCCGGCCGCCACCTGCGCCTGGGTCTGGGAGGCGGCCAGATCGCACCAGACGGCGAGCCGGGCGCCCAGGATCTGCGCCCCGTAGCTCGCGGGCACGGGGGTGGTGCCGCGCAGCACCAGCGGCGTCCACTGCTCGTAGATCCGGCGGCCGGTGGGGTAGGTGAACTGGTTCGGCTCGCCCAGCACGTAGTACAGGAACTCGTCGTTCAGGTTGACGAGCTTGCGGCCCTCGCGCAGGTACTCCAGCGGCGGCCGGGCGCCGATCTCCTTGCCGGTCCAGTACTCGACCTGAAGGTCCTTGGCGGCCTGGGCCACGCCGCCGGTGAAGAAGCCGTCGTTCCACGCCTTGAGCGCCTTGCCCGACGGGCGGATGACGGCCGCGCGGTCGTCGAGCCAGCCCGTCGCCAGGTCCTGCACCCGGGCGGTGGGCCCGTACCGCTGCCGGGCGGCGGCGGCGAGCTGCGGGAAGGAGGCCTGCGGGTCGCGGACCACCAGCGCCTGGTACTCGTCGGCGCCGAGGTGCCAGGCCCCGCCGGTGAACAACGGCAGGTACTCGCGCAGCAGTTCGTCGATCAGCTTCGCCGACGCCGGGTTCGAGATGTCCACGGCCCCCTTGACCACCCCGCCCTGCGCGTTGCGCAGTTGCAGGTCCGGGTGGGCGCGCAGCACGGCGCCGAGGTGGCCGGGCGAGTCGATCTCCGGGACGACGGTGATGTGCAGGCTCCGGGCGAGTGCCACGATGCGGGCGACCTCGGCCTTGGTCAGGTGCGGGGTGGAGACGATCTCCGGGTGGGAGGTGGACTCGATGCGGAAGGCCTGGTCGTCGGAGAAGTGCAGGCCGAACTGGTTGAGCTTGAGGTCGGCCATCTCGCGCAGCCGGTCCTCGATCCAGCCGGCGGTGAAGTTCTTGCGGGCGATGTCGAGGTTGAGGCCGCGCTGGGGCTTGGCCGGGCCGTCGCGGACCGTGCCCTCGGGGGCCGAACCACCCGCCGCCACCGCCTGTTTGAGGGTACGGGTCCCGTAGAAGACGCCGGCTTCGTCGGGGCCGGTGATGCGGGCCTGTCCGTTCTGCACGGTGAGCGTGTACGACTCGGGCGCGCCGGAGTCCTTGGCGCCCAGGTCGAGTTCGATGTCGCCCCGGCGTACGTCGGCCGACTCCGCGAATCCCATGCGCAGTTCACCGGCGAGCAGCCGGCCCTCGTCGGCCAGGACCGCGCTGTCGGGCGGCCGGACCACCACCCGGGCGTCGGGGGCGGGCTTCCAGCCGGGGCCGCGGGCCGGCACGTGCTCCCGTACGGCGGGGATGGTGCGCGGGGCCGTGGACAGTCGGTACGAGGGCGTCGGACCGGGCGGCGGTGTCGGACTCGGGCTCGGCGCGCGCGCGGCGCCCGGCGAGCTGACGGCGGCCGGGGTGGCCGTGCCGGTGGGGGCGCGGGGCTGTTCCGAGGCCGCCGTACAGGCCGGGACGGCGAGGGTGACCAGCGCGGCGACGGTTGCCGTCGCGATGACGTGGACTCTCCCGTACTGCCTCGGATTCCGCATCATGCACCCGTGTCCCCCGTACCAACGTGGCACGGGGGACGCCGGTGCGCGACCGGACGGCTCAGCCCGCCAGGGCGTCGAGGGCGGCCGCCGCGAAGCCGTGGTCCTGGGCGGGGGCTCCGCCGCCGACCCCGATGGCACCGATGAGGCGCCCGTCGCGGTGGACGGGCAGCCCGCCCGCGATGAACAGCAGCGGCCGGTCGAGGGCGGTGGGCAGGGTGTGGAAGGGGCCGCCGGGCTGGACGGCCTCGACCAGATCGGCAGTCGGGGCGTTGAGCTGGAGCGCGGTGAAGGCCTTGCGGGTGCTGGTCTCTCCGGAGATCAGTACGGCGCGGTCGTCGCGGCGGAAGGCGAGCAGGTGTCCGCCGGCATCGAGGACGGTCACGCTGACCGTGACCCCGGCCGCCTCGGCGGCGGTCCTGGCGGTGGCGACGAGCAGTTCGGCGTCCGCGTTGGTCAGCGGGGCGACGGCGGTGCGGTGCGCGGTGGTGGCGGTGGTCATGGCGGGTTCTCCTGCGGGGTGGTTCGTCGTACGGGGGTGGGGGCTCAGCGGTGGACGGGGGCGGCGGCCGCGGCCCGGGAGGCCCCGGCCGCGACGGCCCGCCCGGCCGCCCGGGCCCCGGTACGCCGCTCCAGCGCGCCGGACACGAGGGCGAGCACCAGGGCGGAGGCGGCGAGGGCGGCGCCGACCCAGTTCGGGGCGGTCCAGCCGAGCCCGGCGGCGATGACGAGCCCGCCGAGCCAGGCGGCGAGGGCGTTGCCGAGGTTGAAGGCGCCGATGTTCACGGCGGAGGCCAGGGTGGGGGCCCCGGCGGCCTGGTCGAGGACCCGCTTCTGGAGCGGGGGCACGGTCGCGAAGCCGAGGGCGCCGATGAGGACGACCGTGGCGGCGGCGCCGAACTTGTTGTGGGCGGTGAGGGTGAACAGCGCGAGGACGGTGGCCAGCGCACCGAGGGACACGTAGAGCATCGGCATCAGCGCGCGGTCGGCGAACCGGCCGCCGATCAGGTTTCCGGCGACCATGCCGAGGCCGAAGAGGACCAGCAGCCAGGTGACGGAAGTGTCGGCGAAGCCCGCGACGTTGGTCATCATCGGGGTGATGTAGGTGATGGCGGCGAAGACCCCGCCGAAGCCGAGGACGGTCATCGCCATGGCGAGCAGCACCTGGACGTTGCGGAAGGCGGCGAGCTCGTGGCGGATCCGTACGCCTTCGGGCCGGGGCAGTTCGGGGACCAGCTTCGCGATGCCGAGCAGGCCGAGGACGCCGAGCGCGGCGACGATCAAGAAGGTGACGCGCCATCCGAGGTGCTGGCCGACGAGGGTGCCGAGCGGGACTCCTACGACGTTGGCCACGGTCAGGCCGGTGAACATCATGGCGATGGCGCCGGCCTTCCTCTCGGGGGCGACGAGGCCGGCGGCGACGACCGATCCGATGCCGAAGAAGGCACCGTGGGCGAGGGAGGCGACGACGCGTCCGGCGAGCATCACCCCGAAGGCCGGGGCGAGCGCGGAGAGCACGTTGCCGACGACGAACAGGCCCATGAGCAGCATCAGCATGCGCTTGCGGGGGATGCGGGTGCCGAGGACGGTCATCAGAGGTGCGCCGAGGACCACACCGAGGGCGTAGCCGGTGACCAGGAAGCCCGCGGTGGGTATCGAGACGCCGTAGTCGGCGGCGACCTCGGGGAGCAGGCCCATGATCACGAATTCGGTGGTGCCGATCCCGAAGGCCCCGATGGCGAGGGCGAGGAGAGCGAGAGGCATGAGGGGTGGTGCCCTTCAGGGGAGGTGGTGGTGCCGTCGCGGCGGGTGGCCGCGGTCGCCGCGACGTGTTGGTGCGGTCGCCGCTTACGTGCGTCCACATTAGTTGCAGACGCGGGATATTTGCAAGCGCGGGCTATTGCGGATGTGACCTATCCTGGGCATTGGCACATGTACGAAGGAGGAGCCCATGACGGCCACGGACAGCGCACTCACCGCCCTCGCCCAGGGCTGGTGCGCCCTCTCCCTCCTGCACGGGCGGATCGAGACGCACATCGAGCGGGCCCTGCAGGCCGGACACGGGCTGAGCGTGCGCGAGTACTCCCTGCTCGACGTCCTCAGCCGCCAGCACAGCGGCCCGGGCGGCCACCTCCGGATGAACCAGGTGGCGGAATCGGTGGTGCTCAGCCAGAGCGCGACGACCCGCCTGGTCAGCCGGCTGGAGGACCGCGGGCTGCTCAACCGCTACATCTGCGACACCGACCGGCGGGGCATCTACACCGACGTCAGCGAGGCGGGCCTGGCCCTCCTGGGCGAGGCCCGCCCCACCAACGACACCGCCCTGCGCGAGGCCCTGGACGAAGCCGCGCGCAATCCGGAGCTCGCCCCGCTGGTGGCGGTCGTGGAGAACGCGCGGCCGGTCTAGGGGGTGTCTGGCCGACCCTGATCCGCCAGACACCCCCTAGCCCTGCGGCCCGGCGGGCGTGGCGCTCGGCGGTGGCGGTGACGAGCGGACCGGGCTCGACGCGCCCCGCTGGGCCGACGGGGACAGGGACGGGCTCGTGCCCGGCGGGGCGCCGCCCGGCTTCGTCGACGCGACCTCGGGCACCGGTGCCGACGGAGTCGGCGACGAGGGGGACGACGGAACCGGCGACGGAGTCCCGGTCGGCGGCGGAGAAGGCCGCGGTGCGGGGTTCGTGATCTCGGGCGGCGAGGCCGGCGGCACCGGGCGGACCACAGGCGCGTCCGGAGCCAGTACGAGGTACCCCACCAGCGCGGCGGCCGCCGCGGCCAGACCCGTCAGGGGCAGCGTGAACCCCCGCAGCCGCGCGAGCGACAGCGGCAGCCGTCGTACGTGCGGCCCCGGCGGATCGGCGGGGCGCAGCTCGCGCACCGTCACCCCGGCCGCGCGGACGTCGAGGGCCTGGCGCAGCCGACGCTCGACGGGCCGCTCGGCGGCCCGCTCACCGGTGCGCTCGACGTCAGGCGTCATATCCGACCCTCCAGAATCCGCTCCAGCGCGTCCAGCGCCCGGCTCGCGTTCGACTTGACCGCGCCCCGGCTTATCCCGAGGGTCTCGGCTATCTCCGCCTCGCTCAGGTCCGCCCAGTAGCGCAGCACCAGGACCTGACGCCGCCTCGGCGTCAACCGCCCCAGGGCGGCGAGCACTTCCCGGTGCGCCTCGTCGAGGACCACGGACGCCTCGGCGGACGGCACGTCGACGGGTGCGGGCGGGGTCCAGGCCCGGGCGGTGCGCCGGCGCCTCAGTACGGAGCGCGCGGTGTTGACGACGGCTGTGCGCAGGTAGCCGAGCGCGTTGTCGACCTCGGCGATCTGCTCCCCGTGGCGCCGGTACAGGGCGGTGAAGGCGTCCTGCACCACGTCCTCGGCGGTGCCCAGGTCGTCCACGAGCAGGACCGCCAGCCGGACCATCCGCAGCCGGTGCGCGTGGTAGAGCGCGGTGACGGTGGGCGGCGGTGCACCGCCGTCCCCCGCTCCGCGGGCATCCGCGTAGTGCCCGTGGCCGTGCCCGTGGCCGTGCCCGTGGCCGTGCCCGTGGCCGTGGCCGTGGCCGTGGCCGTGGCCGTGGTGACCGTACGCGTATCCGTGCGGCTGCGCGGGGGTCGGCGGGGCCGGGCGCTCGCGGTGGAGCAGCAACGACCACAAGCCCCGCCGTGCCCGGCCGAAGCCGGGCACGACGGAGCTCAGGGGTGGTGCGAGGTGAAGCACGGGAGTCCTCAGCCGTTCGCGCGGCGCCGCACGGAGTACAGGGTCCCGGCCCCGGCGACGACGAGTACGGCGGCCCCGGCCCCGATGATGGTGGTGGTCTTGGAGGAGCCAGTATGCGCAAGCTCACCGCCGCCGGACGAATCGGCGGAGCCGGCGCTCGGCGCCGCGCTCGGGGCGGCGCTGGGCGCGGTGCCCGGCGGCAGGCTGACCGAGGCGCTGGGCTTGACGGCGGGCTGCGAGGGCGACGGCTTGGACGGGGAACTCGGCACCGCGCTCGGGGCGGCGCTCGGGACGGCGCTGACCGAGGGCGACGGCGCGGCGGCGGGCCCGCTCGCGGCGAGGGCCGGCCCGGCGAGGACAGCGGTCACCCCGGCAGTGGCGGCGGCGACGGCCGCTGCCCGGCGGACGGACAAGGAGACGCGCTTCAGGTTCTTCAAGGTGGTTCTCCACGGTCGGTCGAACGGGCGCGGGTTCACGCCCTTCACCCCTGCACGACGCGCGACCCCCGGGGAGGTTGCCGCCGGTTCCGAAGAATTTTTCGCAGGGCCGCGCCGAAGACCGCGATGCCCTCCTCGATGTCGCCCTTCGGGCCCGCCGCGTAGCCGAGGATCAGGCCGGGCGGGCCCGGGGCCATCCGGTGCCAGGACAGCGGATGGGCCTTGACCCCGAGTTCCAGGGCCGCCGAGGCGAGGGCGGTGTCCTCGAAGTCGGCGCCCTCGAACGTGACCATGAGGTGCAGCCCCGCCGCCGCCCCGTGCACCCGGGCGCCCGGCAGTTCGGCGGCGATGGCCCGCAGCATCGCGTCCCTGCGCCCGCGGTGGCGGCGCCGGACGAAGCGCAGGTGGCGCTCCAGCTCGCCCGAGTCCATCAGCCGGGCGAGGACGAGCTGGGCGAGGACCGGGTTGCCGAGGTCGGCGTAGCGCTTGGCGGCGACCACCGCGTCCAGGTGGCGCGGCGGGACCAGCAGCCAGCCCAGCCGCAGGGCAGGCGCGAGCAGTTTGGACACGCTCCCGGCGTAGCAGACCGCCTCGGGCAGCAGGGCGCGCAGCGCGGGGACCGGGGCGCGGTCGTAGCGGTGCTCGGCGTCGTAGTCGTCCTCGATGACCACTCCCCCGGCGGCGGCCCAGCCGAGCAGTTCCCGGCGCCGTTCGCCGTCGAGGACGACCCCGGTCGGGAACTGGTGCGCCGGGGTGAGCAGCGCCGCCCGCGCCCCGCAGGCCCTCAGCACGGTGACGTCGAGACCGCCCTCGTCGACCCGTACCGGCACCGACTCCAGCCGCCCGTACTCCAGTTGCTGCCGGGCCCCCAGCGAGCCGGGGTCCTCCACGGCGACGCGTCGTACGCCGTCCTCGCGCAGGACGTGCGCGAGGAGCCCGAGCGCCTGCGCGACCCCGGCGACGACGACCACCTCCCCGGGGTCGGCGCGGATCCCCCGGTTCCGGGCCAGCCAGCCGACGACGGCCTCCCGCAGCGCGGGGGCGCCCTGCGGGTTGCCGTAGCCGAAGTCGGCGGGGGTGAGCCCGGCCAGGACCCGGCGCTCGGCCTGGAGCCAGGCGGTTCGCGGGAAGGCGGCCAGGTCGGGGACGCCGGGCGAGAGGTCGATCCGGCACGGTACGGCGCGCAGCGCGTCCACGAAGCCTCCGCGCAGCGGCGCGGCCGGGGCCGCTGCCGCCGGGGGCGGCGCCGCGACGACCACCGTGCCCGCCCGGCCGCGGCCGGCCACCTGCCCGGTCTCGGCCAGCCGCTGGTACGCCTCGGTCACCAGACCCCGGGAAACCCGCAGCTCCGCGGCGAGCACCCGGCTGGGCGGGAGCCGGCTGCCGACGGGGAGGGTGCCGTCGGCGATGGCTGCGCGCAGCCGCTCGGCCAGCCACTCGGTACGGCCGCCCGCCGGGGCGCGGCCGACGTCGAGCTGGAGGAAGTCCGCGCCACCGCCCGCGGGGGGTGTTTTGGACCCCTGTACCTTTCCTTCTTTGGACCTGCTCATGGGTCCATTCTGGCGCCAGGCTCGACGGTATGAACACTCCGTCCGCTTCCCTGCGCGACCTCGCCCCCGGCATCGCCGGCATGGCTCTGGTCGGCAGCAGTGTCACCGTCTCCCGTTCCCTGGTCGACGCCCCGCTGTTCGGCGTCCAGGCCGTCCGCTACGCGGCGGCCGCGCTGATCCTGCTCGCCCTCGCCCGGTGGGCCCGGGTGCGGATCCTGCGTCCGCGCGGCCGGGAGTGGCTGTGGCTGGCCGGGATCGCGGCGACCGGGCTGGTGCTGTTCAACGTGGCCGTCGTACGGGGCGTCGCGCATGCGGAGCCGGCCGTCATCGCGGTCGCGGTGGCCTCCGTACCGATCCTCCTCGGGCTGATCGGCCCGCTGCTGGAGGGGCGCGGGCCCAGCCGGCAGGTGCTGCTGGCCGCGCCCGTCGTGGTGGCGGGGGCGGTGCTCGTGGAGGGGACGGGCCGGACCGACGCCGCCGGGGTCGCGTGGGCCGCGCTGGCGCTGGGGTGCGAGGCGGGGTTCACCCTGCTCGCGGTGCCGGTGCTGCGGCGGCACGGTGCCTGGGGGGTGTCGGTGCACGCAGTGTGGCTGGGGGCGGTGATGCTGGCGGGGCTGACGGTGTTCGTCGAGGGGCCCTCCGAGCTGGCGTCGGTGACGGCGGGCCAGTGGGCGGCGGCCGGGTACCTGGCCGTCATGGTGACCGCGGTGGCGTTCCTGCTCTGGTACCGCACGGTGGCCGCCGTGGGCTCCGGCCGGGCCGGGCTGCTGACCGGGGTCGCCCCGCTCGCGGCGGCGGCCGCGGGGGCCGTCACCGGCGGCGGTGTGCCGGGCCCGGCGGTATGGCTGGGGCTCGGCGTGCTCATCGCCGGCCTGGCAGCAGGACTCCGCCCGCCCCGCCCCGCGGCGGCCCCGACCCGCCAAGCAGTGTCCGCGAGCCGGGCGGTGTCCGCCTCTCGGGCGGCCCCGCCGAGCCCCACGGCCCCCGCGGCCCCCGCGGGTTCGGCCGGCTGCGCGGTGGAAACCGGCGCGGAACGGGCGCCGGCGGCTCCTTGAGTGCCCGCACCCTTGAGGGCGCTCGGCCTTGTGGATCACAATCCGCAGATGGCAACGCCCCCGTACAGCAGTTGGATGCGGTACTTCTCGCCGACCGCCAACCACCGCCGGCTCGGCCTGGTCTGTCTCGGGGTGGGGGTGCAGCAGGGCGTGCTGCCCGTCGTCGGCCCCCGCGCGCTCGACCACCACGTCGCGGTGGTCGTCTCGGCCGGCCGCGGCTGGTTCAGCCACGCCGGCCGGCCCCCGCAGCCGGTGACCGCCCCGGCGCTGCTGTGGCTGGTGCCGGGGGTGGAGCACCACTACGGGCCGGATCGCGCGACCGGATGGGACGAGTGCTTCGTGGACTTCGCGGGCCCGAGCGTGGAGGCGTACACCGACCTCGGCTACATCACCCCGGACCGGCCGCTGGTGCCGCTGAGCGGGACCGCCGGGGTTAGGCACGTGGTCGACGGGATCGTACGGGCGGCCCGGCGCGGCGGACCGCTGCTGGAGGTGGAGGCCGCGGCGGCGGTCCACGGGCTGCTGGTCGCGCTGCGCTACGCCCGGTCCGAGGTGTCCCGGCACGGCGACGCGGTGATGGACACCCTGGCCCGGGACGCGCTGCTGCCGATCTCGGTGGCCGAGCACGCGGCGCAGCTCGGGATGCCGCTGCCCGAACTGCGCTGGGCGGTGCGGCGCAGTACCGGCGAGGGGGTCAAGGAGTACCTGCTCGGCATCCGGCTGAGCCGGGCGAAGGAGCTGCTGGCCCGCACCGACCTGCCGGTCGCCGGGATCGCCCGGCGGGTCGGCTACGAGGATCCCGCCTACTTCAGCAGGCTGTTCAGCCGCCGCGTGGGCATGGCCCCGGTCCGGTTCCGCGCCCAGCAGTCGGCACGCGGGCCGGGCCGGTGACCGGGCGGGTGCCCGCCCGGCGCCCGTGTCAGGGCCGGCGCGCGAGGCAGAGCAGGTGCTCCTCCGGGTCGCCCTGGCCGCCGTGGGGGCGGAAGGCCCGCGTGTGGTGTTCCAGCACTTCGAGGCCCGCGGTCTCCAGTACGGCCAGGTGGTCCTCCGTGGAGAGGCTGCTGACGGTGATCCGGTGGCCCATCCACTCGATGTCGAGGTTGCGGATGTCGCCCGGCACGGTGGCCAGGACGAAGTACCCGCCCGGTGCGACCCAGGACGCCATCCGCCGCAGCGCCCCGGCCACCTCCGGCTGGTCCATCATCAGCAGCGCGAAGAAGGCGCACACCGCGTCGAAGCCGTCCTCCTCGGGCGTGTACGTGCGCACGTCGGCCTGCTCGAAGCGCGCCCCCGGCACCCGGGCGCGCGCGAGGGCGACCATCTCCCGCGAGACGTCGATGCCGGTCACCGAGCAGCCCGCCCCGGCCAGGGTCTCGGCGGTGGGCCGGCCCGTGCCACTGCCCACGTCCAGCACCCGGGCTCCGCGCGGCAGTCTCGCGGTGAGCCAGTCCAGGGCCTCCAACCGCGCGGGGACTTCGCCGAACGCCTCCTCGTAGCGCCCGGCGAGCGCGTCGAACACCTCGGCCGCGGAACTGTGATCGCTCATCCGGTCTTCTCCTCCACCAGCGCGCGTCAACGCAGGATGCCCGCCTGGCGGGCGGCGCGGATCCAGGACGGGAACTCCGACAGGAGCCGGTCGTACAGCTCGGGGTCGGAGAGGGTCTCGATGTCGTCGACCGCGAAGAAGCCCACGTTGTCGACGCGGCGGCCGGGCAGCGTGTCGAAGCGTTCGAGCACCCCGTAGTCGGCCCGGCCGAGGCCGATGAACTGCCAGAACAGCGGTTCCTCCACGGCCGCGCGCAGCTCCCGCTCGATCGCGTCGTTGCGGTAGACGCCGCCGTCGGAGAAGAAGAGCACCAGGGTCGGGTCCGGGACGGGATGGTCACGGACGTAGGCGCGGACCTGCGCGATGACCTTCTGCTCCTCGTTGCCGATGCCGACCGTGCGCATGTCGAGCTGGCCCGGGACCAGCCCCTTGGGCGGCCTGCGGCGGCCGAACAGGCTCATCTCGCCGACGCGCACGTGCAGGCGCAGCCACTCGGGCAGTTCGGCGATCACGAGGTCGGGGAGGCGCGCGGGACTGGAGGCGAAGGTCCAGGCCTGCATCTGGCCGTCGTCGTCGAGCTGGGCCGCCACCGCGGCCATCCGCTCGGCCACGCCCGCGACGGTGCCGCGCCGGTAGTGGAAGGCCATCGAGCCCGAGGCGTCGAGCACAAGGATGACGCGGGCGGTGAGGGATCCCACCCCGTGCTTGCTCAGGCTGACCGCGACCTGCTGTTTGCGCAGCGACAGGCGGGCGCGCACCTCGGTGGGCAGCAGTTCCTCGCCCTTGGTCAGCCGGACGGCTGTGGGAGCGGGGGCCGCCGCCGAGGCAGGGGCCGCCGCCGGGGCAGGGACCGAGGGCGGGGCAGGGACCGAGGGCGGGGCAGGGACCGAGGGCGGCACCGGCACCGGCACCGTGCGCGGGACCGCGACCGGAGCCGGCGCCTCGTCCACGCTGATGCCGTAGTCCGTCGCCAGGCCCGCCAGCCCGTCGGCGTAACCCTGTCCGACGGCCCGGAACTTCCAGGCCCCGGACCGCCGGTACAGCTCGCCGCTCACGTACGCCTTCTCCGGGCCCGCCGCCATGTCGAACCGGACCAGCTCGGCCCCGGACACCGCGTCGAGCAGGAGCAGGTGCAGCCCGGGCACCTGCCCGAAGGAGCCGCCGTCCGCCGAGGCGCAGAGCACGACGCGCTCGATGCCGGGCTCGACCGCGCCGAGGTCGACGGCGATCGTGTCGGCGCCGGGCCGCTTGCCCTGGTGGGTCACGGAACCGGACGCGTGCCGGGGCTGGTTGTAGAACACGAAGTCGGCATCGGAACGGACGCGCCCGTCGCCGCCCAGCAGCAGCGCGGACGCGTCCACGTCGGGGACTCCGGGCCCCGCCGACCAGCCGAGCACGGCCCGGACGGCGGTTGCCCCGATCGGCAGGTTGGCGCCCTTGCTCAGTGAGGTCACGGCGACCAGTCTGCCCGTCGGACCCTACGGCCGGTAGCCGATGTTCAGTTCTGCCACCGAGGTCCACGCATTGCCGCCCACCTCCCTCGTGGCCCTGAGCTTCACGTACCGGGCGGTCCTGGCGGTGAAGGAGACGTCCTGCTGGGCGGCGCTGTCCGCGAAGGTGCCGGAGGCCGCCGCGGTCCCCCAGGTGACGCCGTCGGCCGAGGTGAAGACCTGGTAGTCGGCGATGCGCCCGTTGCTCTGCGTCTGCCGGGGCAGGTAGTGCAGGTCGGAGACGTTGTACGAGGCTCCGAGGTCGAGGGTGATCTCGTGCGGCATCGGCGCGGTGGCCGCGTACCACTGGGTGTGCCAGATGGTGGCGCTGTCGCCGTCCAGGACGTTGGCGGCGCTGCCGTTCTCGCCGGCGGTCTCCTGGCTGTCGACCGCCTTAACGCTCATCTGGCCCTGCGGGACGAGGACTTCTCCGCCGCCCACCGGTCCGAGATCGTCGACGGCGAGGTCGTCGAGGATGAGGTCGGCCTCGTTGTGCGAGTCCTCGGCGGTCACCTTCCGTACGCCGATCCAGGCGTCGGCCCCGGCGGTGAACGTCTTGGTGAAGGTGGTGGCCGTACGCGCCTGGTTCAGGGCGGTGGCGGTCTCGGTGCTGCCGGAGCCGGTGATGAACTGGTAGTCGCCGCTGAAGCCGTTCTCGTAACTGAAGGCGACCTTGTACGCGTGCCCCTGCGTCAGCCGCAGCGTCTGCGGGAGGGTGCGGTAGACGAGCCCGCTGCGCTCCTCGTGGGACTTGAGCGAGTTCTGCCCGGTGATGACGTCGTCGACCAGTTTGCCGCTCCACCCGGCCTGTGTGTACGGGGCGTTGCGCTGGGCGATGTGGGTGCGCGGGTCGGTGGCCGAGCCGCCGGCGCCGCCGAAGACGAAGGGGCCCCAGCCGGCGTCGACGTTCTCGAAGTCCTCGGTGAACCAGTGGCCGCCGAGCGGAGTGCGGGCCGAGCGGACCACTTGTACGTCGTCCAGGTGGACGGTGCCGGGTCCGGCGGCCGAGGACAGTCGGAGCGTGGCGGCGGACTGGCCGGGGGGCACGTCGAAGAGGACCTTCATGCGCTGCATCTTCGTGCCGTTCTTCTCGCTGCCGCCGAGGTTGTTGGTCAGCGGTGAGGAGTCGGCGTACACGGAGGCGGCGCTGCCCCCGGCCGGGGTGACGGTGAGGGTGGCCGCCCGGCCCGTGGGGGTGGAGACCCAGACGGAGGCGGCGTAGGTGCCGGGGGTGAGGCCGGTGAGCTGCTGGGAGACGGCGGGGGCGGTGCCGGCGGCCATGGTGAGCTCGCTCTGGCCCTGGGCGTTGCGGGTGACGGCGGCTCCGGCGCCGGTGACGGTCCAGGCGGCGAGGTTGCCCGCGTAGAAGGACGGGTCCTTCAGCGGGGTGCCCTCGCCCCACTTGGGGTCGGGCTGGACGGGTGCGGCACCGTTGGTGACGACGTACGCGGTGCGCGCGGTGGCGTTGACGGTGACCTGGCCGCCCGAGCCGACGGTGAGGTCGCCGACCGACTGGCGGCCGGTGTCGGTCAGTTTGTAGAGCTTGGGTGCGCTCCAGCCGGCGGGCAGGGTCCAGGTGGTGGAGCCCCCGGCCTCGTTCCAGTGGTAGAGCTTGCCGTCGCGCGGGAGCAGGAAGCTGGTGCCGTTCAGTACGGTCCGGCCGCCGGTGGTGATCTTGCGGGTGCCGCCGGTGGTGGTGACGGAGGTGCCGTTGGCGAGGGTGACCGTGTCGGCGGTCCACTTCACGATCGGTGATTCCTGGAGGTACTTGGTCGGCAGGTTGGTGGCGAAGGTGGTGTTGAGGAAGGCGGTGAAGTCCTTCTTGCCCTGCCAGCCCTCGTACGCGGTGACCTCGGCGCCGCCCAGCAGCGGGTTGCGGGCGATCCAGTCGTCCTTGGCGTGGTTCGCGATGAAGCGGGCGATGCCCGAGTTGATGCCCTTCAGGTCGCTGCCGCCGTAGTTGACGTCCGTGGCCCAGTGGTGCCAGAGGGACTGCTCGGTGAGGGTGTTGGGGAACTCGGTTGCCAACTGGAGTCCCAGGCCGCCGATTTCGCGCTGGAGCTTGCGCGATACGTACCCGTCCCCGTACCAGACGTCCACGTAGAGGAAGTCGAGGCCGGGGGCCGCGGCCTTGAGGTCCTGGAGTCGCTTCAGGCGCTGCCCGGACTGGCCGTCCTTCCTGGTGTCCACGTAGTAGGACTGGTCGAGCCAGTCCCAGCCGAGGCCGCCGCTCTGGTGCGCCGGGTCGAAGGTGGCCGAGACCGGGTACTCCTCGGTGGCGTTGATGTGCACCCCGAAGTCCGCGTTGTAGGCGTGGCCCGCGGTGGTGAGGGCGTTCAGGCCGGCGGCGCCGCCCAGTTTGGCGCCGATGTTCTTGTAGTCCATGTGGGCCGAGTCGTGGCCCTCGGAGGCGTACCCCTTGAGCAGCACGAACTGGCCGAGGCCGTCGGTGGCGAGGCTGACCCGCTTGGTCTCGTCAAGGGTCTGCGCGAAGGGGTGCGTGGCTTCGGAGGCGAAGTTGAAGGGGATGCGCTGCACGACGCGGTCGGGGGTCTGCTGCCAGCCCGTGGGCGGGGTCCAGATGTCGCGGTAGGCGATGGCCGCGTCCTGCCAGTCCACGGTGGAGTCGGCGTTGCGGTCGGCCGTGATCGCGACCCGGGCGTAGGGCAGCGGCTCGGTGTCGCTGTCCGCGGCGCCGGAGGCGCGGTAGAGCCAGGCTCCGCTCCACAGGCCGGCGCGGCGGTAGCCGCCCTTGTCGGTGACCCGCTTGCTGATCCGGCCGTTCTCGCGGGCGGTGCCGCCCGAGGGGGCGTCGTAGAGGGAGTTGGAATCGACTGCGGCGGCCAGCTTGGCGGTGTTGGCGAGGCCGTGCATCACCGTCACGGCGGCGGGGTCCACGGGGGTGTTCGCCTTGAGGGTGGTGAAGGTGTCACCGGTGCCGGTGGTGGCGGTGTGCATGTTCGCCGTGGCCAGCGCGGCGCCCGGCTGGTCGCTGCGGACGCTGACGAGGTTGTGGTCGGGTATCGCGAGGCTGCGCACGCGCAGCGCGGCGGTGTCCTCGATGGCGGTCACCTTGAACTCGACGACCGAACCCGCCACCGAGAGCCGGGACCTGATGGTCACCCCGGAGAAGGACAGGGCGTAGTCCACGCCGGAGGCGGCGGCGGTCGAGGTCACCGCGGGGGTGTAGGTCGTCCCGTTGACGACGATCGCGCCGATGGTGTCCTCGTTGCCGTTCAGCACGTCCCCCGTGGCTCTGCGGGTGTAGCTGATGACGCGGGGGAAGCCGCTGTCCACGCTGACGGACAGTTCGGGCGAGGTGATCGTCACGGGTGCGGCCGCCGCGGCGGGGGCGGCGGGCGTGGCCACGACCAGGGTGGCGACGAGACCGGCCACCGCGGCTGCGGCCGGCCAGAGGGGGGTGCGCATCGAGCCTCCGGGAATCGGCGCTTCCTTGGCGGAGGACCGCACGGCTCGAAGGCACGGGCGGTCCGCTCACTGACCTGACAGCTTGCGGACCGCGGCACGGCAGGCCCATGGACAAAGCGGAGCGCCGTCCTGGACTTACGTGGTGGGGGCGGGGTCTCAGGGGGAGGCGGGCACCAGCACGACGGCCGTCCCGTACGCGCACACCTCGGTCCCGACGTCGGCCGCTTCCGTGACGTCGAAGCGCATCATCAGCACGGCGTTCGCGCCGCGCGCCTTCGCCTGTTCGATGAGCCGCTCCATGGCCTGGTTGCGGGTCTCGACGAGGGTCTTGGTGAGGCCCTTGAGCTCTCCGCCGATCATCGACTTCAGGCCCGCGCCGATCTGGCTGCCCAGGTGGCGGGAGCGCACGGTGAGGCCGAAGACCTCACCGATCACCCGCTCGACGTGGTAGCCGGGGACGTCGTTGGTCGTCACGACCAGTACGCCGGTCTGCTCGGCGCCGGGGCCGCCGCCGTAGTCTTCGATACCCATGGACCCACTGTGGTGCCGCCCGCGGCCGCGCGCATCCGCTGGGCTCCGCGGTCACGGCATTCGGGCGGCGACACCGAACTCGTGCGCCACGACCACGGCCTGGGCGCGGCTGGACAGTCCGAGCTTGCTCATGCAGCGGTGTACGTGGGTCTTGACGGTGGCGGCGCTGAGGACGAGCCGGCCGGCGATGTCGGCGTTGGACAGACCGGCTCCGACCAGGCCCAGCACCTCGCGTTCGCGCGGGGTCAGTGCGTCCAGGCCCGGGTGCGGGACGCGGGCGACCGGGGCGGCGCAGGTGTCGATGAGTCCGCGCAGGGCGCCGGGGCTGAAGAGCATCTCGCCCGCGTGCACGGTGGCGACGGCGGCGAGCAGGCGGTCGGGCGGGGTGTCCTTGAGGAGGAACCCCGCGGCCCCGACCCTGAGGGCCCGCAGGACGTACTCGTCGGAGTCGAAGGTGGTCAGCACGAGCACCTTGATCCGCGGGCCGACGGCCCCGGCTCCGGCCCCGCCTCCGGCCTCCGCCTCGGCGAGGATCCGTTCGGTGGCGGCGATCCCGTCGGTGCCGGGCATCCGGATGTCCATGAGCACGACGTCGGGCCGGGTCTCGGCGGCGAGCCGTACCGCCTCCTCGCCGTCCCCGGCCTCGCCCACGACCTCGAAGCCGGGCGCGGCGGTGAGCAGTGCGGTCAGCCCGGACCGGATCAGGAACTGGTCGTCGACGACGAGCACGCGCAGCACGGCGGCCGCCGGGGCAGCGGACCCCGTCCCCTCAGGCACCATGGCCGGCCGCCCGGGGCACGGGGACGCGCAGGCTGACCTCGAAGCCGCCCCCGGGGGCGGGCTCGGCGGTCACCGTGCCGTGGTAGATCGTCGCCCGCTCGCGCATGCCGATGAGGCCCTGGCCGGTGGAGGCCGACGCGGCGCCCGGGGCGCGCACGGGCGCCGTCCGGCCCGGCCCGTCGTCCTTGACCCGTACGCGGACCTCGCCCTCGCCGTAGTGCACGCGGACTGTGGTGCGCGCGGCCGGGGCGTGCTTGATCACGTTCGTGAGCGCCTCCTGCACCACGCGGTACGCGCACAGGTCGATCCCGGGCGGGAGGTCGTACGCCGTACCCGTGACCCGCACGTCCACCGGGACGCCCGCCTCCGCCACCCGTTTGACCAGCTCGTCGAGCTTTCCGATGCCGCCGGTCCCGGGGGGCGTCCGCGCGTCGGGCGCCGGGTCCTCCTCGCGGAGCACGACCAGCATCCTGCGCATCTCGGCGAGGGCCTCGTGGGCGCTGTCCCCGATGGTGTCCAGGGCCCGGCGGGCGGTCGGCGGGTCGGAGGAGAACACGTACCCGGCGAGACCGGTCTGGATGGAGATCACCGAGACGTGGTGGGCGATCACGTCGTGGAGCTCGCGGGCGATCTGGATGCGTTCCTCCATGACGGCCCGCCGGGCCTTCTCCTCCTGCTCCAGGCGGAGCCGGCGGGTGAGGTCGCGCAGCCGCCGGGAGCCGTCGCCGGCCACCCAGCAGACGATGGTGGAGACGGTCACGAAGCCCACGCTGAGCGGTCCGATCCCCGGCTCGGCGAGCCGGGTGCCCCACAGCAGTACGAGGAGTGCGCCCGCCGCGGCCCGGTAGGAGACCCGGCGGGGGCGCAGAGAGGCGACCGTGTAGAGGGCGAGGAGCATGCCGCAGACGGCAGGCACGTGGTAGTAGCCGAGGGTGAAGTACGTCCCGATGCAGAGGCCGGTGCTCACCAGGACGGTGACGGGGAACAGCCGGCGCAGGGCGAGCGGAAGGTAGACCGCGGCGAGCAGCCCGTAGGCGAGCGCGTCGGTGTCCCGCCAGTAGCCGCTGGGGTCGGGCCAGTTGCGGAGCATGGTGGAGGAGATCCAGAGCGACCCGACGGCGTACACGATCTCACCGGCGACCGGTAGCACGGCGCGGATCCGGACCACCGCCGGATGTTCGGACAACTGCACGTCAACCCCCTCCTGTACACCCCTGGTTGTACAGGGTTACCGCCCGTGGGGGTAGGCGGGGTTCAACCTGTGGATGGGCGAGGCCGGAGCGGTCCCGGCCGTAGATTTCACCGCGCCGGCCCCAACCGGCAGCGGCCCAGTCCCCCCGGGGCCCGCCGCGCGGCCGTGCCCGTTCGGGGGCGGGCACGGCCCCGTCACCTCCCGGGCGTTCCGCCCTGAGCGTAGACGCGGGCGTTCACCCATTGATGCGTCTGTTTCACGGCCGCGCTCCTGTTGCACGGGCGGGCCGGGGCGCACGGGAGCCGCCCGGACCGTCCGGTCGCAAACACGTCCGGCGAACCGTCATACGTACCGAACGCCCGACTCAGCTGCTCACATCTCCGGCCGAGCCGTGCCGAATTCACGGATGCGACGCAGCAACTTTCCCATCTGCACGTGCATCTGCGGATGCGGCGGCATTTCGGCCGTCGAAATGGGCTGTCAATTGCAGCTACTTCAATCATTGACGATCACAAGTGAACCCGACACAACGGGGTTAGCGGGAAATCGGGCATTACCGAGCGCCTCACTTGCATGCGGGAGACGTTGCATGAAAGGGAGCCTCGAAGGGATGAATAGAGCAGGACGCGAATTGATCCGGAGTGACTGTAGGATCGCCGCATCACGCAATGGCAGACGGCCAGTTGCGTGGTGGTCCCGGGTTGCAGCCCGGGACCACCCGACAGACCGGGCACCTACAGAAAGGCACACGATGGCCTGCGGAAAGGAACGGGTTGGCCACGCAAGCGACCCCGAACCTCGCCCCAGCATTATCCCTGACCCTCCCCGTCGGGAAACCTCCGCCGACGACAGGAACAAGGCACGCTTCTGGTCGACGGTGATCGTCGCGCTCTACCTCGTGGGCGCGGCGGCCCTGGTGATCCGCCATCCGCGGGCGGAGCCGACCGTCCCGCTGCTGACCGCACTGGCGGCCGCGATCGGCACGGTCTGCTTCCTGTCCTTCCTGCGGTTCCTGCGCCGTCGCCGGCGTCGGCAGTCCTGACATCCCCAGTGGGGGCGGCGCCTCACCCGCCCCCACCGCACTCGCGCCGCTCGCGCCGTCCGTGCACCAGAACCCCCGTACGAGTGATTGGCCCGCCCCGGGTCGACTCCCTACCATGGGCCGTTCACCACACCGCCGAACCTCTGACCAAGGTGGGCCCACGGACATGGACTCAGGGCAGGATTCCCGCATTCCCCAAATTGACATGCACACCCCGAGCGTGGCCCGGATGTACGACTGGCTCCTCGGCGGGGTGGAGAACTACGACAGCGACCGCCGGGCCTGTGCCGCGCTGCTGAAGATCGCCCCCAGCACCCAGCTCCTGGCCCGCAACAACCGGGCCTTCCTGCGCCGGATCGTCCGCATCCTCGTCGAGGACTACGGGATCCGCCAGTTCCTGGACCACGGGTCCGGCCTGCCCACCCAGGACAATGTGCACGAGGTCGCGCAGCGGGCCCACCCGGACTGCAAGGTCGCCTACGTCGACAACGACCCCATGGTCCTCGCGCACGCCCTGACCACGCTGCACGAGAACCCGGGCACGCTCGTCATCCCCAAGGACATGCGCCTGACCCGGGAGATCCGTGAGGAGACCGAGGGGTTCCTCGACTGGAAGCAGCCCATCGCCGCCCTGTTCGTCTCGGTCCTGCACTGCCTGCCGGACGCGGAGGACGACACCGGTCCCGCGGCGGTCGTGCGGAACACGGCCGAACTGCTGCCGCCGGGCAGCTTCATGGTGATCTGCCAGCTCGTCAGCGAGGACCCGGTCGTACGGGAAGACGTCACCCGGCTCATGGACGTCACCACGCACGGCAACTGGGGCCGGGTCCGGGAACCGCACGAGGTGCGCCGGTACTTCGACGGCCTGCGGATCCTCGAACCCGGCCTGGTGGACGTAGTGGACTGGCGGCCGGACACCCCGCCCCCGCCCCCGGGCAACCGGCCCACGGACTGGGTCGAGTGGGGCGGAGTGGGCCGGCTCTGACCGGGACGGCTCTGACCGGGCCCGCCGGCCCGACGCCGCCGGCCCGCCGCCCTATTCGAAGCGGCTCTTCGCCGCTTCGATCAGGGCCCGGCTGTGGTCCCTGGACTCCGCCGCCTGCCGCAGCTTCGTGAGGGCGTTGCGGTAGTCGTCCAGGGCCCGCGGCCGGGTCACGTAGGTCGCGCTGCTGATGTGCTCCACGTACGCCAGCTCGGACTGCTCGGGGTCGCCGAACTTCAGGTGCATGATCGGGTACGGCGGCGTGGCGCTGTAGGCGCGGGACATCATGAGTACTCGTATGTTCACCTTGGCGACTCCGCACGCCTCCAGCAGATGGTCCAGCTGGTCGCGCATCACCTCGTGCTCGCCGTACCGGCGGTAGAGGATGCCCTCCTCCAGCAGGACGGTGACGCGCGGCAGCGGGCCCTCCATGAGCCGCAGCTGCCGCTGGCGGCGCAGTTCGACCACGCGCGCGATCTCGTCGGGATGGGCACTGGGCATGGCGGCCTCGACCATGCACCGGGCGTAGTCGGTGGTCTGGAGGATCCCGGGGACGACGAGGTTCTCGTAGACGCAGATCTCCTCCGCGTCGCCCTCCATCTGGATCAGGCGCTTGAGGAAGTCGGGCGTCACGTCGCTGAACTGCTCGTACCACTCGGAGGTCCGGCCGAGTTCGAGGAGCCGCTCGATCATCCACATCTCGTCGGCGTTGGCGCCGTAGTGGCGGGCCAGGTCGAGGACGTCCCGGCGCTTCGGCGGGCTCTCGCCGCGCTCCAACCTGCTGATCTTCGACACCGATCCGCGGATGACGGGAGCCACGTGCCGCAGCGTGAGACCCCGGGCCTCCCGCAGGGCCCGCAGCTCCTGGCCCAGCATGCGGTCGGCCGCCGCCCGTCCCGGCTCCTTGCCCATGGGCAGGACGCAGGCTCCGGGGTCGGGCAGCGGCTCGGGGAGGGCAGGCATACAAACTCCAATATGACTGAGGAAGTTGTCAGTCACCACAATGGGGCTTGAATGCATACCCTCCAAGCTTTGGCCTGAGGTCAGGCCGCCATCAGGTCAGTTGATCGAATTCAGAACGCTTGACGCCGTCGATGAAGGCCTCGACCTCCGCGGCCGTGAACAGCAGCGCCGGCCCGTCCGGGAAGCGCGAGTTGCGCATCGCCGCGCCACCGCCGGCCAGCCCGGCGACCTCCACACAGTTTCCGTTGCCCACGCTGGCGGTGCTCTTCACCCAGACCGCACCGGGGATTTCACTGGCGGCCATGCCATTGGTCAACTGCATGATTCGACCTCTCCCTTGCCCGACACGCATGATCGTGCAATCCCATATGGGATTGCACGACAACCACTTGCGAGAATGCTAGCTACGCAGAGCGAGCCCGGGAGTCCCCCGAAAGGGGGCTCGGATTTCAGCCTCCTCATATCATCGGAGATTGACTCGTATCGACCGGACTGTCGACCGGATCGCAATTCCGAGTGCCATACGAAACACCTATCATTGGGCAAATCGGGCTAATGGGCGGTGAGTCAACCGGTCGGCGCCGCCGCCCCTCGCCATAGTCGTCCGTGGCGACCGTCAGGTCGCCGCCCCGGGCCGCACGCCGCGGCCGGGTGGATGTCTTCATAGAGGAGCCGGCTCATGCTGAAGCCCACCAGGACCGTCCTCGCCCTCGCCGCCGGAAGCCTGGTGCTCGGCCTGGCGGGAGCGGGCGCCGCCGTCGCCGACGAGGAGCCGATGCCCGACATGCCGGGGCACGAGAGCGTCGTGGCCGACGACGAGCCCAACGGGGAAAACGGGGAGAACGGGTACGGACACGCCCTCGGCGTGGTCGTCTCGCACGGCAAGCTGAACGTCCGCAGCCGGCCGAGCACCTACGCGTACAAGGTCGGCGTGGTGTACCCGCACCAGAAGCTCGAGATCGAGTGCAAGAAGCGCGGCGAGCGGGTCGGCGGAAACGACCTCTGGTACCGCCTGGACGGCAAGGACGACATGAACGGCGAGCCGAAGACGGCCGCCAAGAACGATGAGGACCGCTGGGTCGCGGCCCGCTACGTCAAGAACGTCACCCACGTGAAGTGGTGCTACTGACCTGCACGAACGACCGCTGAACCGGCCGTCCGGCGCCCCGCGGGGCGCCGGACGGTCCGGCTTGTGCCCACATAAGCCGCCTACCGGACAAGCGGGTGGAGCCGACGCTCCCCGGCAGGTAGACAAGCGGTGTACCCGCAGGCAGACGGCCCGCGGGCGGAATGAAGGACAGACCACGTGCCGCTCATAGGACGCCCCCGCCAGTCGGCCACCCTCGCGATGCTCGCGGCCGCCGGATCCGTCCTGATCGGCTGCTCCTCGACACCGGACCGCACCACCGACGCGGCCGCATCCCCGTCGGCCGTCCCCGCGCCCGCATCCTCCTCGGCCACCGCGCAGCCGACCGCGACCCCGTCCACCGGGACCGGGGGCACCACCGGCCCGCAGTCGGCCAGGACCTGGCCGGACGTGAGCGCCGTCATCATGCAGTGGCGCAACCAGCCGCGCGGGACCGCGGCCCCCGACGCGGAGGCGGTCCACGCCAAGTCCGTCGGCCTGCTCAACGACGCAGAGAGCCGCTACGGTTCCGACACCGGCTCCAAGTGCTGGCCGCAGCGCGCCACCTCGCTCACCCCGGCCTGCGCCGGCAATGCCGCCAAGGCCGCCGAGACCGCCAGGACCTCGCTGTCGTGGATCGCCCACGAGGACCCGCGCACCTTCACCACCCTGCGCGCCCACGCCGACAAGGTCATCAAGGCCGCGGAGACCTACGCCTCCCGATCCTGCGCCGACGCGCCCGCCGCGGCGGGCGAGCGCGAAGCCTGCTGGGAGGCCGGCCACACCGTCGCCCAGGCCTACGGCCGGCTGCGCGACGGGTTCAACGCCGGCCTCCAGGCCCGGTGAACCGGCTTGTGACCCGGCCCGGCCGGGTCAGAAGTCGCCGTAGTTGACCTGCCAGGTGGCCAGGCCCATCCGGCGCCAGATCGCGACCACGCGGTCCCGGTCGTCCAGCGAGACCCGGACCGCGTAGCGGTCGCGCACATGGGCGTTGAACAGCTCCGCCTTCACGATGTCGTCGCGGCGCGTGTCCCCGGCGGGGCGCATCCACAGCTCGTCGTACGGGACTTCGTTCCGCAGCAGCCAGGCCTCCGTCTGCTGCCGGAACTCCTCGCCCCGGCCGGAAAGCAGCACGATCGTGTCCCCGTCGGCACGCTTGAAGGCGCCAAGGGCGTCGCGCACCGGTGTGTTCAGCAGGTCGATCTCGCAGCGCGAGAAGTCGTACGGGTTGCGCTCGCCGGTCAGCGCGAGCGTGCCGTCGATGTCGCACATCACCGCCGCGGGCAGCGCCGGGTCGGCCACGTACGGGGACACGTCCGGCTGCTCGTTGAGCCACTCGGCCGTGAGCCGCCAGCCGCCCTTCCTGGCCTTGGCGTGCTTGTCGGCGAGTATCCGGATGATCTCCTCGCCGACCTGGCGCTCGCGCGCCGCGTCGCGGCGCAGGCACTCCTCCACGGGCACGTCGGTGAAGTCGTGCACGACGAAGGTCGCCCGGCCGGCGACTGCCGCCTTGAGCCGCTTGGGGATGTGCGAGGTCAGGTGCGTGTTGTCGACGACCACGTCGAAGCCGCCGTCGACGGCCGCGCGGACCGCCTCGTCCTGGATCTCCAGCACGGTCTGCTCGTGCCGGTAGGACCGGCCGCGCTCGGGGTCCGGCACGTCAAGCATGGCCCTCAGATCGTCGAGGTTGACGCGGCGCATGCGGCCGGCGGCCTCGGCCTGGAGGGCGCGCGCGGCGGTCGTCTTCCCGGAGGCCGGCAACCCCGTCATGACGTGCACCACCGGGAGTACGGGGGTTACGGGGACTTCGGACACTGGTCAGTTCTCCTCATCGGTCGTGTACGGGTCGGATGTTTCGGGTCGTACCTGCCGCCATACGACGAGCTCGGTCGGCCGGGCGTCCAGGCGCAGGAACAGCGCGGCGCGGATCTCCCGGTCGGGCAGTTCCTTGGCGGCGCGCGCGAACGCGCCCCGGTCGTCGGCCAGGTGGGCGATCTCGGCGTACGCCGCGTCGATGGCGCGCTCGCGCTCCGCGGCCTCGCCTTCGAGCCGCTCGATCACCGAGCGCACCCAGGTGTCGAACTCGTCGGGCACCTGCTCCAGCAGCGCGTCGAGCGGCTTGCCGCCCGAGGCCTCGATGTCGGCGACCGTGCAGTTCAGGCCCTGGGCCAGCTGCTTGGCGGGCAGGCCGGCGAACCGCTGGATGCCGTGGCTGCGCCAGATGTCCCGCTCGGTGACGGCGGTGAGGACCCGGTGCAGTCGTACGTACTCGGACAGCTTGGCCTTCGCGCGCACCCCGGAGGCGAACCGCAGCACGAAGCCCTCGGCGTCGGTCCCGCGGGCGTTCGCGCCGTCCGGCAGGGTGTTGGACTCGGCCAGCGCGATCAGCTCCTCGATCGGCATGGCGGGCCATACGGTGACGACCGAGCCGATCCCCTGCCAGTGGGCCGCCGCCTCGGCGAGCGGGACCTCGGTGGCGTCGGCGCCGAAGGCCGCGAGCAGGACGAGGTCCCGCCGGTCGCCGTAGTCGACGACGATGCGGTTCTGCGGGTAGAGGATCTCCGCGAGGTACGTGGTGCCGGGCACCAGGGCGCCCGTGTCGCGGCCGTCGAGGAGGCGCTGCGCCCAGGTGGCCTGCGCGCTGATGAAGGAACCCTTGGACGCGACGCGCCACCGGCCCGCGTAGTGGAAGACCACGGCGAGGCTGCCGTCGACCTTGTCGTACACCTCGAACGGCTCGTCCGGCAGGGCGGGCGCGTACGGCTGACCGGACTCGTGCTCGCCGACGTTGAAGAACTTCGGCAGCGGCAGGGCGACCACGGCGCCGGTGGCGTCGTCGGCGACGAGACCTCGGCAGCGCGTGGTGACCTCGTTCCAGACGCGCTCGTACTGGGCCGTCCGCGTGTAGGTGTAGATGGACAGCGGCAGCTCGGGGTGCGACTTGCGGGTCACGTATCCGGCGTCGATGGCCTCGGCCAGCGCCTGCGCGGGCATCAGGTCGTGCAGAGTCAGGCGGTCCTGGCTCATGGGGTCCCTCCCGGTTCGAGATGGCTCATTCTCACCCGTGGAAGGGACCGCCTGGAACTGAATTACCCCTGGTCGCGGCCGCCGGAGGCGATCCGGTTGATGTCGCGCGGGCGCAGGACGCGCCCGTGCGCCGCGGCGTCGGCGCCCGGTCCCGCGACGGCGATCATGGCGCGGCCGATGGCCTCGGTCGTGATGACGAGGTTCGGGGCGATGCGGCGCAGCACCGGGAAGAGCGGTGCGGTCAGCGCGTACGCGGTGCGGTAGAGCCTGGTCTTGGACGGAATTCCGCGGTCGGGCTGCACGATGCCGGGGCGGAACATGTAGGCCCGGAAGTCCAGTTCCAGCAGGTCGTTCTCGGTCCGGCCCTTGACCCGGGCCCACATGGAGCGGCCGCGCTCGGTGCTGTCGGTGCCCTCGCCGGAGACGTAGGCGAAGGTGAGCCGCGGGTTGGCGGCGGCGAGGGGGCGGGCGACCGCGAGGGTCAGGTCGTGGGTGACGCGACGGTAGGCGTCCTCCTTCATGCCGACGGAGGAGACGCCGAGGCAGAAGAAGCAGGCGTCGTACGAGGCCAGGTCCAGGTCCGGTGCCGAGAGGTCGGACACGTCGGCCTGGACCAGCTCGCGCAGTTTGGGGTGGGTGACGGCGAGCGGGGTGCGGCCGACGGCCAGCACGCTTTCGACGGTGTCGTCGCGCAGGCACTCGCGCAGTACGCCCCGGCCGATCATTCCGGTCGCGCCGAAGAGGATGACGTTCACGCGGCCCACACTATGCGTCGAGGTGCCCGGTCAGTGGGAGACGCAGAGCTCGTTGCCCTCCGGGTCGGCGATGGTGGTCCACACGGAGGGGCCCTGTCGGCCCTCGTGGAGGTACTTCGCGCCCTTGGCGAGCAGCCGTTCGACGACGTCCCGGGGGTCGTCGTCGCCGGTGCGGACGTCCAAGTGGACGCGGTTCTTGACAGTCTTGGGTTCCGTGATCAGCTGGAACAGGATGCGCGGAGCCCGCTCCAGGCCTTCCGGGTGGCGGATCGCGGCGCCGACCTTCCAGACCAGCACGCCGCGGTGGGTGGTGGTGTCCTCCTCGCCGGCGTGCCCGGCGGCGATCAGGCCCCGGATGAACGCCTCGTCACTGGGCTCCACTTCCCAGCCCAGGGCGTCAGCCCACCAGTCCGCGAGCGGGTGCGGGTCGGCGGAGTCGATCGTCACCTGGAACGTGTAGGCCATGGCGGAACCCTACTCGGGCGACACGCGCGCCGCGCGTCCGCCGGGATCCGGCCACCGTGGTACGACGGTCCGCATGACGTCCACCGGAGGGCGCAGAGTGCTGCGGCCGCTCGCCGCGCTGCTCTTTCCGCCGGGCCCCGACGGCGCGTCCCAGCCGTACGGGGTGCTGCCGCCGCTGCTGGTCGTACTCACCTTCGTCAGCGGGCTGGTCGACGCGGTCAGCTATCTCGGGCTCGACCACGTCTTCGTCGCCAACATGACGGGCAATGTGGTCTTCCTCGGCTTCGCGCTCGCCGGGGACCGCCAGTTGTCCGTCGCCGCCTCCCTGCTGGCGCTCGCCGCCTTCTCGGTGGGGGCCGCGGCCGCCGGTCGCCTGCGGCGTGCCGCGGAGGCGTCCCGGATGTTCGAGCCGCTGATGGCGGTCCAGGCCGTACTGGTGAGCGGTGCGCTGGCCCTGGCCGCGGGCGGCGCGGGACGGCTGCCCGTCGTCGGCCTGCTGGCGCTGGGCATGGGCCTGCAGAACGCCGTGGTGCACCGGCTCGCCGTACCCGACCTGACCACCACGGTCCTCACCCGGACGCTGACCGGGCTGGCCGCCGACCCGTGGGGGCCGGCCGCGGTACGCCGGATCGTGTCGGTCGCGGCCCTGCTGCTGGGGGCGCTGGCCGGGGGTCTGCTGACGTTGGGCCCCGGGTCGCGCTGGGCACTGGCGGCGGCCGTGGTGCTGCTGGCCTGGGTGGCGCTCATGGGCCTGCGGGCGGGCGCCGCGCCGAGCGGCCGGTCGTGAGCAGCGCGCCGAAGGTCAGCAGCCAGGCGGCGACGGCGATCCACAACAGCACCTCGCCGAGCGGCCGCAGCGGGCCGACCCCGGTGGGGGCTGCGGCGGAGAGGCAGGCCGTGGCGGTCATGCCGAGCGGGAAGACGGTGGCCCAGCGCCGGATGTCGTAGTGCGGGCGCGGCCGCAGGATCTCGGCGGCGAGCAGGACCGCGTACCAGGCGAGGGCAAGTCCGAGCGTCACCAGGGTGGCGGTACGCAGTGCCGTGTGCGCGGAACCCTCCCAGACGGGTGACGCGGTGAGCTTGGATCCGGCGAGGGCGCAGATGGACAGTGCCCCGCCCGCCACCCAGTGGTCGCCCGCGCCGGTCAGCACCTCGCGGAAGTCGAAGCGTACGAGGGCCTCGGCGTACAGCAGCAGCCCGAGGAGGAAGGCGGCCAGCGCCGCCCGTGCGAGCCATTCGCGGCCGGTGGCGGCGGCCAGTGTGCCCGCCAGGACGGCGAGCCCCTGGGTGGCCACGCAGACGAGGAAGGCCGCCCCGGGCACCCGCCGCTGCCAGTGCCGCAGGACGTGGAGCAGCAGTCCGGGCCAGAGTGCGGCGGAGAGCGCGAGCAGCGCGGCGGCGGCCTGCTGCCGGCCGAGCAGGGACAGCCGGGCGCCGAGCACGGTCGTGGCCGCGACGGCGGTGAGGGCGGCCGGGGTGTCGGCCTCGGCGCGGAACCGTCGGCGGTCGCCGAGCAGCCGGTAGCCGAAGTCGGCGGCGAGCAGGACCCACAGCGCCCCGGCACCGGCGAGCGCCACGAGCGAGGGTCCTTCGAGTCCGATGAGGTGGAGGCCGATGGAGATGATGCCGGCGGCCATGACGGCGGCGCCCGCGGCCGGGGGCAGCCCGGCCCACCAGCGGCCGACCGGACCCTGCCGGACCACGGCGCGCCGGCCCGGTGGCCCGGTCGGGTCGGCGCCGGGCTGCGGGGTCACACCAGGCCGTCCGGGTCGCAGCTCTCCCGGGTCAGGCCGATCGTCCGCAGGGCGTGCATCAGGCCGTCGGCATCGCCGTCGCGGACGATGTGGACGGCTCCGTCGACGGCGAGCCCGGCCAGGCCCGCCAGTGCGGCGGCCTCCGCCGTGGCCGTCGTACGCAGGACGACCCCGCTCGGGGGGTCCAGGGCGCGCACCCCGTGGAAGACGCCGAGCGCTCCGGGATCCGCGTCGAGGGCGCCGGGCACGGCGAGGACGGTGACGTCGGGGAGCAGGACCCGGGCGTGCGCGAGGGCCACGGCGGGCTCGGCGGCGTGCGAGATGACCCGGAAGTGCGGGTTGCTCTGGATGCGCGACCGCAGCCGCTCCAGTTCCTCGCCCTCCGGCACGCCCACCACCAGTACCGTCATCACAGTCCCCCATCCTCCGCCGCCCCGCCGTCCTCGGCCAGCGGGGCCGTCGGCGCGCGCCCGTCGGCGAGGGCCCGACGGGCCCGGGGAGAAAAGGTCCGGGCTCCGGAACCCGCAGGGGCCGCCGTACGACTCCTACCCCGTGCGGACGGCGGGCTACGGAGTGCGGAAGGGCGTGGGATGGGCGGGCTGGACATTCGGATGCGGGGGGTGGGCTGCCGGCACGGGCGGGTCGAGGCCGTCGCCGGGGTGGACCTGGAGATCGCCGCGGGTGAGCGCGTCGCGCTGACCGGGACCAACGGCTGCGGCAAGACCACGCTGCTGCGCGCCGTCCTCGGACTGCACCGGCAGGTGAGCGGCACGATCCTGGTCGGCGGCCGCGGCACCGGTTCGGCGGCCGACTGGGCCTGGCGGCGGCGCGCCTGCGCGTGGATCCCGCAGAAGCCCGCGGTCGGCCGGTTCCCGCTGCTCGGGAAGGAACTGCTGGCCTCCGGGGCGGCGCCGGCGGAGGCCGCCGAAGCCGCGGACCGGCTGGGGGTGGGGCGGCTGACCGGCCGGCCCCTGCACACCCTCTCCGGCGGCCAGTTGCAGCGGATGTACCTCGCCCGGGCGATCGGCTGCGTCGCCGCCGGGGCCGAGGTGCTGCTCGCCGACGAGCCCACCGCCGCCCTCGACTTCGACGGTCAGGAGGAGGCCGCCGACGTACTGGCCTCGCTGCCCGTGACCCTCGTCGTCGTCACCCACGACCGGGCACTCGCCGAACGCTGCGACCGCGTACTGGAGATGGCCGCCGGCCGGCTGCGGGAGGTCCGGTGAACACCCTGGCCACCGCCGACGTCGGGGAGCTGCTGCGACTGCTCCCCGTGCAACGGGCCGGGGTGGCACTGCTGTTGGCGGCGATCGGTCTTCCGGTGATCGGTGTGGTCATCGTCGGTCTCGACATCATGCCGGTGCGCTTCGCGATGATGCACGTCGCGCTGCTGGGCATCGCCGTGGGCCTGCTGACCGGTCTCGACCCGATGCTGTGCGCCCTGTTGGCCTGCGCCCTGGCCGGCGCGGGCGTGGCGCCGCTGGCCCGGACACCGGACGGCCTGTCCGGCGCGATGGGTCTGCTGATGAGCCTGGCCATCGCTGCGGCGCTGCTGCTGCTCGCCGTGTCCGGGGTCAACGCGTCCGGCGCGTTCGCGCTGTTGTGGGGTTCGATCCTGTCGGTGGGCAACGCCGATCTGGTGGTGCTCGGGGCCCTCGCCGTCCTCGTGCCGGCCCTGTTCTGGTGGCGGCGGCGCGAGGTGGCACTGCTGTTGTACGACCGGGAGCTCGCGCAGTGTTCCGGCGTACCGGTCCAGGCGCTGACGGCGGTGCTGCTGGTGCTGGTCGCGGTGGCCGTCGCGGGTGCTATCAAGCTCACCGGCGCCCTGCTGGTGGACGCGCTGACCCTGCTCCCGGCCCTGGCCGCACGCCGGTTGGGCACCTCGCTGCGGTCGATCACCGGGTGGGCGGTCGCCATCGGCGTCGCCGTGAACCTGGTCGGCTTCCTCACCGCACTCTGGCTGGACTGGCCGCCCGGGCCCGTCCTCGTCCTCACCGCGGGGGCGGTCGTCCTCGTGGTCCACATCCTCCCCGAACGGAGAATCAGCTCATGGCGCGTACCCGCGTCCGATTCGCTTCCCTCCTCGCGCTGAGCGCGGCCATGGCCCTCGCCCTGGTCACCGGCTGCGGCGACGAGGGGGACGGCGGCGACGGCAAGGCACCGGTGGCAGCGGCGAAGGACGGCCGCAAGCCGGTGGTCGTCGTCACCACCACCTGGGAGGGCGGCTTCGCCAAGGCCGCCGGGGCCGAGGACGTCAAGGTGATCGTGCCCCAGTCGGTGCACCATGCGCCGGACTACGATCCCAAGCCGTCCGACCTCGCCGCCGTCGGCAAGGCCGACTTCGTGCTGTACGCGCCCTTCGAACCGTACGCGGCGAAGATCAAGGAGGCCGCCGGGTCCAAGGCGCAGCTGGTGGAGGTGAACCTCGACAACGACCCCGACAAGGTCAAGGCCGAAGTGGCCCGGCTGGGCAAGCTGTTCGGCACCGGCGAGGCCGCCGCGCGCTGGACCGCCTCCTTCGACACCGAGTACGCGATGCTCTCGCAGGACGTGCGCGCCGGCTGGCCCGGCGGTCGCAGCCCGGTGGTCGTCAGCCAGGTCTTCACGGCGTGGTCCGCGAAGCTGGCCGGCGCCACCACGGTCGGTACGTACGGCCCGGAGGCGGTCACCCCGGCGCAGTTGGCGGAACTGTCCGCGAAGAAGCCGGCCCTGGTCCTGGACAACGCGCACATGTCCACCGGGACCGTCCTGCCCGACTCGGGCGCCAAGCAGGTCGCGATCGTCAACTACCCGGAGAAGGACCTCGACTTGCTGCCGGTGTACCGAAATGCCGCCACCGGGCTGCTGAAGGCCATGACGGGGTCCTGAGGACGGCGTGACTTCCGCCTCCTGAAGGCGGCGGGCGGCAGGCGGCAGGCGGCAGGCGGCAGGCGGCAGGCGGCGGGGTGATCCGATCGTGGATCGCCCCGCCGCCGTCGTGCGTCCGGCTGCCGGGGGGCAGCCGGGCCTCCGGCTACCCGGCTACCCGGCTGTCCGGCCTACGCGGTCACCGTGACGCGGCCCGCCGGCGGCGCGGCGGCGAGGCGCTCGCGCAGGGCCGTACGGTCGGGCTTGCCGGCCGGGGTCAGCGGGATCCGCTCCAGCAGCAGCAGGCGCTCGGGGTGCTTGCGCCGCTCCAGGCCGCGCAGCCCGAGGTGTTCGCCGAGCGAGTCCAGGGTGGGCGCCTCGGGGCCGCGGGGTACCACGCAGGCCGCGAGCCGTTCGCCCATCACCTCGTCCGGTACGCCGACGCACACCACGTCGCGCACGCGGGGGTCGGAGGCGAGCTCCCGTTCCACCTCGGCGGGGCTGATGTTGGCGCCGCCGCGGATGACGATGTCCTTGAGGCGGCCCACGACGTGCAGGAGCCCGGACCGGTCGATCCGGCCGAGGTCGCCCGTGCGGACCCAGCCGTCGGGGGTGCGGTAGCGGGCGTCCAGCTCGGGGGAACCGACGTAGCACATGGGGGTCATGGGGCCGCGCGCGGTGATCTCGCCGGTCTCGCCGTCCGGGAGCGCCCGTCCCGTCCCGGTGTCGGCGATGCGGATGTCGGTGACGCGCGGGTCGGGGCGCCCGACGACGATGCCCGCGCCGTCGGGGACCTCTTCGGCGGCCGTGTCCGAACTGCCGAGCCCGGTATGGCAGTTGACCCCGTCGGCCGACCCGTAGAGGTTGACGACCGGGCAGCCGAAGGCGCGTCCGGCCTGCTCGGCGGTGGTTTCGTCGAGGGCGGAGCCGCCGAGTATCAGGGCGGTGGGGGCCGGCAGTCGGCCGCGCTCCGCCTCGTCCGGACCGTCCAGGAGGTCGAGCATCATGCGCACCATCGTGGGGACGCCGAGGACGTGCGTCGGGGCGTGCTCGCGGATCGCTGCGAGGGCCGCCTCCGGGGTGAAGTGGTCCAGGAGGACGAGGGTTCCGCCGTGGCGGGCGAGGGTGACGGCGGTGCCGCTGGAGCCGAAGGCCGAGCCGAGCGGTACGAGGAAGAGCGCGCGCGGCGGGGTCGCGTCGGGCATGAGCGAGGCGAGGAAGTTGCCTCGGCCTCCGGCGAGCGCGTTGTGCGAGTACGCGATCATCTTCGGCTCCGCCTCCGAGCCGGAGGACACCAGGATGCGGGCGGCGCTGTCGGGGTCGGGGCGGGCGGCGACGAAGGCGGCCGGATCGGAGCGCAGCAGCCCCGTCAGCGGAATCGTTCCTGCGGGTGCGGTTCCCGGCCCGGCGGCGATGACGTGGCGCAGCGCGGGCAGGCCGGCCGTCAGCGCGTGCAGGTCGGCGGCGTGCCGGTTCCCGCGGTGTTCGACGGACGCGATGACGGCGACGGCCTCGGCTCTGCCCAGCAGGGACTCGGCCTCCAGGCCGCCCCGGCCGACGGGGAAGGGCAGCGCCACCGCGCCGATCGCGGCCAGGGCCAGGTCGGCGATGACGGCCGTGCGTCCGTTGGGGAGTTGTACGCCGACCACGTCGCCGGGGCGTACGCCGAGCTGCGCGAGCCCGGTGGCCAGGCATCGCACCTTGCGGTCCAGGGCGGTGTAGCAGAGCGCCCCCTTGGAATCGAGTACGGCGGTGCGGTGCAGGTCGGAGATCTGGCGGGCCCGGAAGAGGCTGTAGAGGTCGAGATCGGGACAGGAGCCGTCGACCGCCCAGGAGCGGCGCAGGCCCGTGGGCAGCAGATCGTGCAGTGCGACGGTCATGTGAAGCTCCAGGGGTCGGGAACGGCGGGGGCACCGTGCGCGTCCCGGCTGATCGAGCCGGTGAAGCGCGGGTCGTGGAGCAGGTCGGCCGGATCGGCCGTGACGGCGGTGGCGGCGATCCCCTGCGTGCGCAGCCGGGACAGCGCCTCGCCGGTGGTCAGGGAGCGCAGGCCGTGGGCGGCGGCGGCCGCCGCACCGGCATCGGTGTCGGCGGGGGCGACCCAGCCGTCGGCGGTGCGCAGGGGCCGGCGGAAGCCGGCCGGGCGGCGCGGGTCCCGCCCCTCACGCACCCGCCGCAGGGCGGGGGCGATCAGGACGTCGGAGGCGCCCAACAGCGAGGAGTCGACGCGGGCGCCCCGCCCGGTGCGTTCACGCGTCAGCAGCCCGGCGAGCACCGCCTCGGCGCCGAGCAGTCCGCCCAGGACGTCCAGCAGGGTCATCAGGGACGGCGCGGGCACCTCGTCGCGCGGGCGTACGGCTTCGCCGACTCCGGTGCGGGCCTGGACCATGAAGTCCGTGCCCATCGGGGTGTCGGACAGCCGGCCCGCGCCCGTCGCCGCGCCCCAGTCTCCGGTGTACGCGTAGACGAGCGCCGGGTTCACGGCGGCCAGGTCGGTGTGGTCGAGGCCCAGTTCGGCCGCCTTGCCGGGGGCCCAGTTGTGCAGGAACACGTCGGCCCCGGCGGCCATGTCGAGGAGCAGGCGCCGCTCGGCGGGGGACTTGATGTCCACCTCCACGGCCCGTTTGCCCCGGTTCAGCGCGAGCCAGCGGGCGGAGATGCCGGAGCAGGCGGGGGGCATGCCGCGCAGCGGGTCGCCGCCCGGGGGCTCGATACGGACGACGTCGGCGCCGAGCAGGCCCAGCAGGTGCGCGGCCAGGGGCGCCTGGATGCGCCGGCCGGCCTCCAGCACGGTCAGTCCCGCCAGGGGCTTCGCCGGGGTGGGCCCCGCCTTCGGCGTCGGACCCGTCCCCGGGCCCGCCCCGGGGGTGCGGTGGCCGGGGCCTGCTGTCGGCGGCCCGTTCGGGGCCACGGACCAGGGGGCGGCTCCGTCGTGCTCGGCGGCGCGCTGGGCCAGGGTCCGCAGGCGGCAGACCTCGGCGCCGGAGCGGGCCGCGGCCTGCCGCAGGCGCTGCCAGGGGTGGGCCCGCGCGGTGTCGTGCAGGGCCTGCGGGAAGGGTGCGCAGGCGGTGGCGTAGCGGAACTGGAAGGGCCGCCACCCGGCCCGTATCGCGTCGGCCGGGGCGTCGAGGGCCCGCCAGAACTCGGCCCACGCCCCCGGGTCCAGGGTTTCGAGCTCGAAGAGGGTGCCGTCGGAGGATGTGAACGGCGGTCCTCCGGAGGCGAGTTCGGCCGCTTCGCCCTCGTCGGCGCCGGATGCGGCGAGGTACTGCGAGACCGCCAGCAGACCGGCCCGGTCGGCGCTCGTCTCCACCCGGGCGGCCGCTTCCCCGCCCCGGGCCCGGCCGAGCAGCCCGGCGAGGAGGCCCTGCGTGGTGAGCACGGCCGCCGCGGTGGCGGCGTAGTCGGCGGCCAGGCCGCGCGGTTCGCCGTCCCGGCGGCCGTGGACCGCCATGATGCCGGTGGCGGCCTGCGCGGTGGCCTCGTCGGTGATTCCGCTCGCCGGGTCCGCCGCCCAGCTCAGGCGGGCTTCCTGGGGGTCGTGGCCCTGCCCGGCCAGGGTGATCCGCGCGGTGTGCGGGTCGATGTCGGGGGCCTCCTCGGGATCTGCGGACCTCGGGGCGGGGCCGGCTCCGAGGAGTGCGAGGTGCCCGGTGACGAGGCCGGTCAGTGCGGACGGGCCCGAGACCGCCACGTGCAGCCCGCCGAGCGGCCGGACGGCGGTCGGCGCGGTGACTGGTGACGCCATGCCTCTCCTCTTCTCCTTGCGGATCTTCTGCTTGCGGGTCTTCTGCTTGCGGGTCTTCTTGCTGCGGAACTCGGGAACCAGGCCGGGTCTGCGCCCGACCAGCTCCACAGGCAGACAGTCGGACTGCTGTTCCCACGGGTTCCCGGCAAAATGGAGGAAAGTGGTGGAGGAGAACGGCGACGCGCATCGACTGCGGTGCCGGGTCGCGGAGTTCGTACGGCGTCGCGTCATGCCGTACGAGCCCGTGCTCGACGCAGGTGGGCCCGCCGCCGCGAGTGCGCTGCGGGAACTGCGCGACCGGGCCCGGCAGGAGGGGCTGTGGGCCCTGCCGCTGCCGGCCGAACAGGGCGGCCAGGGGCTTGCGTTGGGCGAGTACGCCGGGCTCGCCGAGGTCGAGGGGGCGAGCGACCACGGGCCCGCCGCCCTGGGCTCGGCCCCGCTGCTCGACGTCACGATGCTGGGGCGGCACGGCTCCGAGCGGGTCCGCGCCCTGTACCCGGAGCAGCTCACCGCGGGCGCACTGCGCGCCTGCTACGCGATGACCGAGCCGGACGCACCGGGCACCGACCCGTTCCTCACTGCCACCCGCGCCGTGGAACAGGCCGACGGGAGCTGGACCGTGAGCGGCCGCAAGTGGTTCGTGTCCGGCGCCGCCGGGGCCGACCTGGTCACCGTGCTCGTGCGCACCGACGGCGAACCGGGTGACCGCGAAGGCCTCTCGCTGCTGGTGGTGCCCACCGGATCCGCCGGCTTCCGAGTGGTGCGCGAGCTGCCCGTGTTCGGCGCGTCCGGCCAGTGGGAGATCGAGTTCGACCGGGTCCGGGTGGCCGCCGACCACCTCCTCGGCGAGCGCGGCCGGGCCCTGTCGATCGCCGCCGAACGGCTCCAGTTGGGCCGCACCCTGCGCTGCCTGCGCTGGCTCGGCCAGGCCCAGCGCGCCTTCGACCTGCTGGCGGAGCGCGCCAACTCCCGTACCGGCTCACGTGGTTCGCTGGGTACGCACCAGCTCGTCCAGCGGCACGTATTCGAATCGCTGCTCGCGCTGCGCAGCACCCGCCCGCTGGTGCACGAGGCGGTCGCCAGGATCGGCGCGGGGCTCGACGCGCACGTCGAGGTGGGTCTGGCCAAGGTGGCCGCGGCCCGCATGCTCCAGCAGGTGGCGGACGCGGCGATCCAGGTCCACGGAGCGGCCGGGCTCGGACCCGACACGCCACTGCCCTCGCTCTTCCGCACCGGACGCGCCGCCCGCATCCTCGACGGCCCGGACGAACTGCACATCACCTCGGTGGCCCGCCGGGTACTGCGCGGCTACGCCACGGCCGCCGTCCGGGAGGCCTTGACCTGACCCGATCGCACCGCCCCACCGCCCCGGCCCAGCTGCCCGGGGCGGCCCGGCCGCGATGCCCAGCGGGTCACGCCTCCAGGACGTCGGCCAGCCCGGTCAGTGCGGCCAGCCCCTGTGCCAGGAAGAAGTCTCCCCACACCAGTTCGTGCCGTACGGCGGTGCCGCGCGCGGCGTCGTAGCAGCCGTCCAGGAGCCGGCCCCCGGCCAGGTGCTCGCCGGTCAGGCGCTCCAGGATCGCGGCCGCGCGCTCGGCGTGCGCGGCGGCCCCCGTGCCCGGGACCCGCGCGAGCTTCAGCAGGGCGACCGCCGTCACGGCGGCGGCGGAGGTGTCCAGGGGGCCGTCGGAACGGGCGGTGTCGGCCGGCGGGACGAGGTCCGCGGGCCCGGCGGCCAGCCACCGCGCCGCCCGTGCCAGCCGGCCCGGGGGCGTACGCAGGGCAACGCCGGGGCGGTGCAGTGCGTCGGCCACCGCCAGCAGCAGCCAGGCCCTCCCCCGGCTCCAGCCGGGCGGCGGGTCCTCGCACGCGAGCCAGCCGCGTGCCGCTCCGAAGGCCCGGGCCGGGACGAACACCCGGCCGCCGTCGCCGCCGTCGTCGTCGCAGTCGCCGCCGTCGCCGCACAGGTCGAGGTGCCGGTTCAGGTGCGCGGCCGCCGCCTCGGTGCCCTCCCGGCCCGCGGTGGTGAGCAGCCCCGCCATGCCCGGTACGCCGTCGACCCGGGCCAGCAGCCGCGGGCCGCCGAAGGCCGACCCCCAGGGCACCAGCCCGAGTTCACCGTCGAACGCGTCCAGCGCGGCCCGGGCGGCCCGGGTGCGCAGCTCCCGCGCCCCGTGGTCCCCTCCGGCCAGGGCGGTCCCGTACCAGAGGATCAGCCCGCGCGCGGCGGTGTCGGCGGCCACCCAGGGGGCCAGCCGCGCGGTGCACGCGGAGGCGGCGGCCCGGTCGGCGGGATCCCCGGTGTGCCGGGAGCGCAGCCACAGCAGCCCGGCCCAGAAGCCGCCGGTCCACGCACCGCGGCCGGTGGTCACCCAGTGGCCCGTGCCGGGGTCGGCGTACAACGGGAAGCGGTCGCCGACTTCGGCCCGGGTGACGGCGACCCGGTCGAGCAGCTCCGCCAGGGCCGGTCCGGCCCACGGGGGCGGGGTCCCCGGGGTCACGCCGCACCCCGGGAGGCCCTGCGCCGCTCCCGCAGCGCCCACGTCGTGGCGACGGCGCCGGCCGCCGCGAACTCGGCGGCGACCAGCAGCCAGCCGGGGCCGTAGCGGTCCGCCTGCGCGAGGAGCCCGAAGAGCGGCGGCCCGACGGCGAACCCGGCGAAGAATCCCGCCGAGACCCGCGCGGAGTCCCGTCCGGCCCGGCCGGGGGCGGCACGCTGCATCACCAACACCATCGAGACGGCGTTGCCCGATACGGCGAACGCCCCTGCGGCCACCGCGGCCGCCCAGACCAGCGGCGATGCGTACAGGGAGGCGGCGAACAGGGCGGCCGCCACCACCGCGCCCCCGGCGAGCAGCCCCGGCAGCCACTCGGCTCGCCCCGGCCGGGCCGCCTGCGACCAGCCCACCCGCCCGGCGATGCCCGCGACGCCGAGGACCGCCACCAGGGCCGCGGCAGCCGTGGGGCCCATGCCGAGCCGCTCGGCGCCGAAGAGCGAGACGTACGTGTTGACCGAGGCGATGCCGCAGCCCAGGAACAGCGAGAAGGCCGCCAGCCAGCCGGTCGCGTCGCGCGGCTCCGGCTCCGGCTCCGGGTCCGCCCCGGGTTCCGCCTGCCGTGCCGACGTCCGCGGCGGCGCCGGATCCGTCCGCCGGTCGGCGGGCAGCCCGCGCAGCGCCCAGACGGCCGCCCCCACCGCCGTGGCGGCCGCGGTCCACACCGCGCCGCGCCAGCCCGCACCGCCCGCCAGCGCTGCCAGCGGCAGTCCGGCCGCGAACGCGCCCAACTGCACGCCGGACTGCTTCATCCCGGTCACCGAGCCCCGCCGGGCGGGCGGAACCGCGGCCAGGATCGCCTTGTTGGTGGCGGGGTTGGCCAGCGCCTGGGGCAGCCCGCCCAGCGCGACGGCCGCGAGGAGGAAGCCCGGACCGGGCGCCGCACCGATCAGGGCGAGCGCCACGGCGGACACGAGGAGGAGGGCGACGAGGGAGCGCCGCGGCCCGAACCGGTCCACCACGCGGCCGCCGACCGGTGACAGCACCGCCGCCGTCCCGAAGCCGATCGTCGTCGTCAGGCCGAGCAGGGTCGGTGTGACGTCCAACTCGTCCACGAGCCGCGGCCCGAGCGCCCCGAGCAGGAACAGCTGCAGCATCGAGAAGGCCATCGCGCACGTGAGCAGCGCCGTGAGCGGTGCGGTGCGCGGCGCCGTGAGCGGGCCGCCCGATCCGTCGCCCGACCCGTCGCCCGACCCGGCTCCCGGCCCGCCGCCCGGTCCGCCTCCGGGCTCCGCCCCGGCGACTGCCCCGGACGCCCGCCCCGGCTCCGCCGGAGCCTTCCGCTCGCCCACCGCTGACTCCGCTCCCCCGCCGCCCACTGGTCCACGGCAGCAGTCGGCCGGCCCACCCCGGGAGTTCCCGGCGCCCCAAGTGGCCTCGGTCACATGATGACTTGAGGCGTACTCAGGGAATGCTCCGATTGTGAGTGCCCCCCTGTGGCGGACCCGAACCGGATGCGACGATGAGCCCGCCATGACTCCCGGTCGATGTTGCCGTGCGGTTCGGGCCGCGGTGTTCGCGGCCACCTGCGTGCTGCTCGCTGCGTTCGGCCACGTGTTCATGTCGGCGACGCCGATTCCCTGGTGGGTGCTGGCCTCGGCGCTCGCCGCGACCGGCGCGCCCGCCTGGCTGCTCGCCGGACGGGAACGCGGCCTGGCCTCCGTCACCTGCGCCGCCGTCGCCGCGCAGACTGCGCTGCACGCCGGCTTCTCCCTGGCCCAGTCCTCGGCGCGGCCCTCCGCACCACCGCCGGGCTCGGCCCACGTCCACCACGACATGGCCGGGATGGCCGACATGGCCGGGATGCCGGGCATGCCCGGCATGGCCGACGCCACCGGAAGCGTGCCCGGCCCGGGCGGAATGCCGACGACCGGCATGCTCGCCGCCCACCTGCTGGCCGCGCTCCTGTGCGGCCTGTGGCTCGCGTACGGGGAGCAGGGCGCATTCCGCGTACTGCGCGCCGTGGCCGGCTGGCTCCTCGTACCGCTGCGGCCGGTCCTCCGCCCGGCCGCGCCCGCGCACCGGCCGCGCGTGCGCCCCCACCGGGACCGGAGCGGCCGCTCGCCGCGCCGGCTCCTGCTCGTCGACGCCATCACCTCACGGGGTCCGCCCTGCGGGACCGCTGTCATCTGACAGCCGGCTCCCCGACGCGCGAAGGGCCCACCGGGCCCCGTCACACCGCGCCTCGGGCATCGGCCATGCCGTCCCGGCAGGCCGTACCGCTCACCGGCCCGCAGCGCGGCGCCGGACACCGGATCCCCCGTCCGGGATCCCGGATCCCCAGAAGGACACCTGGCGATGACCCCTGCCCTGCTCCACCCGGACACCGACGAGGCGGCGCCGTCCGCGCGCCGTACCGACGGACCCGACGAGGCGACGACCCTCCTCGCTCTCGCCGCCCGCGACGGCGACCCCGACGCCGTCGACCGCTTCGTACGCGCCCTGCAGCACGACGTCCGGCGCTACGTCGCCTACCTCAGCGCGGACCCGCAGTCCGCCGACGACCTCACCCAGGAGACCTTCCTGCGGGCGCTGCGCAGCCTGCCCCGCTTCGAGGGGCGCTCCTCGGCCCGCACCTGGCTGCTGTCCATCGCCCGGCGCACCGTCGTGGACAGCCTGCGCCGCAGCGCCGCCCGGCCCAAGGTCGCCGACCGCGACGACTGGCAGAGCGCCGCCGAGCAGGCCCAACCGCTGGGCCTGCCGGGCTTCGAGGACGGCATCGCGCTCGCCGAGCTGCTGGCGGCCATCCCCGCCGAGCGGCGCGACGTGTTCGTCGCCACCCAGTTGCTGGGACTCCCGTACGCGGACGCGGCCGCCGCCCTCGGCTGCCCCATCGGTACGGTCCGCTCCCGCGTCGCCCGGGCCCGTACCTCCCTGATCGAGCTGCTCTGACCCGGTCGGCCCCGCGGCTTCCGCGGGGCCGGCCCCGGTCGAAAGCCGCTCCCGCGAGACGGTTTTGGTTTGGCAGACGATCCTCAATACGATCCGGCGATGATCACTAGAAAATGGCTGGCGGCCGGGGCCTGCGGCCTGCTGGCCACTTTGGCCGTCGGGCTCTTCCCGGCGAGCGCCTCCGCCGGTGAACCCGTATCGAAAGAACCCCCCAAGGTAGAGCTCGTCCTGGACGTCAGCGGCTCGATGCGGGCCCAGGACATCGACGGGCAGTCCCGGATGTCCGCGGCGAAGCAGGCGTTCAACGAGGTCCTCGATGCCGTCCCCGATGAAGTGCGGCTCGGCATACGCACGCTCGGGGCCAACTACCCCGGTGACGACCGGAACGTCGGCTGCAAGGACACCAAGCAGCTCTACCCGGTCGGTCCGTTGAACCGGACCGAGGCGAAGGCGGCGGTGGCGACCCTCGCCCCCACCGGCTGGACCCCCATCGGCCCGGCCCTGCTGGGGGCGGCGGACGACCTCAAGGGCGGTGACGCCACCCGCCGGATCGTGCTCATCACCGACGGCGAGGACACCTGCGCCCCGCTCGACCCGTGCGAAGTGGCCCGCGACATCGCGGCCAAGGGCATCCACCTGGTCATCGACACGCTCGGTCTCGTCCCCGACGCCAAGACCCGCAACCAGCTGATCTGCATCGCCGAGGCCACGGGCGGCACGTACACCTCGGTGCAGCACACGGCCGAACTGTCCGGGCGGGTCAAGCAACTGGTGGACCGGGCCGCCGAGCCCGTCGTCACCCCGGTGGCGACCGAGGGCACCAAGCAGTGCCAGGACGCCCCGCTCCTGAAGGCCGGCCTCTACAGCGACCGCGAGACCTTCGGCGAGCACCGCTGGTACCGGGTGGCCGTCAAGCCCGGCCAGGAGCTGCGCGCCTCGGTGAGCATCGGCGCCGACCGCGCCGTCAACAACGACTACGGCGTGATGCTGCGCGCGACGACCCTGCACGGCCGGGAGATCGTCCGCGGCTCGGAGGCGGGCGACGGGCGCACCGACCTGATCTCGGCCGGTCTGCGCTACCCGAAGGCCACCCTCGACGACGCGGACGGGAACGCCGTGACCGCGCCGGAGACCGTGTGCCTTCAGGTCAGCAACTCCTTCTCGGCGCCCGCGTCGGTCAAGACCAGCCCGGGCATGCCCGTCGAGCTGACCATCGACCTGGTGGACGGCCCGGACGAGGCGTCCGACGTGGCCGCCTTCGGCCTCGGCCGCGGCTGGTGGCTGCTCGCCGTTCTGGCGCTCACCGGTCTGCTGGCCGGGCTGGTGTGGGGCTGGGTCTCCCGCTGGCGTATCTCGGTCTGGAGGACCAACTGATGCGTACCGTACGCATGCTGAGTGCCGCCCTGCTGGCCGGCGCGGGCCTGCTCGGCCAGGCCGGTGCGGCCGTGGCCGCCACGCCTTCGCCGACTCCGAGCGCGAGCAAGAGCGGTGGAGCGGCAGGTCCGACCGAGGCGGGCACCACGTTCCGTACCGCCACGGCGGTCAAGGTGGGCCAGGAGGCCACGGCGGACGCGTCCACCGGTGACTACCTGTACTGGGTGCTGCCCCTGGACACGGGCCAGCGGGCGACGGTCACGGCGAAGGTGGCCCTGCCGCCCGCGGCCTCCCGTCACTCCTCCTCGACCTGGCAGATCGACGTGTACGACGGGCTGCGGCGCCGCCAGCCGTGCACGTACGGCGTCCAGAGCGCGTCGGCGGGGAAGGACGCCGCCGAGGTCCAGCTGTCGTGCACCCTGCGGCCGGTCCGGGCCGGGGCGGACCAGTGGGCGAACGATCCGCTGCCCGGCAGCTACTACGTGCGCCTGACGGTGGTCGACCTGGCCCCGGAGGACCTGGGCCAGCCGGTACGGGCGCAGCTCCGGACGGAGGTGAAGGACATGGGCGGTGCGTACGCGGTGGACGGCGCGCTCGCCGCTCCGCTCGTGCCCGGCACCTCGGCCGAGCAGCGCGTGGCGGCCTCGGAGCCGGCCGACGGCTGGTCCGGCGGCTGGTGGTCCGACCGCTGGATCTGGACGGTGGCGGGCGGGCTGCTCGGCGCCCTGGCCGGGATCGGCGGGTACGCGCTGACGCGCGGCGCGGGCCGTCCGGCGCGGGCGGGCTCCCGCCCCTGACCGACCGCGGCGGCGCGCACGGCCCGGTGCCGTGCGCGCCGCCGCGCGGGTACTGCCCGGTGAAGGTGTCCGGTGGAGGTGTCCGGTGGAGGTGTCCGGTGGACGCGGCCGGGTGATGCCGCCCGGCCGGGTGCTACCTGCCGCGCGGCTTGCCGCGCTTGGCGCCGCCCTTGCCGCTGCCGCCCTTGGCGCCGCCGGACGCTCCGCGCGGGCTCTTGCCGGCGGCCGGCTTGCCGCCGGACTTGCCCGCCGCCTTGGCGGGCGCGGGCTTGCGCTTGGTCTTCGGCTGCGGAGGGGTCGGCGTACGGCCCCGGGTGCTGTTGACGGTGCGGCCGCGGACGATCCCGATGAATTCCTCCACCAGGTCGGTGGTCTTCTCCTCCGGCCACGACAGCGCGACGCGCGACTCCGGGGCGCCCGTGACCGGCCGGTAGGTCAGGTCCTTGCGGTGGTGCAGGCGCGCGAGGGACTGCGGTACGACGAGGACGCCGATTCCCGCGGCCACCAGTTCGATGGCGTCCTCCGTCGTGGCGGGTCGCTCCAGCGCGGGCTTTCCCGGCAGCTGCTCCCAGTCGAGAGTGTCGTCGAGGGGGTGCAGCACGATCTCGTCGGCGAGGTCGCCGAGGGAGATCTCCTCCACCGCGGCCACGAGGTGGTCCTTGGGGATCACGACCACAGTGGTCTCGGTGTAGAGGGGGATCGCGCTGAGGTCCGTACGGTCGATCGGCAGCCGCACGAAGCCCGCGTCGGCCCCACCGGTCCGCAGTGCCTCGGCCGCTTCCACGGCGGGCACCTGGACGAGGGTCAGCGGGACGTCGGTCAGCCGCTCGTTCCAGATCCGCACCCACTTGGTGGGCGTCACTCCCGGGACATACGCGAGCCGGAACGAAGGAGGTACTTCCGAGCCTGTCACTCGGCCAGGTTACCGGTCGTGGTCGGCGGGATCGCACACGCTCGCTACTCTTGACACCATGACGTCGCACCAGACCACCCAGACAATGAAGCCCGCGACCGCGGCGAAGAAGCTGGGTGTGTACCTCGAAGCCACCCCCGCCGAGTTCCAGGAGGGTGTCGTTTCGCGCACCGAGCTGAACGCGCTGCAGGCCGACCCGCCCCAGTGGCTCCAGGACCTGCGGGCCAACGGCCCGCACCCGCGCCCGGTCGTCGCGGCGAAGCTCGGCATCTCCATCGCCGGCCTGGCGCGCGGCGGTGTCACCGACGCGCTCACCACCGAGCAGATCGAGGCTCTGAAGCAGGAGAACCCCGAGTGGCTCCAGAAGGAGCGCGCCACCCAGGCCGAGGTCCGCAAGGAGACCGTGCGGATCAAGGAGCGCAACGCGGAGCGCGCCGCCCGCGCCGACGGCCCGCGCGCCTGATCGACCGCTGAACGCGCCGAACACCAGGAAGCCCCGGACCGCGGTCCGGGGCTTCCTCGCGTCGCCCGCGCCCGGGGCCCGCCGGCCCGGTCCTCAGCGCGCCGGAACGGGCGGTGGCGCGGGGGCGGGAGCGTCGCGGAGTTCGTCCAACCGCCGCAGGCTGAGGCGTCGTTGTACGAGGGACAGGCCGGCCACCCCGGCCCCGAGGGCCAGCCAGCCGGCCGGGCCCGCCGCCATCACCGCGCCCGTCAGCAGGAGCGGGCCGACGGTCTTCTGCACGGACTGGGCCATGCCGGCCACGCCCAGGTACGGGGCCCGGGCCTGCCGGGGTGCGAGGGAGACCGCCAGTTCCCACGAGCTCACCGAGCGCACCAGCTCCGCGCAGGTGACCAGTACCGCCGCGGCGAGCAGTGCGGCCGAGGCGGTCCAGATCCCGCCCCCGGTGGCGGTGGCGAGGAGGACGCAGCACGCGAGCATGGCCAGCCCGTACAGGGAGACCGCTCCGGCGGCCTGGCGGGGCTCTCCGACCTTGGCCGACACCCGCAGTTGCAGGACCACGACGAGCACCGTGTTGATCACGAGGAAGGCCGGGATCAGGGCGTGCGGCGCCGCCGTGTGGTTCACCAGCCACAGCGGCAGGCCGATGTCCAGGATCGAGCAGTCCAGGCTCATCACGACGTCCAGCAGGACGAACCTCAGGTAGCCGCCGTCCCGCCAGGGACTCGGCGCGGCGGCCCGGTCCACCCCGGCCGCGGTGTCCGGTGCGCCCTCGCCCGGCCGGGCGGCCACGAGCCCGCGGCCGGCCGGCTCCCGGGTGCGCCACACCAGCACCGCTGCCAGGAGGAACGACAGCGCGTTCGCCAGGATCAGCGCCTGGTAGGCGCTCCGGGTCCCGAGGGCGAGGCCGACGGCGGCGAGGCCGGCGCCGACGGCGTATCCGGCGTTCGCCGCGCTGCGTGACAGCGCCTGGTACGTGGAGCGCCGCTCGCCGGCGACCCGCGTGGCGAAGAGCATCTCCAGGGTCTTCGCGGCCCGGTCGCCGAGGTAGGTGACGGCGACCACGGGCAGCAGCACGTTGAAGCTGGTGACCACCAGTAGCGCGCAGATCGCCCCGAGGCGCAGCAGGTGGCAGCCGATCAGCAGCGAGCGCACCGGGAAGCGGTCGGCGAGATGGCCCGCCAGCGGGGATCCGGCGATGCCCGCGATTCCGGCCGCGCCGAGCAGCAGGCCGAGCTGCCCGGCGTCGAGTCCGACCACGAAGGTGAAGTAGAGGACGCAGGAGGCGGCCCACACTCCCGTGCCCGTGCGGTCGACGAGTTGGGCGAGCAGCATGGTCCGCGCGTCGCGGCCGCCGGGCGGCCGGCGCAGTTGCGCCAGCAGACCGGCCTCGCCGCGCTCGCCGCCCTTCCGCCGCCGCACCTTCCGGGTCCCCGTCCCCCACCGCATCCCAGGCCTCCGCATCCCATCGCAAGGTATCTCGATGTCGAGATACTTTGCGGAAGCCTGCCCCAGATAAATCTTGACGTCAAGATATTTCGGCGGGCAGGCGCCGGGCCCGGCTGCTACACGAGCGCGGCGATCACCTCCCGCGCAGCCCGCTCCCCCTCGGTGGCCCCGCCCTCCATGAATCCCTGGAAGTCGTAGCTGCAGTGCTCGCCGCCGATGTGGACGTTCCCCTGCGCCGTGCCCTCGTACTTGGCGTACCGGTGGAGGTACCCCACGGGCCAGTACGAGTACGCGCCGTAGGAGTACGGGTTGCGGTGCCAGGCCGACAGCTGCGCGCGCCCGTTCCAGGCCGCCTTGGTGCCCGGGAAGAAGGCGTCGATGCCCGTCAGCATCCGGGCCGCGAGCGAGCGTACGTACGGGTCGGCCTCGGTGGCGAAGGGGGTCGCGGGGGTGAGCGCCCCGGCCAGGCTGCCGCCCCCGTACTGGAGCAGGATGCCCCCGTTGCCCGGCTGGACCTTGGTGGTGTCCCAGGTCTGCTGGACCTCGGAGTCGGTGAAGCAGTCACCGGCCGAGACGCCCGGCCAGGGGCCGGCGCTGCCGCGCCAGGGCTCCAAGCTGGTCAACAGCTTGAAGGGCGTCAGCTCCCGCCGACTCCGCCAGGAGTTCCCCGACCTCGTCCGCCACTACTGGCGGGCACAACGACTCTGGTCCGGCTCGTACTTTGCCGGGTCAGCCGGCGGGGCCCCGTTGTCGATGGTCCATCAGTACATCGAGCAGCAGAATCGTCCGCCGTGACGCGCGGGTCAGAGCAGTCCTGAGAATCGCTTCACCACCGGGCCAAAGCCCGATGCACTGCGACTAGTCCCGGTAGCCGATGGCGAAGACGGTTAGTACGACGGTCGCGAAGAGGTAACCGGCCGGGGCGCCCACCCCGTTGCCGAAGCCGACCGCGATGGGCAGGTTGCCGGTCATCGCGGTGATCGGCGCGGCGGTGGCGACGGCCATGAACACCACCCCGACGAGACCTACCGAGTTCGCCTTGAGCCGGTGCACTTCACCGCTGGGCCGCCGGAGCCACCGGAGCCGATGGAGTCGCCGCTGTCGACGGAACTGATGGAGCCGCTGGATCTGTTGGACATCGAAGTCCTCTCACGCTCGCGCCCGCACCTGATGGGAAGGCGGCCACTCTCTTACCGCGTGACGCGCACCACAATCGACATCAGGGCCGCTAATCGCCCCGCGCACATGACGAGTTGTCGGGCCATCGGGGCGCGGGCGCCATTCGTAACCTCCCGGTGACGTACGCGGCACCCCGCGGGCCGCGTCAGCGCGCGGCCGGGCGGCGCCCCGTGAGGCGCAGGAACGCGCAGGCGGCCAGGGCCAGCCAGGCGGTGGCGAAGAGCCAGCCGCCGACCACGTCGGTGAACCAGTGCACCCCGAGGTAGATCCGGGTCAGGCCCACGGTCGCGGCCCAGGCGGCGATCAGCACCACCGAGGACCGGGGCACCGGGGAGCCGCGCAGGTACAGCGCGGCGATCAGCAGCCCGGCCGTCATCGCGGCGGTGGTCGCGTGGCCGGAGGGGAAGGACCAGCGCGAGGCGTCGGCCGCCCAGTAGACGGCATCCGGGCGCGGCCGGGCGATCAGCTTCATGGCCCCGAATCGCAGGGCCTGGCCCACGGCGAGGCAGAGGGCGAGGCCGACGGCCGCGGTGACGCGCCGGAGGCGGGTGCGGCCCGCGAACAGGCCCGCCAGGACGACCAGGGCGTAGGGGACGACTCCGGTGGCGGTGTCGGTGATCGCGCGCGCCAGGGCCGCGGCGACGTCCGGCCGGTGCCCGACGGACCAGTGGTGGAGCCCCGCGTCACCGGGCAGCAGCCGTCCCGGCGCGCGGACCACCCACAGGGCGACCACGGCGAAGAGCACCGCGGCGCCCACGGCGACGACACCGAGGGGCCGGTACTGCCGGTCCTCGCGGACGGCGGGTTTCAGCGGCAAGCGGCTCCGTTCCTGGGCGGTCCACGCACTCTAGACCCCCGCCGGTCGGAACCCGGTAATGACCGGACCTGGGCAAACGCGGCCGCCCGTGGTGGAACGGATCCTGCTCAAGATCTCTCTACCCGGATACGCACCCGGCGCGGTGCCTCCGGGCCCGACGGCCGGGCCGAGAGACGACAGAGAGCCTTCCCGATCCATGAGTCTGACGAGTGCCACGCTCCTTGTGTTCACCCTGGTCTGCACGGCCCTGCTCTTCGCGGCCGCCGTGTGGCTGTGGCCGCGGCTGGCGCGGCGCGGGTGGAGACCGGTGCTGGGCCGGGTCGCGCTGGTTCTCGCCGTGCAGGCGCTGGTGTTCTCCTCGATCGGGCTCGGGGTGAACCGGAGCATGCTGGTCTACGGCACCTGGGACGACCTGCTCGGCACGGCGAGCCCGCACGAACTCATCGACCGGGGCTCGGGCGGGGAATCACTGGTGAAGGTCATCGGCCGCCGGCAGCCGGACGTCCCCGGCGGTGTGACACCGCAGATCGGCGGCGAGATCCAGAAGGTCATGGTGCAGGGCAAGCAGTCCAAGGTGGCCACTCCCGCCTACGTCTACCTGCCGCCGGAGTACTTCCAGAAGGGCAACGAGCAGCGCACCTTCCCCGCCGCCGTCGTCCTCACCGGCTTCCCGGGGGCCGCGGAGAACCTGCTCAAGCCCCTGCCGTACCCCAAGACGGCCTGGTCACTGGCCAAGCAGAAGAAGATGCAGCCGATGATCCTGATCCTGATGCGGCCCACCGTCGGTCCGCGCAACACCCAGTGCATCGACGTCCCGGGCGGCCCGGCCAGCGAGACCTTCTTCGCCTCCGATCTCCCGGAGGCGATATCCGGCGCCTACCGGGTCCCCTCCTCGGCGGCCGCCTGGGGCATCGTGGGCGATTCCACGGGCGGCTACTGCGCGCTCAAGGTCGCCTTGCAGCATCCCGAGCACTACGCGGCCGGTGTGGGCCTGTCGGCGGACTACAAGCCGGAGATCGACGGGGACTCGGGCGATCTCTTCCACGGCAACAAGGACGAGGAGAAACGATCCGACCTGCTCTGGAGCCTCGACAACCTGCCCCAGGGCAAGACCTCCTTCCTGGTGACCACCTCCCTGCAGGGCGAGAGCAACCTCGGCCCGACACGGAAGTTCATCGAGAAGGTGAAGGACCCCGCGCGCGTCTCGTCCATCACCCTCGACCGCGGCGGGCACAACTTCAACACCTGGAAGCGGGAGATCCCGCCGTCCCTGGAATGGCTCGGCGCCCGCCTCACGGTCCAGTGACCGCGCCGTTGCGGCGGATCAGGTGCGTGCCCGGTGGTGCCTGCTGATGAGGAGCGGGGCCGCGGTGAAGAGGGCCAGGCCGCCGGCGACCAGGCCGACGTACATGGCGGGGTTGCCGATGGGGAGTTGGGCGGGCGGGACGAAGGAGAGGACCAGGGCGAAGGCGGCCGCCGTGAAGCCGGTGCCGGCCACCAGCCACATGCCGGGCCTGCCACCGGGGACCTTGAAACTGCGCGGCAGCTCGGGGCGGGTGTGGCGCAGCCGGATCGCGGCGGCGTAGAACAGCAGGTACATGACGATGTACAGGGAGACGGTCATGGAGGAGATGAGGAAGAAGGCGGCCGAGACGTTCGGGGTGAGGAGGTAGATCGAGGAGATCAGGGTGACGACGGCGCCCTGGGCCAGCAGGATGTTGCGCTGGGCTCCCTTGTGGTTGGTCCGGGCGAGCACGGGCGGCAGGTGGCCGTCCTTCACGGTGGCCAGCAGGGCCTTGCTGGGGCCGCCGATCCAGGCGAGGGCGCCGCTGAGGGCTCCGTAGCAGACCATGACGGCGATGAGGGGGACGAGCCAGCCCGCGTGGAGGGCGCCGCCGAGGACCCGCTGATAGGCGTCGAACACGCCGGTGGTGAGGCTGATCCGGTCGTACGGGACGATGCCGGCGACGGCCAGGGAGCCCGCGGTGAAGATGCCGAAGGTGAGGGCCGCGGCGAACCACATGGCGCGGGGGAAGCCCTTCTTGGGGTCCTTCATGTCCGATACGTGCACGGCCTGCGACTCGGGCCCGGCGAACAGCAGCAGGATGCCGGCGAGGAAGGCCAGGGTGGACAGGCCGGTGAGCGCGGGCAGCAGCCGGGCGTGTACGTGTCCGGCGGCGCCGGTGGTGACGGCGACCGCGGTGGTGTGCTCCCAGCCGATGGGGTGGCCGGAGACCACCCAGTAGGCGAACAGGCCGAGGAGGGCGAGTCCGGGCAGGGCGGTGCCGAGGACGAAGCCGCGCTTGGCGATCTTGATGAGGAAGCCGGTGCCGCTCATGGCGACGAGGGTCGCGGTCCAGTAGGCGCCGATGCAGAACAGGCCGACGAAAACGTGGTTCCCGGCAGCGCGCCTCGGCCGTCGTACAGCAGGGTGAACGGGCCGAGTGCGGCGATCTCGTCGGCCAGGTAGGCGGCGGTGTCCAGGCAGCTCTGCTGGATGCGGCGGTAGCCCTCGCGGCCCAGGCGCAGGAACAGGTAGTACTGGGCGATGATCTCGCCGCCGGGGCGGGAGAAGTTGAGGGCGAAGGTGGGCATGTCGCCGCCGAGGTAGTCGACGCGGAAGACGAGCTCGGCCGGCAGGTGCTCGGGGCTGCGCCAGACGATCCAGCCGACCCCGAGGGGTGCCAGGCCGTACTTGTGCCCGGAGCTGTTGATGGACACGACGCGCTCGGTGCGGAAGTCCCAGGCCAGTTCGGGCTGGGCGAAGGGGGCGACGAAGCCGCCGCTGGCCGCGTCCACGTGCACGGGGATGTTCCAGCCGGTGTCGGCCTCGATGGCGTCGAGTTCGGCGGCGAGCGCCTGGACCGGCTCGTAGTCGCAGGTGAAGGTGACGCCGAGGATGGCGACGACCCCGATGGTGTTCTCGTCCACATGGGCGCGGAGTTGCTCCGGGCGCAGGCCGGTGGCGCCGGGCAGCAGGGGTACCTCGCGCAGTTCGACGTCGAAGTAGCGGGCGAACTTCTTCCAGCAGATCTGGACGGGGCCGCAGACCAGGTTCGGGCGTTCCGCGGGCAGGCCGGCGGCCTCGCGCGCCGCCCGCCAGCGCCACTTGAGGGCGAGGCCGCCGAGCATGCAGGCCTCGCTGGATCCGGTGGTGGAGCAGCCGATGGTGCGGGCCGGGTCGGGGTTGTGCCAGAGGTCGGCGAGCATGGTCACGCAGCGGGTTTCGATCTCGGCGGTCTGCCGGCGCGGCGCGCGGGGGTGTTCGCGGGGGTGGCGGCCGCCGAGCTGGTGGGGCTCAGCGCGACGGGATCCGGCCCGCCGGCCCTCGACGACGGCTCGCCCTCGACCGTGGCGATCACGGTGCTCGCGGCCGTGATGACGGTCATGACCGGTGCGGCGCTGCGGGAGCGGGACGCCGCGCACCGGCGGGCCCGGGAGGACGCGGAGCGGGCCGCCGTCGCGGCGGTCAACGCGGAGCGGACCCGGCTGGTACGGGAGTTCCACGACCTGCTGGGGCACGACCTCGCGGTGGTGAACCTGCTGGTGGAGTCCTTGCGGGCGGGGGTGTCCCCCGGGGCAGGGGTGTCCCCGGGGGCGCCGACCGCGGAGGCGCTGGAGGCCGTGCACCGGCAGTGCGCGGCGGCCGCCGGGCACCTGCGCACGATGACCACCCTGCTGCGGCTGCGGGAGGAGGGCGCGCCCGCGGCGCTGCCCGGGGCCGGGCCCGGGGTGGACGAGATGACGGTCGGGGAGGGGTGGGAGGCGATGACGGGGATGTTCGCGAGCGTACGGGCCACCGGGACCCCGCTGGCCGTCCCGGACGGATTCGGTGCGGCCTTCCGGTCCCTGCCGGGCCGCGACCGGGCCGTCGTACGGCACGTGGTCACCGAGGCGCTGACCAACGCGCTGCGGCACGCGCCGGGGGCGCCGGTGGAGGTGGACCTGGAGGTGACGGCGGCGGGATGGGCCGTCAGGATCGTGAACGCCCCGCCACCCGGCACCGCGGCCCTGCTACCGGCGGCGGGGACCGGCCTGGGACTCGCCGCGATGCGCGAGCGCGTGGCGCACCTCGGCGGCACGGTGGAGGTGGGCCCGCTCGCCGACGGCGCGTTCGCCGTGCGGGCCTCGGCGCCGAGGACCGGAAGGGACGTGGCGGAATGATCCGGGTACTGCTCACGGACGACGAGGACATCATCCGGGCGGGTCTCCGCCTGGTCCTGGGCGCAGCCGGGGACATCGAGGTCGTCGGCGAGGCGGCCTCGGGCGCCGAAGCCGTGGAGGCCGCCGGGAGGCTGGAGCCCGACGTGGTGCTGCTGGACTTCGTCATGCCGGGAGACCTGGACGGTGCGCAGACCGCGCGGCGGCTGCGCGCGCTGCACCCCGCGCTCGGGATCGTCGTGCTGACCACGCGCACGGACGAGGAGGCCGTGGCCCGCGTCTGGCGGGCGGGCGCGGACGGATACCTGTTGAAGACGGCTTCGGGCGCGGACATGGTCCGGGCGGTACGGGAAGCCGCGCAGCACCGCGCGGTCCTCTCCCCCGACCTGCTGGCCTCGGTGATGGACCGGTTCGCCGGCGGCGGGCACACCGGGGACGCGGTGTTCACCGCCGGGATCGCAGACCTGTCGGCGCAGGAGGTGCGGACCGTACTGGCCCTGGCCGACGGGCTGGGCAACCGGGAGATCGCCGAGCTCGTCGGCGTGGCCGAGGGCACGGTGAAGACGTACGTCTCGCGCGCCCTGCACAAGTTCGGTCTCGACAACCGCACCCAGCTCGCGCTCCTGGCCAACGACCACCGCGCCCTGCTGCGTACCGCCCTGGGGGACGGCCGGAGTTGACCCGGGTCTCCCGGCAGCCCGAAGGCTCGCGCGGTGTTCCACGCGCGGGCCCGGGCGTACTTTCGTCGCGGCGCTCCGACGGTCAGAGGCCGCCGGTGAACAGGAGTCGGTTCGGGGTGCCCTTGCTGACGCTGGTCAGGACGTCCTTGGTGGACTCGTCGATCAGGAACTCGTTGATTTCCCCCGGGGTTGCCGTGGGGTGCGCCTGCTTGTAGAGGGCGGCGACTCCGGCCACGTGCGGGGCGGCCATGGAGGTGCCGTTCAGGGAGACGGAGCCGCCGCCGAGCTTGGCGGAGAGGATGTCCTGGCCCGGCGCGTAGAGGGACACGCAGGTTCCGAAGTTGGAGAAGTCGGTCTCCTCGTCCCACTTATTGGTCGCCGCTACGGTCAGCACCCGCGCGGCGGAGGCCGGGGAGACGGTGCAGGCGTCCTTGGAGGAGTTGCCCGCCGCGATGACCGGCAGCACCCCGGCGTCGGACAGCGCGGTCGCCGCGTTGTTCAACGCATCCGACCTGTCCCCGCCCAGGGAGCCGTTCAGGACGGCCGGCTGCTTGGCGTTCTTCGCCACCCAGTCCAGGCCGGCGATGATCCCGGAGAACGCGCCCCTGCCGTCACAGCCGAGCACGCGGACGCTGACGAGGTTGACCTTGCGGGCCACCCCGTACGTCTTGCCGCCCACCGTGCCCGCGACGTGCGTGCCGTGGCCCTGGCAGTCCTGGCCGTTGCGGCCGTCGTTGATGGCGTCGAAGCCGAAGGTGGCACGCGTGTTGTCGGGACCGCCGAACTCTTCGTGCTTGTAGTCGATGCCGGTGTCGAGGATGTACGCCGTCACCCCGGCGCCGTTGCCCTCGGTGGTGAAGTCGTTGTCGAGCGGCAGCTCCTTCTGGTCGATCCGGTCCAGACCCCACGCCGAAGCCGGCGCCCGCATTCCCGGGGAGGAGGGCACCGGCGCGGACTGCACCTTCGCGTCCTCCTCCACCGACTTCACCCCGAGGCTGTTGCGGACGATGGTCAGCTGGAGCGGGGTCATCGGGGCCGCGAAGCCGTTCAGGGCCGAGCCGTAGACGAACGACGGGGACAAGCCCAGCTTCTGCGCGGCCTTCGCCGCGTCCACCCCCTTCTCCAGGGTCACGATGTACTTGCCGGGGACCGCGTTCGCGGAGGTGTACAGCGGCGCCGGAGTCGGCTCCGGGGCTGCGGCGGAGGCCGAACCGGCCGCCACCGGGGTCACGGTGAGGAGGGCGGCGGTGGCCAGACGTGCGAGCAGGCGCATGAAAAGAGCTCCCTGAGGGGGTGGGCAGGTCGGCATGGGTGAGCCGCCCCCGCGGCGGATGGCGCCCCTGCGGGTGCGGCCCTCATCTCCATCGGTGCCACCCCGGAGCCGCTTGAACCGCCGCCCCCGCCCGGCCCATCGGCCGGGGCCCGCTCCGACACCCCCCCTCCACCGAGCTGCGGAAAGGGTTATCCCCCTGCGCCGTCAGGGCCCCGCCCCGGCCCGCACGGCCGGTTGCCACACCCTCAAGATCACCCGTACGGGCCACCCCCGGATCAGAGGGCGCACGGCCCGTGCGCTCCCCGTGACCCCGCCACACCCCCGCAGGTCTTTGACCGGCTCCGCCGGGCGTGATGGCCTCGCCCCATGCGCAACCGTCTGAGCCGAGCCCTGCCCGTGGCCGTCGCCGTACTGGCCGCCGTCACCGCCCTGCCCGTGGCCGCGGCCACCGCCGCCGTACGCGAACCCGTGCCCCGCGCGGCCACCGCCGCGGCCGACACCACCCCGTACATCGTGACCGTACGGCAGGACCTCGACCCGGCCGCGGTGGCGCAGCTGGTCGGCGTCACCCCGGTGCACGTCTACGACAACACCCTGCACGGCTTCGCCGCCCGCCTGACCCCGGGCCAGGTCGCGGCCCTGCACGCGATGCCGGGCGTGGAGTCCATCGAGGAGGACGGCCGGGCCGCCGGCTTCGGCGCCTTCTAGACGCCGCGAGGGCCGGGTCCGTCGGCTGACGGTCCCGGCGCTCGCGGTCTGCGGTCAGACGCGGTCGGCCGCGATGAGGACGTACTGGAAGGAGCCGTCCTTGTAGGACTCGATGAACGCCTCTTCGATGCCGGTGACCAGCGAGGACGTGGCCCGCAGCTCCCAGTAGGGCAGGGTGGCGGGGGTCAGGTCGATGACGGCCTGCGGCACGAGGCGGTTGTCGGCCATCGCGCGCAGGTACTCACGGCGCGAGTGGATGTTGCACTCGAAGTGCGCGTTGATCTGGGAGACCCACTTCGAGGGCTGGCCGTAACGCGGGTTCCAGCAGCCGGTGATGGTCACGTAGCGGCCGCCGACCCGGAGGATGCGGGAGTGCTCCGCGAAGAGGTCTTCCAGATCGACGTACATGCTCGACTCGTTGTTCCACGAGGCCGCGGCCCGCCCGGTTTCGAAGGGCGTGCTGAGCATGTTGCCGACGTGGGATTGGACGTGGTCCTCGATGCCGAGCTCGCGGGCGCGCTGGTTGCCGAAGTCGGCCTGCTTGGCCGACAGGGTGATGCCCTCGACCTTGCATCCGAAGCGCTGGTGGGCCATGACCATCGAGCCGCCGCGGCCGCAGCCGGCGTCCACGAGGGTGTCGCCCTGCGCGACGGGGCCGAGGTGGTCCAGGAGGACATCGGCCTGCGCCGACTCCAGGCGGTGGAGTTCGGCGATCAGCTTCTTCTCGTACGCGCTGTCCTCGGTGTCACCGAGCGCGGCGTGGTCGATGTCGCCGATGCCGTAGTGGTGGTGGTAAAGGCCGTCCACATCGCCGAGGCGCAGGTTCACGGGCCGGGCCTCGGCGTTCCAGTACCGGGCGATGTCCCCCTGGTACGGCGTCGCCGGGGAGGGGATGAGAACGGAGGGGGCGGTGGTGGTGAGGTCAATGCTGGTCATCGATAGGTCCAATCTCTACCAGAAATCGGGCAGGCTGTAGCGATAGGTGTTGGTCTGGTGCCAGTAGTGGTTGCCGTCGACCCACACGGCCACTCCCCGCAGGAAGCGCAGCACCATGGGTGCGGGGCAGGCGGCGGCCATGACGGCGGACGCGGCTTCGAAGTCGCGCATGAGCTCGTTGTGGACCTCGACCGCCTTGAGATAGCCCTCCTGGTCGGAGACGCCCTCTCGTTCGGCGATCACCACGGGCAGGTTCAAGTGCCGTCCGGGACTGGCGAGTTCCTTGGTGTACGAGTACAGGTCGTTGACGATGGTGCTGACGTTCCCGGCGAGGGCGATGACCCGCTGCATGGCCGGCTGGGCGTGCACGTCGACGGGCAGTTCGTAACCGCCGACGGTGTCCGTGATGGTCGGGCAGGGCCGGAAGTTGTTGAACTGCCGCATCACCAGGTACTCCCACACATCGGGCATGTGGTCGGTCTGGGCCCAGGCGGCCTCGGCGAGGTAGCCCATGTGCAGCCGGGCCATGTCGTGCCGGAACCGGTCGGCCTGCGAGGGGGTGGACTGCTGGACGAAGTACTCCATGGCGGACCGGTAGGCGCGCCGCGGAGCGTCCGCGTGGAGCGATGCGGCCCACTGCGGCTGGTACTCCTCCGTCGTGTGGAGGGGGTCGAGGGCGCTGTGCGCCAGCAACAGCCGTCCGCCGAGACCGACGGGCGAGCCCCCGTGGTCCTCGCAGTACATGTCGTCGACCGCGTTCTCGGCGACCATCAGCCGTGCGGCGACCATCAGGTGCTCGACCGTCGGCGCGTCCGGGTGGCAGGCGACCATGTAGCGCCCGGTGGAGAAGCCGTCGAACTGTCCTTCCCAGTCCTCGGGGTACAGTTCGACCTCGTCCAGGGCCCAGGCCTTGATCCTTTGGCTGAGCTCCTCCACCCGCACCGGGTCCGGCTCCGGTACCGGGTGGTAGTAAAGGCCCGGGATGTGCAGGGCGTCCGCCGGCGGCCGGGGCGCCTCCGGTGCCGGGAGCCCGTCGGTACGGGCCCAGTGCAGGTCCGTGGTGCCCAGGCCGCTCGGGCCGCGCAGGATCCGCTCCAGGGCGGGGCTCGCCTCCCTCGCGGCGGCGGCGCCCCGCCTCTCCACGGGCAGGGTCGCGGTGGGGGCGGTGCCGAAGGGCAGGACGGGGCGGGTGGGCAGGGCGGGCCGGGTGGCGGCGACGGCTTCGCCGCCGGCCTCCTGGGCCGGGGCCTGCCCGTGGGCCGCGGCGGTGGCGAGGACGTGCGCTCCGAAGCGGGCCGCGGCGCCAGGCAGGCTCGACTGCAGAGGGGAGAGCCCGGGATCGGGCATCCGTAACTCCTTGGTGGGGTGGGTGTGCTGTCCCGGGTCCCGGGCATGCGCGGCCGGCCCGGGAAGGTCCGGGCTGTCGCGGCCTTCGGGCAGGTCCCGGTCTGAGATCCGAAAGGGACGGCCTAGGGGGTGTCTGGCGGATCAGGGTCGGGTAGCCCGGGTCGTCTGGTGCCGTGGATTGCAAGGCGGAGGAGGGAGCCACTGCGGAGCATTGGCG
>NZ_JBFBBA010000014.1:0-184520 GCF_040682455.1 Streptomyces sp. NPDC051183
GATCGTGGTCCGTGAGGACCGCGAACTTCTGCCGTTTGAGTGGAATGCCACCGAACTGCGCGACCAGCGGTTTCCTGCTCGGGGCGCGGGTGATGCTGGCCTGGAGACACTTGCGGCGCCCGGCCGGGGTGTCGATGGTGACCTTGTACTTGCGAGCCATCTTCGACATGGTCGAGCGGTGCTTGTTCGCCAGGGAGCACAGCAGCGAGGACTGCATGACCCAGTGCAACCGGTTCAGTCGAAAGACGTCGCCGGCCAGCAGGTAGTACTGAACGATTCCGCGGTACTTGGCGCCGTAGATGCTGACGATGGTGTAGTCGTCGTAGTTGAGCATCGCGGTCTGTCGCGAGGGTCTCCCGCGTTCCAGGTATGGGGCGCATTTCGCCTTGATCACGTCCTTTGGGACGTGCAGGGCAACGGTTCCGTTGACCGATCGGCGCTTGCGCCGGGGTCCGTTTCGCCGTTCTGATCTGCGGTCGTCCCTGCGGATGGTGATCTCGTAGCCGAGGAATCGTGCCGCGCCTGTTCTGGCGTGGGTGATCAGCGTCTTTTCCTGGGACAGTTCCAGCTTGAGGTCTTCTCGCAGGAACCGGGCCAGGTGCTGTTTGATTTCTTCGGCTTCGGCTTTGGGTCCGGTGAACCCGATGAGGGTGTCGTCGGCGTATCTCACGTAGCGGAGACGGCGGTATCCCGGGTCGGACATGTCCTGGCTCGGGAGACTGTGGAGCCGTTTTCGCAGCGCGCGTACTGCGGTGTGGTTGCCGCGTGTACGGGCCCGCTGGATAGCCGCTTCGACCCGGCGGTATTCAGGGTTCCTCGCCCTGAGTTTCCCTCGGGTGTATTCCGGCATGAGGACTGTTTCGATGAAGATGTCCAGCCGGTGCAGATAGATGTTGGACAAGATGGGCGAGAGGACCCCGCCCTGTGGGGCGCCGCTGAGTGTGGCGTTCCATGTCCAGTCTTCCAGGTATCCGGCTTTGAGCATGTTGCGCACGAGCCGCAGGAACCGGTTGTCGTGGATTTTCTCGCCCAGGGTATCGAGCATCACCTGATGGTCAAGCGAGTCGAAACACTGGGCGATATCTCCCTCGATGAACCAGGCTGTCCCGGTCCAGGTTTTGGCCACGTCGCGTAATGCTGTGTGGCATCCCCGTCCGGGACGGAAACCGTGGGAGCGGTCGGAGAACCGGGGCTCGTAGTACGCCTCCAAGAGGAGACGCATGACCTCGCCGACCAGCTTGTCCGTCCAGGACGGCAGGCCCAGCGGCCTCATCTTCCCGTTCTTCTTCGGGATGTAGGTCCGCTTCACCGGCTGGAATCGGAAACGCTCGTGACGTAACGCATCGATGATGCTGCCGATTTTGGCCAGTGACATGCCGTCTGCGGTTTCCCCTGAGCCTCCGGGCGTCATCGCCCCTTTGTTGGAGTAGATGCGCCCGTAGGCCAGTAGATACAACTGCGGGTTGAACATCTGTCGATACAGTTCATTGCATGGCAGATTCCGCCTGCCGCGTTCACGGAGGATCTCAAGAACCACTTCGGCGTTCTGCATTTCGCATACCTCCCGGTCTCGTCAATCCCATGTCACCTGTGTCCCTTCGCCCTGATTCCGGCTCTCCCGGACTCCTCGGCAGGTCGTTACTCCTGCGACTACTACGGACACTCCGTCACCATGGGGCTCGCGCCCTTTAGGTGATCCCTTGGTTCATCTGAATGTACGTTCTAGCGCGACTTAGGCGCCCCACTCATCTCCTTCAATCCCCTCACTGGGGATCGCCCCGCCCCCTGGAGTTGTGCCAGCAGGCCGAAATAGCCAGCACAGGGAACGGCGCCGGTTTCAGATACCTTTCCGGCGGATGCGTCTTTGAATCGACTGGAGATTGGGGTTCAGGCAATCCAGCTTTCGCCATATCGCGCGGGTCTCGCGATGCACCGTCCCTGATACCTGGACCCGGTCACCGCTTTCCTGACATGCTACGTTCCCCTTCGCCTTTCGACTCCAGGTGAGTCATTCGACCCAGGGATATCCTCCAAATCCCTCCCGGCTGAGCCGGGGATACATTCAGACGCCTCCAAGGCGCACTCGGCCCAGACGGCCTTCCCGATCCCGTGCCGCCGGGGGCACTGCCCCCACCGCACGGCGAGGGCCTCCACGGTCGCGAGCCCGCGCCCCCGTTCGTCGCACTCCGTGGCGGCCTCGGGGGCGAGCTCGACGGCGGGTCCCGCGTCGGCCACCTCCACGCGGAGCAGCCCGTCGTACCGGGCGAGCCGCACCCCGATGTCCCGGCCGTGGGGGGCGCGGGCGTGCCGTACGGCGTTGGTGACCAGCTCGGAGAGCAGCAGCTCCGCGGTTTCCGCGGGCTCCCCGTCGGTCTTCCACTCGGCGAGCTGCCCGCGCAGGAGCGCGCGGGCGCGGCCGGGGGCGCGGGGGCCGCGGGGGACGATCCAGAAGATCTCATCGGCAGAGGGCATTGCCATGGTGCCTCACCTATCTAGATACCTGAGCCGAGTGAAGCGGGCTCCGATGGCTCGGTCAAGAGGTATCTAGATATGTTCGATTGCCGTGTGTTGCGCGGGCGGGAGGCGCCCGCGGTCCTGATGCGCCCCTAGGCTGTCCGGAGATGATCGGGGAGGACCGTATGCCGAAGGACGTCGCGGGACGGCAGCCCAAGTACTTGCGCATCGCTGCCGCGCTGAAGGACGCCATCGCGTCCGGCGAGTACGGGCCTGGCGATCGGCTGCCGGGCGAGAGCGACCTCATGGCCACCTACGGCGTTGCCCGGATGACGGCCCGGCAGGCATTCGGCGTCCTGCAGTCCGAGGGGCTGGCCGAGGCGCGCAAGGGTGCCGGGGTCTTCGTTCGCGAGTTCCGGGTCGGTATTCGACGCCGCGGAATCCAGCGGCTGGCCGTCGAGGTCTGGGGTGCCGGAGGGTCGATCTGGGCCGCAGAGGGCAAGGGGCGAGACCCGGAGGTCGAGTTCCTCGGGGTCGCCGAGGAGCCCGCTCCGCACGGCGTCGCCGCCGTGCTCGGGCTGGCCGACGGGGCGCCCGCGTGCGTGCGGCGGCGGAGGTTCCTGCTCGACGGGAAGCCCGTCATGCTCGCGACCTCGTACCTCGACGCCGCCCTCGTGGCCGGCACTCCCATCACCGAGCCCGACACCGGCCCCGGCGGCATCTACGCCCGCCTCGCGGAGCTCGGCCACGCGCCCGCCCGGTTCCGGGAGGAGGTCCGCTCCCGGATGCCCGCCGCCGACGAGGCCGCGCGGCTCGGGCTCGCGGCCGGGACCCCGGTCGTACTGGTCGCCCGTACCGCCTTCGCCGCCGACGGGCGGGTCGTCGAGGTCAACGAGATGGTGCTCGACGCCTCGGCCTACGTCCTGGAATACGAGTTCGACGCGCCGGGGGCGCCGTAGCCCGGACGGGTCAGGCAGGCGTGCGCGGGGTCGCGTGATGGCGTTCGATTGTTGCGGCGGGATGAAATCCGCCGGTCGGGGCGTTGGGGGTGGCGGTAGGACACGACCAACGGGGAGGCACCACGTGGTGGCGGCAGAGACGGCAGCCGACGGAAGCAAACAGGGCTGGGGCAGGCGGCTGGCCGCCTACACCTGGCGCTACAGGCTCAACGTACTGCTCGCGCTCGGGTCCTCACTGGCGGGCATGGCCGTCATGGCGGTCGTGCCGCTGGTCACCAAGGTGATCATCGACGACGTCATCGGGGACAAGACCAAGGACATGGCGCCCTGGGCCGGGATGCTCATAGCCGCGGCCCTGCTCGTGTACGTGCTGACCTACATACGCAGGTACTACGGCGGCCGCCTCGCCCTGGACGTGCAGCACGACCTGCGCACCGACATGTACGACGCCGTCGCCCGCCTCGACGGGCGCCGCCAGGACGAGCTGTCCACCGGGCAGGTCGTCGGGCGGGCCACCAGTGACCTGCAGCTGATCCAGGGCCTGCTGTTCATGCTGCCGATGACCATCGGGAACTTCCTGCTCTTCGGGATATCCCTCGGCATCATGCTGTGGCTCTCGCCGCTGCTGACCCTCGTCGCGCTGCTCATGGCCCCCGCCCTCTGGTTCATCGCCAAGCGCAGCCGCAAGAAGCTCTTCCCCGCCACCTGGTGGGCCCAGGGCCAGGCCGCGGCCGTCGCCACGGTCGTCGACGGGGCCGTGACCGGCGTACGGGTCGTCAAGGGCTTCGGCCAGGAGGAGCAGGAGACGGGCAAGCTGCGCACCGCCGGGCGCCGGCTGTTCGCCGGGCGGATGCGGAGCATCCGGCTCAACTCGCGCTACACCCCCGCCCTGCAGGCCGTGCCCGCCCTCGGACAGGTCGCCATGCTGGCCCTCGGCGGCTGGATGGCCACCAACGGCCAGGTCACCCTCGGCACCTTCGTCGCCTTCTCCACCTACCTCGCCCAGCTCGTCGGACCCGTCCGCATGCTCGCCATGGTCCTCACCGTCGGACAGCAGGCCCGCGCCGGCGCGGAGCGCGTGTTCGAGCTGATCGACATGGGGCCCGTGATCCACGAGGGCACCCGCGAGCTTCCCGCCGACGCGCCCGCCACCGTCGAGTTCGACGGCGTCGGATTCGGCTACGACCCCGAGCGGCCCGTCCTCGACGGCTTCTCGCTCTCCATCGCCGAGGGCGAGACCGTCGCCGTCGTCGGCGCCTCCGGCAGCGGCAAGTCCACCGTCTCGCTGCTCCTGCCGCGCTTCTACGACGCCGACCGCGGCACCGTCCGCGTCGGCGGCCACGACGTGCGCGAGCTGACGTACGAGTCGCTGCGCGGCGCCATCGGCCTGGTGCCGGAGGACTCCTTCCTGTTCTCCGACACCATCCGCTCCAACATCGCCTACGGGCACCCCGGCGCCACCGCCGAACAGGTCGAGGCCGCCGCCCGCGCCGCCCAGGCCGACGGGTTCATCGCGGCCCTGCCCGCCGGGTACGACACCAAGGTCGGCGAGCAGGGGCTCACCCTCTCCGGCGGCCAGCGCCAGCGCATCGCGCTCGCCCGCGCCATCCTCACCGACCCCCGCCTGCTGCTCCTGGACGACGCCACCTCGGCCGTCGACGCCCGCGTGGAGCACGAGATCCACGAAGCGCTGCGGTCCGTCATGGCCGGCCGCACCACGCTGCTCATCGCCCACCGCCGCTCCACCCTCGCCCTCGCCGACCGGATCGCCGTACTGGAGCACGGGCGGCTCGCGGACATCGGCACGCACGAGGAGCTGGAGCGCCGCTCCGCCCTCTACCGGCGTCTGCTGACCGACCCCGACGCCCTCGGGGCCGCCTCCCCGCGGACCCCCGACGCGCCCGCTATGGCGGAGTTCGAACGGGACCTGGAACGGGACCTCGAACGGGACATCGAGCTCGAGGCCGAGATCGACTCCGAGCCCGTCAACGCCAAGCGCCGGGTCTCGGACGGGGTCACCCCCGAGCTGTGGCGGCGCAGCGAGGACGGCAAGGCGACGGCCGCACCCGCCGCGGCCGCCGGCGTGCCCGCCGCCGGACCGCCCTCCATGGCCGGAGCCGTCGCCGGGATGCCCGCGACCCCCGAACTGCTCGCGCAGGTGGCGGCGCTGCCGCCCGCAGACGACACCCCCGGGGTGGACGAGGCGCGCGCCGCGGCCCCGGAGGAGAGCTACGGCCTGCGCCGCCTGCTGCGCGGCTTCTGGGCGCCGCTCGCCGTCAGCCTCGGCCTGGTCGCCGTCGACGCGGGCTCCGGGCTGCTGCTGCCCGTCCTGATCCGGCACGGCATCGACAAGGGCGTCACGCAGGCCGCCCTCGGCGCCGTCTGGGTGGCCGCCGGGCTCGCCCTGGCCGTCGTCGTCGCGCAGTGGGCCGCGCAGTTCGCCGAGACCCGGATGACCGGGCGTACCGGCGAGCGCGTGCTGTACGCGCTGCGCGTCAAGATCTTCGCCCAGCTCCAGCGACTCGGCCTCGACTACTACGAGCGCGAGCTGACCGGCAAGATCATGACCCGGATGACCACCGACGTGGACGCCCTGTCCAGCTTCCTGCAGACCGGGCTCGTCACCGCCGTCGTCTCCGTCTTCACCTTCTTCGGCATCCTGGTCGCCCTGCTCGTCCTCGACGTCGAGCTCGCGCTGATCGTCTTCGCCACCCTCCCCGTGCTGGTGCTCGGCACCATCGTCTTCCGCCGCAAGTCGGTCGCCGCCTACGAGCTCGCCCGCGACCGGGTCGGCCTGGTCAACGCCGACCTCCAGGAGTCCGTCTCCGGGCTCCGCATCGTCCAGGCGTTCCGCCGCCAGGGTTCGGGCGCCGCCCGCTTCGCCGAGCGCAGCGACTCGTACCGCGAGGCCCGGGTGCGCGGCCAGTGGCTGATATCCGTCTACTTCCCCTTCGTGCAGCTGCTGTCCTCCGGGGCCGCGGCCGCCGTGCTGATCGTCGGCGCGGGCCGGGTCGAGGCCGGCACCCTCACCACCGGCGCGCTGGTGGCGTACCTGCTCTACATCGACCTGTTCTTCGCCCCCGTCCAGCAGCTCTCCCAGGTCTTCGACGGCTACCAGCAGGCCACCGTCTCCCTCGGCCGCATCCAGGGGCTGCTGCGCGAGCCCACGACCACGCCGCGCGCCGCCGAGCCGCGCGAGGTCGCGGCCCTGAGCGGCGAGATCGCCTTCGAGGACGTCCGCTTCGCCTACGGCACCGCCGAGGAGCGGGGGGAGAAGGGGGACGCGCTCGCCGGGATCAGCCTGCGGATACCCGCCGGGCAGACCGTCGCCTTCGTCGGCGAGACCGGCGCCGGCAAGTCCACGCTGGTCAAGATGGTGGCCCGGTTCTACGACCCCACCTCCGGGCGGGTCACCGCCGACGGCACCGACCTGCGCGAGCTCGACCTGACGGCGTACCGGCACCGGCTGGGGGTCGTCCCGCAGGAGTCGTACCTCTTCCCCGGAACCGTCCGCGACGCCATCGCCTACGGGCGGCCCGAGGCGGGCGACGCCGAGGTGGAGGCGGCCGCGCGCGCGGTCGGGGCGCACGACATGATCGCCACCCTCGACGGGGGCTACCTGCACACCGTCAGTGAGCGCGGCCGCAACCTGTCCGCCGGGCAGCGGCAGCTGATCGCGCTCGCCCGCGCCGAGCTCGTCGACCCGGACGTGCTGCTGCTGGACGAGGCCACGGCCGCGCTCGACCTGGCCACCGAGGCGCAGGTCAACCAGGCCACCGACCGGCTCGCGGGCAAGCGCACCACCCTGGTGGTGGCGCACCGGCTGACCACCGCCGCGCGCGCCGACCGGGTCGTGGTCATGGACCGGGGCCGGGTCGTGGAGGACGGCACGCACGCCGAGCTCCTGGCGCGCGGCGGCCGGTACGCCGAGCTGTGGCGCACCTTCGCCGGTGAGGACGAGCGCGCAGTCGCCTAGGGCTGCGCCCAGGGCGGCGCCGCCCGGGGCTCAGAGCTCGCCGAAGAGCAGGTTGCCCGGGGCGTCCTCGTCGTCGCCCGTGTAGTACTCGCGGACGGCGACGAGGAGTTCGTCCACGGACAGGTACCCGTCGTGGTTCAGGTCGATCCGCGCGAAGAGCGCGTCGGTCTCGGCGGGCTCCAGCTCCGTGCCGAAGGCCTGCTGGGCCCTGTGGAACTCCTCGGGGCTGACGTACCCGTCGCCGTTGGTGTCGACGACCGTGAGGATCGCGTGCATCAGAGGCCGGAACGAGCGGTCGTAGGCCTCGCCGCCGTCCTGGTAGAGCCGTGTCATGCCGAGCTTGTACTCCTCGGGCGTGACCTTGCCGTCCCGGTCGATGTCGAGCTCGGTGAACAGGTCCTGCCAGAAGTCCGCGAGCCCGGCCATCACGCGCTCGGCCTTCGGCGAGTCGGCGGGCTCGTCGAGGGCGTCGAGGAGCCGCGCCCCGAGGGCGATCATGTCGGTCCAGTTGATCACCTGGTCGGAGTTGACGTCGAGGTGCCGGAAGGCGCGGTCCAGCTTGCGGTCGAGCAGGTTGTTCGTCATGGAAGTGCCCTTTCGTGGGTATCTGGTTACTCAGCGTAATCTCCCGGCGGGTCGCGAACTCCCGTATCGGCGCCCGGGAGTTGCGGATCCACCCGTACGAGGTCACTCGGAGCAGAAGTCCTTGCCCGCTGCAACCTTCAGGCAGGCCCGAGCGTCGTATGTGCGTACGCACGCGGTACGTACGAACGATCGGGGGACAGGGTGTTGCTGAGGTCGAGGGCGCGCGGCCGGTGGGCCGCCGGCCTCTGGGTGTTCGCGGGGGCCCTGTGGCTGAGCGTCGCCGGGCTCTTCGCGGCGCCGCCCGCGCAGGCCGCGACCGGCGGCTGTCCGGGGCGGCTCGTCAAGGCGCTGCCGTTCTCCACGGGCGAGGTCCGCATCTACAGGACCCGTACCCAGGTGTGCGCGGTGACCGTGGCCCGCGAGCCCGGCAGGCGCCGCGCGATGGCGGTGAGCATTCAGCCACGCGGCGGGGTCCCCGTACGCGATGCGGGGCGGTTCACCCGATATGCCGGACCTGTCACCGTCCATGTGATCAACCGCTGTGTGTATGTAAAGGGGGGCGTGGCGGCCGGATCGGCTGATTCCGGCTGGATTCTTTGCTGACGCTGCGACCCAACAAGGTCTGTTCAGCGGCGTGTTGACCCGGCTAGGTTCACGGCGACCGAAGTGAACTCAAGGGGAGGGTGAATGCGCAAGACGCTCGGATGGCTGCTGTCGCTCGTGGTGCTGATCGGCACCATGGGTGCGGCAAGCTTCACGGCTCAAGCGGCCACCGCCGCAGGGCCGGCCGCCGCCACGGACATCAAGGACCAGATCCTCGGCATTCCGGGGATGAGTCTGATCGAGGAGAAGCCGTACCCCGGCTACCGCTTCTTCGTACTGAACTACGAGCAGCCGGTCGACCACCGGGCTCCGTGGAAGGGCACCTTCAAGCAGCGCCTGACCCTGCTGCACAAGGACGTCTCCCGGCCGACGGTCTTCTTCACCTCCGGCTACAACGTCAACACCAACCCGCGCCGCAGCGAGCCGACGACCATAGTCGACGGCAACCAGGTGTCGCTGGAGTACCGATTCTTCACGCCCTCCCGGCCAGACCCGGCCAACTGGGCGAACCTGGACATCTGGCAGGCCGCCAGCGACCAGCACCGCGTCTTCACCGCCTTCAAGAAGATCTACACCAAGAACTGGCTGGCCACGGGCGGCAGCAAGGGCGGCATGACGGCCACCTACTACGAGCGCTTCTACCCGCGTGACATGGACGGCGTCGTCGCCTACGTCGCGCCGAACGACGTGGTCAACAAGGAGGACTCGGCCTACGACCGGTTCTTCAGCAAGGTCGGCACCAAGGAGTGCCGCGACAAGCTGAACGCCGTGCAGCGCGAGGCGCTCGTGCGCCGCGAGCCGCTGGAGGCCAAGTACGCGGCCGCCGCCGCCGAGAACGGCTGGACGTTCAACACCGTCGGCACCCTCGACAAGGCCTACGAGGCCGTCGTGCTCGACTACGTGTGGGCCTTCTGGCAGTACAGCCTGCTCGCCGACTGCGCCGGCATCCCGGCCGCCGCCACCGCGAGCGACCAGGAGATCTGGGACACCGTCGACGCGATCTCCGGCTTCTCCGCCTACGCCGACCAGGGCCTGGAGACGTACGTCCCGTACTACTACCAGGCGGGCACGCAGCTCGGCTCCCCGGACATCAAGCAGCCGCACCTGGGCAGCCTGAGCCGCTACGGCTACCAGCCGCCGCGCAACTTCGTGCCCCGCGACATCCCCATGACCTTCAAGCCGGCGGCCATGGCGGACGTGGACACCTGGGTGCGCAACAACGCCAACCAGATGCTCTTCGTCTACGGGCAGAACGACCCGTGGGGCGCCGAGCCGTTCCACCTCGGCTACAACGTGCGCGACAGCTACGTGATGACCGCGCCGGGCGCCAACCACGGGGCCAACGTCGCCAAGCTGCTCGACGGCGAGCGGACGCTGGCCACCGCGAAGATCCTGCAGTGGGCCGGGGTGGCCCCGGCCGCCACCGCGCTGGGCGCGGACGGCGCCGCCCCGGCCGCGCCGCTGGCGAAGCCGGACGCGCAGCTCGACCAGGTCGACCGCGAGCCGATGCTGCGGCCGTAGCCGCGACCCCCGCTGGGCCCCCGGCTAGTACGTCAGCCCGTGGCCCAGCGGGTAGCGGCCAGGCACCGGGACCGGGAGGCGGCCCGAGGGCCGTACGGCCCCGGTGAGCACCCGGGCCGCCGCGCGCAGCTCCACATCCGTCCAGGAGTACGTCGCCAGCTCGGCCGCGCACCGCGGGAGCCGGGCCGGGTCGTACGGATTGCGGATCGCCACCAGGACCACCGGGACCCCGGTGGCCAGCAGCTCCGCGACCAGCGTGCGCTGCGGGCTTTCCCCCTCCGGGACGTTGTACGTGCACACCAGCACGGCCGCGTGGCCCGCGGCGGCCGCCACCGCGCGGGCGGGCGGCGCGGCCGTCGCCCGGCAGCCCAGCGCGGACAGCTCCCGGGCCAGTACCTCCGTAGGGGGTCCGGTCGTACCGGTGGGGGAGGCGGGGTCGGTGCCCGTCACCAGCAGCAGGGGCCGGGCCGCCGGATCCAGCGGCAGCAGCTTCACCGGGTTGGCCAGCAGCGTCGTCGTCCCGGCCGCGATCTCGTCGGCGGCGGCCAGGTGCTCCGGGATCCCGACGACGGCCTCCACCTCCGCGGCCGCGTCGGCTGCCGTGACCGTGGCGTACGAGCGGCCGAACAGGCCCCGGCGGGACTTGAGTTCCAGGATCCGCAGCACCGACTCCTCGATCCGCGCCCGCGACAGCTCGCCCGAATCCACCGCCGCCAGCACGCTGCGCACGGCCAGCCCCAGGTCCGGCGGGTTCAGCAACTGGTCGCAGCCCGCCTTCAGCGCCAGCACCGGCACCCGGTCGTCCCCGTACTTCTGACGGACCCCGGCCATGTCGAGGGCGTCGGTGACCACCACCCCGCGAAAGCCGAGGCGTTCGCGCAGGATGCCGGTCACGATGGGCCGCGAGAGCGTCGCCGGATCCCGGGACGGATCGAGCGCGGGGAAGACGATGTGCGCCGTCATGACGGCGTCGACACCCGCCTCGACCGCCGCCCTGAACGGGGGCTCGTCCAGCTCCTCCCACTGTGCGCGGCTGTGCCTCATCACCGGCAGCCCGACGTGGCTGTCGGTCTCGGTGTCCCCGTGGCCGGGGAAGTGCTTGGCCGTCGCGGCCACCCCCGCGCCCTGGTAGCCGCGCACCTGGGCGGCGACCAGCGCCGCCACGGCGCGCGGTTCGGAGCCGAAGGACCGTACCCCGATCACCGGATTGGCCGGGTTGACGTTGACGTCCGCCACCGGTGCGTAGTCCTGCCGGATGCCCATCGCGGCCAGCTCGGAGCCCGCGATCCGCGCCGCCCGGCGGGCATCGGCGGTGGAGCCGGCCGCGCCGTGCTGAGCGCCCAGTGCCATCGCCCCCGGGAGCAGGGTCGCGGGCTTGCCGATGCGGGCGATGATCCCGTGCTCCTGGTCCGTGGAGAGCAGCAGCGGGACGCCCCCGCCGGACCGGGCGGCCGCGCGCTGGAGGCCGGCCGACAGCTCCGCGATCTGCTGGGGGTTACGGGTGTTGTGCGCCCAGGCGAAGTAGATGATCCCGCCGAGGTGGTGGCGGGCGACCAGCTCGGCGGCGGTGCGCACCCCGAACAGCGCCATGTTCCGCTCGGCGTCCGCCGGGTCGGGGTCGGTCGCGGAGTGTCCGTACGCCCGGGACACGAAGAGCTGCCCGACCTGCTCGGCCAGGCTCATCCGGGCCACCAGCCCGCGCAGCTGCGCCGCGTCGGGCCGGTGTCCCGGCGGGCCGCCGGGGCGCTCCCCGCGGGGCGGGCGGTCCCCGGGGCGCGGGTCGTCGGGGTGCGGGTCACCGGGCTCCGGGTCGCGCCCGACGGCGGTGGAGGCGGCCCCGGCGGCCGTGACGGCGGCCATGGCGGCCACGGCGAGCAGGGTCCGGCGGGAGGCTTGGTACGGCACGGGCCGGACCCTACTGCCGGGCCGCCCCCGTGCGGCCGCGGACACTCGGGAGGTCCCCCGGACGGGGTCCCTGCGCGGCCCAGTGCTCCTGGAGGGTCCGTACGGCCTCGGTGATCGCCGGCCGGCGGGCCGCCCCGGTGCGCCACAGGGCGTACAGCCGGCGCACGGGCCCCGGCCGCAGCGGTACGGCCACCGCGCCCGGCGGCAGCGCCCCGGTGCCCAGCCGCGGTACGACGGCCACCCCGAGGCCGGCCGCGACGAGCGCGACGATGGTGTGGTTCTCCTCGGCGACGTGCGCGATCTCGGGCTCGAACCCGGCCGTGCGCATGGTCCGCACCAGCCAGTCGTGGCAGACGCGGCCCGGCGGCTGGCACACCCAGCGCTGTCCGCCCAGATCCGAACGCCGGACCACCGCCCGGGAGGTGAAGGGGTGCCCCCGCGGCACGACGAGATCGCAGGGGTCGTCGCCGATCACGGCCTGCTCCACGCCCTCGGGCGCCGGGAGCGGGGCGATGTCCCAGTCGTGCGCCACGGCCAGATCGGTGACGCCCCGGGCCACCAGGTCCACGGAGAGGTGGGGGTCCACCTCCGTCAGGCGCACGTCCAGCGCGGGATGGCGGCGCGCCAGGTCGGCCAGCACCCCCGGCAGCAGCCCGCGCGCCGCCGAGGCGAAGGCGGCCACCGTCAGCAGCCCGCCCGGCTGCCCGCGGCGCTCCTCCAGGGTGGTTTCGGCGCGCTCGACGATGGCCAGCAACTCCTGGGCCGTGTCGGCCAGATGGCGGGCCTCCTCGGTGAGCGCGACCCCGCGCCCCCGCCGCTCCAGCAGCGTGGTGCGGGTCTCCCGCTCCAGCTTTGCGATCTGCTGCGAGACCGCGGAGGGGGTGTAGCCGAGGGCGGCCGCCGCGCCCGCGACCGAGCCGTGGACGGAGACGGCGTGCAGGGCGCGCAGCCGGGACAGGTCGAGCATGTGCCCCATCCTAGGCGTGGCGAGCCCGCCCATTCGTAAGCATTGCTTCATCCATCCCGGAAGAGATCCGCGCTGGTGCTACATCGTCCCGGGGTCGATGCTCGAACCATGCGTCCCGTACACACCGCACTCGCCGTGCTCGTCGCCGCCGTCTGGGGCTTCAACTTCGTCGTCATCGAGATCGGACTCGACCACTTCCCCCCGCTGCTCCTGTCCGCCCTGCGGTTCCTCGTCGCGGCGCTGCCCGCCGTGTTCTTCGTCGGCCGGCCCAAGGTCGCCTGGAAGTGGATCCTCGGGGTCGGAGCGGCCCTCGGCATCGCCAAGTTCGGCCTGCTGTTCACCGGCATGGCCGAGGGGATGCCCGCCGGGCTCTCCTCCCTCGTGCTCCAGATCCAGGCCGTCTTCACCGCCGTCCTCGCCGCCGTCGTGCTGCGCGAACGGCCCGGCCGGGTACGGGTGACCGGCATGGCCGTCGCGCTCGCCGGGATCGCCGTCGCCGCCGCCGACGGGGGCGCTTCCGGGCCGGTGCTCGGCTTCACCCTGGTCGTTGCCGCCGCCGCGTGCTGGGGCGTCTCCAACGTCCTGACCCGCAAGGCCTCCCCGCCCGACGCCCTGAACTTCATGGTCTGGGTGTGCACCGTCCCTGTGCTGCCGCTGTTCGGGCTCTCGCTGCTGGTGGAGGGGCCCGAGCGGGACCTCGCGGCGCTGCGCGCGCTCGACTGGTCCGGGGTCGCCGTGATCGGGTACGTGGCCTGGGTGTCCACCGTGTTCGGCTTCGGCGCCTGGGGGTACCTGCTGCGCCGCTACCCGGCCTCGTCCGTGGCGCCGTTCTCGCTGCTCGTCCCGGTGTTCGGGATGTCCTCGGCCGCGCTGGTGCTCGGCGAGGGGATCTCGGGGCTGCGCTGGCTGGCGGCCGCCCTGCTCGTCGGCGGGGTGGCGCTCACCTCGCTGGCCCCCGCGCGCGCTTCGAACCGTACGGGGGTCGGTTCGGGCGTCAGTGCGCAGAGCCCTCCTGCAGTGGCAGCCGCCAGTCCTGCCCCGTGAGGGCGACGCCGTACGAGCGGTGCCGATGCTCGGCGACCATGGTGAAACCGGCCCGCCGGTACAGGGCGCCGGCCTCGCGCAGCACGTCGTTGGTCCACAGGACCAGTTCGCGGTAGCCGACCGAGCGGGCGAAGTCGACGACCGTGTCCACGAGCAGGGTGCCGATGCCGTGGCCGCGGCCCTGCGGCTCCACCAGGAGCAGCCGCAGCCGCGCCGTGGTGGGGGAGCCCTCCTCGCGCACGCACATCACCGAGCCGACCGGGCGGCCGGCCAGCTCGGCGATCCAGACGCGTTCAAGGTACGGGTCGTGGTCCTCGGCGAAGTCCGCGACGATCCGGGCGACCAGGCCCTCGAACTCGGTGTTCCAGCCGTACTCGGCGGCGTAGAGCGCGCCGTGCCGCTGCACGATCCAGCCCAGCTCGCCGGGCGCCGGATCCCGCAGCCGTACACCGGGGTTGTCCATGGTGCCCGAGGGTAGCGCGGGGGCGGCTGCGCCGTCCGGGCGACCTCGCCGCCGTGGCTACTTCTTGCCGCCGCCCAGGATCTGGCCCAGCAGGTCACCGAGGTTGCCGCCTTCGGCCGGTGCGGCGCCGGGGGCGGCCGCGGGTGCGCCGCCCGCGGTGGCTGCGCCGGCGCCCGCGCCCTTGCCGGCTGCCGCGCGCTTGGCGAAGACGGCCAGCAGTACCGGGATCAGCAGTTCGATGACCCGGCTGACGGTGGCCGCGGGGATGCCCGTCTTCTTCGAGACGGCGTTGGCGACGGGCTTGCTCACCTTGGCGAGCACGCCGGCCATCATCCCGCCGCTGAGCAGCCCGCCGAGGCCGCCGAGCGTGGCCACGCCCTCCAGCGGGGGCTGGGCCACCTCGGCGAAGGCCTGGCGGACCTCCACGCCGTCGTCGTCATCGGCGTCCGCCTTCTCCTGCAGGCCGCCGGTCATGGCGCCGACGGTCTCGGCGACGGTCTCGCGCGCGGCGCCCACGTCGGTGCCGAGCAGTCCGGCGATCTCGGTCAGCTTGTCGTCGCCGAGCTCATTGAGCACGTCGTCCTGGAATGAAGATTCGCTCATGCCCGAAACGCTACTTCTGTGTCGATACACCGGCACCTCGGGTCGCGCTCGGACCCCCCTTTGGTAATGGAAAAGTAAAGTTGTAGAGCGGTGTGCAACCCCCGGCGGGGCTTGCGGGTCGTACGTTGCGTCGGCACTTCCGGGGAGGGATCTGGGGGGATCGGGAAGTCCGACACGGGAGGGGTAACCGTGAGGGGGTCCGGCCGCGAGGCCGGACCCCCTTCCGGTTTCCACGGGCGTTTTCCACAGGCCCTCCGGGCTGTCGGCGCCAACCGGTAGCTTCTGGTTCATGGAAACCAACGGGGCGGTCCAGCCGGCAGTGGTCGAGGGGGTGCTCGAACGCATCACCTACGCCAACGAGGAGAGCGGCTACACCGTCGCGCGGGTCGACACCGGCCGGGGCAGCGGCGACCTCCTCACCGTCGTCGGCGCCCTGCTCGGCGCCCAGCCCGGCGAATCGCTGCGCATGGAGGGCCGTTGGGGCTCCCACCCGCAGTACGGCAAGCAGTTCACCGTCGAGAACTACCGCACCGTCCTGCCCGCCACCATCCAGGGCATCCGGCGCTACCTCGGCTCCGGCCTGATCAAGGGCATCGGCCCGAAGATCGCCGACCGGATCGTGGAGCACTTCGGCACCGACACGCTGGACGTGATCGAGGGCGAGCCGAAGCGGCTGATCGAGGTGCCGGGCCTCGGCCCCAAGCGGACCAGGCTGATCGGCGCCGCCTGGGAGGAGCAGAAGGCCATCAAGGAGGTCATGGTCTTCCTCCAGGGTGTCGGCGTCTCCACCTCCATCGCGGTGCGCATCTACAAGAAGTACGCCGACGCCTCCATCTCGGTGGTCAAGAACCAGCCCTACCGGCTCGCCGCCGACGTGTGGGGCATCGGCTTCCTCACCGCCGACCGGATCGCGCAGGCCGTCGGCATCCCGCACGACAGTCCCGAGCGGGTCAAGGCCGGGCTCCAGTACGCCCTGTCCCAGTCCACCGACCAGGGCCACTGCTTCCTGCCCGAGGAGAGGCTCATCGCTGACGGGGTCAAGCTGCTCCAGGTGGACACCGGTCTGGTCATCGAGTGCCTGGCGGAGCTTGCCGCCGACCCCGAGGGCGTCGTACGGGAGTCCGTGCCCGACCCGCAGGGCGGCCCGGACCCGCTCACCGCCGTGTACCTGGTGCCCTTCCATCGCGCCGAGCTCTCACTGGTGGGGCAGGTGCGCCGGCTCCTACAGGCCGAGGAGGACCGGATGCCGGGCTTCCGGGACGTGGACTGGGACAAGGCCCTGGGCTGGCTCGCCGGCCGCACCGGAGCCGAGCTGGCCCCCGAGCAGCGGGACGCGGTCAAGCTGGCCCTCACCCGTCGGGTCGCCGTCCTCACCGGCGGGCCGGGCTGCGGAAAGTCCTTCACCGTCCGCTCGATCGTGGAGCTGGCCCGGGCGAAGAAGGCCAAGGTGGTCCTCGCCGCCCCCACCGGGCGGGCGGCGAAGCGGCTCTCGGAGCTCACCGGGGCCGACGCCTCCACCGTCCACCGGCTCCTGGAACTCAAGCCGGGCGGGGATGCGGCGTACGACCGGGACCGGCCGCTGGACGCCGACCTGGTCGTGGTGGACGAGGCCTCGATGCTGGACCTCCTGCTGGCGAACAAGCTGGTCAAGGCCGTGGCTCCGGGAGCGCACCTGCTGCTGGTCGGGGACGTGGACCAGCTCCCCTCGGTCGGCGCCGGCGAGGTGCTGCGCGACCTGCTCGCCGAGGGCGGCCCGGTACCGGCCGTCCGGCTGACCCGGATCTTCCGCCAGGCCCAGCAGTCGGGGGTGGTCACCAACGCGCACCGGATCAACACCGGCCTGCCGCCCATCACCCAGGGGCTGCCCGACTTCTTCCTCTTCCCGGAGGAGGACACCGAGGAGGCCGGGCGGCTCACCGTGGATGTCGCCGCCCGGCGAATTCCGGCCAGATTCGGCCTCGACCCGCGCCGGGACATCCAGGTTCTCGCCCCCATGCACCGGGGTCCGGCCGGCGCCGGAAACCTCAACGGGCTGCTCCAGCAGGCGATCACCCCGGCGCGGCCCGACCTGCCCGAGAAGCGCTTCGGCGGCCGGGTCTTCCGCGTGGGCGACAAGGTCACCCAGATCCGGAACAACTACGAGAAGGGCGCCAATGGTGTGTTCAACGGCACTGTCGGCGTGGTCACCGGCCTGGACCTGGACGAACAGCGCCTGACGGTACGGACCGAGGAGGACGAGGAGGTGTCGTACGAGTTCTCGGAGCTCGACGAGCTGGCCCACGCGTACGCCGTCACCATCCACAGGTCCCAGGGGAGTGAATATCCGGCGGTCGTGATCCCGGTCACCACCGGGGCTTGGATGATGCTCCAGCGCAACCTCCTCTACACGGCGGTGACCAGGGCGAAGAAACTGGTCGTCCTGGTCGGGTCCCGCAAAGCCCTCGGTCAGGCAGTGCGTACGGTTTCCGCAGGCAGGAGGTTCACGGCGGTCGCGCCCAGGCTGTCCGGCCGCATACCGGTGGGAAACATCACCTAGATGATCGATCATTTGGGGTATCCGCCACTGGTGCGGAGGGGGCAGGATGAGCAGGTTGAAGGCACTCAGTGCCGTCAATAGGACCAAAGGCCGACCCCGAGTGCACTCTCCTGCGCCAAATGGGGGAAGGTAGAGGCAGTCAGGGCACCTCGAAGAAGAGGCACTACGTCGGTGAGGGATGACGTGAGCGACAACTCTGTAGTACTCCGGTACGCGGACGGTGAATACACCTACCCGGTGGTCGAGAGCACCGTCGGTGACCAGGGATTCGACATCGCGAAGCTGAGGGCCCAGACCGGGCTCGTCACCTTGGACAGTGGCTACGGCAACACCGCCGCCTACAAGTCCGCGATTACCTACCTCGACGGTGAGCAGGGGATCCTGCGTTACCGCGGCTACCCGATCGAGCAGCTGGCCGAGCGTTCGACCTTCATCGAGGTCGCGTACCTGCTGATCAACGGCGAGCTGCCGACCGTCGACCAGCTCGCGTCGTTCCGCAACGAGATCACCCAGCACACGCTGCTGCACGAGGACGTGAAGCGGTTCTACGACGGCTTCCCGCGGGACGCGCACCCGATGGCGATGCTGTCCTCCGTGGTCAGCGCGCTGTCCACGTTCTACCAGGACAGCCACAATCCGTTCGACGAGACGCAGCGCAACCTCTCGACGATCCGGCTGCTGGCCAAGCTGCCGACGATCGCCGCGTACGCGTACAAGAAGTCGGTCGGCCACCCGGTGGTCTACCCGCGCAACGACCTCGGCTACGTCGAGAACTTCCTGCGCATGACCTTCTCCGTGCCGGCCCAGGAGTACGACCTGGACCCGGTCGTGGTCTCGGCGCTCGACAAGCTGCTGATCCTGCACGCGGACCACGAGCAGAACTGCTCGACCTCCACCGTGCGCCTGGTGGGCTCCTCGCAGGCGAACATGTTCGCCTCGATCTCCGCCGGCATCTCGGCCCTGTGGGGTCCGCTGCACGGTGGCGCCAACCAGTCGGTCCTGGAGATGCTGGAAGGCATCAAGGCCGACGGCGGCGACGTCGACACCTTCATCCGCAAGGTGAAGAACAAGGAAGACGGCGTGAAGCTCATGGGCTTCGGGCACCGCGTCTACAAGAACTTCGACCCCCGGGCGAAGATCATCAAGGCGGCGGCGCACGACGTCCTCTCGGCGCTCGGCAAGAGCGACGAGCTGCTCGACATCGCGCTCAAGCTCGAAGAGCACGCGCTGGCCGACGACTACTTCGTGGAGCGCAAGCTCTACCCGAACGTCGACTTCTACACCGGCCTGATCTACCGGGCCATGGGCTTCCCGACCGAGATGTTCACCGTGCTCTTCGCGCTCGGCCGGCTCCCCGGCTGGATCGCCCAGTGGCACGAGATGATCAAGGAGCCCGGCTCCCGCATCGGGCGTCCGCGCCAGATCTACACCGGTGAGGTCCTGCGCGACTTCGTTCCGGTCGAGGCCCGCTGACCCGAGGCTCTCCGAGGTACCTGCGAAAAGCGCCCCGCCGCCGATCCCCCCACGGGTCGACGGTCGGGGCGCTTTCCTTTCCCCGGAACGGATTCCCCCCACGGGACCCGAGCCGGGGCGATCGGTGCTGCCGGGACCTGCTGCAGGTCGGGAGGGCCGCTCAAAGCCTCCCGCGGGCGCTGGTCCCGGCCGGCCGATGCCCGGGCGTCCCCCAAGACCCCCGTGAACGTCCCCCAGACGTTCTTGGCATCGCCCCATTAGACCCACGCCGGTGGCAGAAGGTTACGTTGCAATCACTGTGATCTGCGTCTCGCGTGAAGGACCTGTGTGCGAGATGGGGAGGAGATCCACTACCGGAAGGACCTCAACCGCAGGCTGTTGGTGACCACGAAGACTGAGGAGAAGGCCATCGCGGCCCCCGCGATCATGGGGTTGAGCAGGCCCGCAGCCGCCAGCGGCAGGGCCGCCAGGTTGTAGCCGAAGGCCCAGAACAGGTTCCCCTTGATGGTGGCCAGCGTCCGGCGGGAGAGTCGGATCGCGTCCGCCGCGACCCGCAGGTCGCCCCGTACGAGGGTGAGGTCGCCGGCCTCGATCGCCGCGTCGGTGCCGGTTCCCATGGCCAGCCCCAGGTCGGCCTGGGCCAGCGCCGCCGCGTCGTTGACCCCGTCGCCGACCATGGCGACCGTACGGCCCTCGGCCTGGAGTCGGCGTACGACGTCCACCTTGTCCTGGGGCAGCACTTCGGCGATCACCTCTTCGATGCCCACCTCGCGGGCCACCGTCTCGGCGACGGCCCGGTTGTCGCCGGTCAGCAGGACCGGGGTGAGGCCGAGCTCCCGCAGCCGGGCCACGGCCTCGGCGCTGGTGTCCTTGACCGCGTCGGCCACGGTCAGCACCCCGCGCGCGGCCCCGTCCCAGGCCACCAGTACGGCCGTGGCCCCCTCGGCCTCGGCGGCGGCCTTGGCATCGGCGAGGGCGGCGGGCAGGGGGATCTCCCAGTCGGCCAGCAGCCGTTCGCGCCCCACCAGGACCGCGTGCCCCTCGACCACGCCCTGGACTCCGAGTCCGGCGACGTTCTCGAACGACTCGGGTACGGGCAGCTCCCCGGCCGCCTCGGCCGCCCCGGTCGCGACGGCCCGGGCGATCGGGTGCTCGGAGGCGTGCTCCAGGGCGCCGGCGAGCCGCAGCAGCTCCTTCTCGTCCACGTCCTCGGCGGCGTAGGTCCCCGACAGGGTCATCCGCCCGGTGGTGACGGTTCCGGTCTTGTCCAGGACGACGGTGTCCACGCGGCGGGTGGACTCCAGCACCTCGGGTCCCTTGATCAGGATCCCGAGCTGGGCACCCCGCCCGGTGCCGACCATCAGGGCCGTCGGGGTGGCCAGGCCCAGGGCGCACGGGCAGGCGATGATCAGGACGGCGACGGCGGCGGTGAACGCGGCCGTGGGGTCCTCGGTGATCAGCAGCCAGGTCACCCAGGTGCCGAGCGCGAGCAGCAGCACGATCGGCACGAAGATCCCGGAGATCCGGTCGGCGAGGCGCTGCACCTCGGCCTTGCCGTTCTGCGCGTCCTCGACCAGCCTGGCCATCCGGGCGAGCTGGGTGTCGGCGCCGATCCGGGTGGCCTCGACGACGAGGCGGCCGGAGGCGTTGACGGTGGCGCCGGTGACGGAGTCGCCGACGGACACCTCGACCGGGACCGATTCGCCGGTCAGCATGGAGGCGTCCACGGCGGAGCTGCCCTCGACGACGGTGCCGTCGGTGGCGATCTTCTCGCCGGGCCGGACCACGAAGCGGTCCCCGACGGCGAGCGCGCTCACGGGGATCCGCACCTCGGCGGCGCCGCGCAGTACGGCCACGTCCTTGGCGCCCAGCTCCAGCAGGGCCTTCAGGGCCGCGCCGGCCTTCCGCTTCGAGCGGGCCTCCAGGTACCGGCCCAGCAGGATGAAGCTGACGACGCCGGCGGCCACTTCCAGGTAGATGGCGGAGGAGCCGTCCGTGCGCGAGATGGCGCCCCCCTGATCGGTGAAGAGGGCGAATCCGTGCCGCATGCCGGGCATGCCCGCGTGGCCGAAGAACAGGGCCCACAGCGACCAGGCGAAGGCGGCCAGGGTGCCGACCGAGACCAGGGTGTCCATGGTGGCCGCGCCGTGCCGGGCGTTGGTCCAGGCGGCCTTGTGGAAGGGGAGGGCGCCCCAGACGACGACGGGGGCCGCGAGGGTGAGCGAGAGCCACTGCCAGTTGTCGAACTGGAGGGCCGGGACCATCGCGAGCAGTACGACGGGCAGCGCGAGCGCGGCGGAGACCAACAGTCGCCCGCGCAGCGCGGCCAGGGCGGGGTCGGGGGCCTCGGGGCGCTCCTCGTCGACGGCCGCGGCCGCGGGGGCGGGCGGCGGGGGCTCCTCGGCGGTGTAGCCGGTCCTGACGACGGTCGCGATCAGGTCCGCGACCCGGATGTCCCCGGTGTAGGAGACGTGGGCCTTCTCGGTGGCGTAGTTCACCGTGGCGCTGACGCCGTCCATCCGGTTCAGCTTCTTCTCGATGCGGGCCGCGCAGGAGGCGCAGGTCATTCCGCCGATCGAGAGTTCGACCGCCGCTATGGGTCCGTCGTGCACAGTGCTGGTCATGTTCCGGCTCCAGGGGGAGGGCCGGGGCGTACGGAACCAGTATGAGCTGGCCGGCACGCCCCGGCGGGGTACGGCCGAAGGGGGAAACTCAGATCTGGCCGGCGAACTCGTACCCGGCCTCGTCCACGGCGGCGCGCACGTCGGCCTCGGCGAGCGGGGCGGCGGAGACCACGGTGACCTCGCCGGTCGCGGCGACGGCCTTGACGGAGCTGACGCCCGCCAGGGCGGAGAGCTCGCCGGTCACCGCGCCTTCGCAGTGCCCGCAGGTCATGCCGGTCACCCGGTAGACGGTGGTGGTCTGGGTGTCCGTGTCGGCGCTCATGTCGTTCTCCTCTTTCAAGGGCGTGTCCGGTCGCCGGAAGGCGGTCGATCGCTCCACCGTCCTCCCGACCCTCCAAGACTATACCCCTAGGGGGTATGGATGCGAGTACCCCTTCCGTTGCTTCGTCCGGCAGGGTCGTGAAGTGGCCGACCCCCGCGAACCGTATGTAAATAGCATGTATGTCGCATTCGGTCACGCTCGTTCTGATCATGGCCATCGCCGTGCTCGCACCCCTGCTCGCGTACGCGGTGGGGAGGTGGCTGCCGGTACCCCTGGTGATCTTCGAGATCCTGCTCGGGATCCTGGTCGGGCCGGACGTGCTGGGATGGGCCGTCACCGGCGAGGTGATCGACGTGCTGAGCCGGCTCGGACTCGCGATGCTGATCTTCCTGGCCGGTTACGAGATCCAGCTCGACCGGGTCGGCGGAGGCACGCTCAAGAGGTCGCTGTGGGCCTGGCTGATCGCGCCGGCACTGGGACTGGGGACCGGGACCCTGCTCGCCCACGGGGGCGGCTTCGACAAGGGCGTCTACGTCGGCACGGCGCTCACCAGCACCGCGCTGGGCGCGATCCTGCCGGTGCTGAGGGATGCCGGGGACCTGCAGAGCCGGTTCGGGTCCGTGATGCTGGCGATGGGGGTCGATCGGCGAGTTCGGCCCGATCATCGCCATGGCGCTGCTGCTCAGCGGGCGGGCGCCGGCTCGCTCGGCGGCGCTGCTCGCGGGCGGGCGGGTGCTGGTGCTGCTGCCGGTGTTCCTGCTGCTGTTCCTGGTGGTGCGGGGGCTGCCGATGTGGCTGCTGGCCCCGCGGGACCTCGGGCGGCGGGACCGGGCGGCGCTGGTGCTGTTCGGGGCCACCGCGCTGCCGCTGGTGGTGGCGATCACCACCATGGGCGTGCAGGACGGCAAGGTCGCGCCCGGGGAGGCCGCGGCGCTGGTGGGGGCGGGGATGCTGTCCGTGCTGGTGTTCCCGCTGGTGGGGCTGCGGCTGCGGGCGGGCGCGGCCCCCCGCCCCGGCCGGGTCAGCGAGGGTGAGTCGTGGTGATCATCGGCTCCAGGTAACGCAGCAGGACGGTCTTGAGCTCCGCGATGTACGCGGCGCGCTCGGCGCCCTCGTGGGCGAGGATCAGGTCCAGGGACGACTTGAAGATGCCCAGGATCATGTTCGAGGTGCGCTCCAGATCGGCCGGCGTGGCCTCGGGGGTGAAGCTGTGCAGCACCCCCTCGACGCGGGTGATCAGGCCGGCGTGCAGTTCCTCGTGCTCCTGGGCGATGCCGGGGATGCCGGAGCCGTGCATCAGCGCCCAGAAGGCCGGGTTCTCGCAGTTGAAGGCGATGACCGGGTCCAGGACTGCGTCCAGCAGCTGGGGCAGGGGGCGTTGCAGGTTCTCGGGCAGGAAGGCCTGGCCGTGCATCTCGTGCGCGCGCTGGAGCAGCTGCCCGCCCAGCTCGACCGCGATGGCCTCCTTGTTCGGGAAGAACTGGTAGAGCGTGCCCGGCGAGACGCCGGCCTCGCGGGCGATGGCGCTGGTGCTGGCGGCCGCGTAACCGGTACGGCAGAACACGCCCGCGGCGGCGGCGAGGAGCTGGCTGATGCGCCGCTCCCCCCGGGCCTGGCGGCGGCGGGGTGTGCTTTCAGTGATTTCAGTGGGTTTGTCCGCGGTGGTCCTCGGCATGTCCAATCCCTTGCTTCCCATTGCTTCCCGTGGGCGATTGACAAACGCGAGTGGTCACTCGCATTCTGGGAAAACGCGAGTGACTGCTCGTGTTTGCCAGTCTAGGTTGATCTGGCAATCGCGGTGAAGGGGACACCGAGTCATGCCCAAAGTCAAGAATCCGCCGTCGCCCGGGGAGAGCGGCCGGTGGACCCGGTTCGTCACGGCCAGGCCGCGGCTCTCACTCCTGCTCGCCCTCGTGGCCACCGCGCTCGCCGTGTTCGCGGGCGGCGGAGTCGCCGACCGGCTGGGCAGCGGAGGCTGGGAGGATCCGGACGCCCAGTCCACCTATGCCGCCCGGGCCCTGGAGCGCGAGTTCCCCGGCTCCCAGCCCAACCTGCTGCTCCTCGTCGACGCCGGTGAGGGCGCCGCGGGGGTGGACGACCCGGCCGTCGCGGCCGAGGCGGAGCGGCTCACCGCGCAGCTCGCGGCCGAGCAGGGGGTGGCCGGGGTCGGCTCGTACTGGCGCACGCAGCTGCCCTCGCTGCGCTCCGAGAACGGCCGACAGGCCCTGATAGCCGCCCGGGTGCTCGGCGACGAGAAGACCGCCACCGCCGTCCTGGACCGCATCGCCCCGCGCTACCGGGGTGACCACGGACCGGTGCGGGTCTCCCTCGGCGGGCCCGTCGCGGTCCAGCGCGAGGTGACCTCCACCATCCAGGAGGACCTGCTGCGCGCCGAGGTCATCGCCCTGCCGGTGACCCTCGTCCTGCTCATCCTCGTCTTCGGCAGCGCCGTGGCCGCCCTGCTGCCGCTCGGCGTGGGCATCGTGGCCATCCTCGGCACCAATGCCGTCCTGCGCGGCCTCACCGAGTTCACCGACGTCTCCGTCTTCGCCCAGAACCTGACCACGGCCCTGGGCCTCGGACTCGCCATCGACTACGCCCTGTTCATCGTGCGCAGGTTCCGCGAGGAGCTCGCCGCCGGGCGCGATCCGGTGGCGGCCGTCGGGGCCACCCTGCGCACCGCCGGGCGCACCGTCCTCTTCTCCGCCCTGACCGTCGCCGTCGCGCTCTCGGCGATGCTCTTCTTCCCCATGTACTTCCTGCGCTCCTTCGCCTACGCGGGGGTCGCGGTGGTTCTCCTCGCCGCGGCGGCCGCGCTGATCGTGCTGCCGGCGGCCCTGGTGCTGCTCGGCGAGCGGGTCAACTCGCTGGACCTGCGCAGGCTCTGGCAGCGCCGGAGGACTGCCGCAGGTGCGGCGGCCGCCCCCGCGGCGAGCGCCGAAGCGTCCGGACAGGGCTGGGGGAGGACGGCCTCGCTGGTCATGCGCCGGGCGCCGCTGTTCGCCGTGGCCACCACGGCAGGACTGCTGCTCCTCGGACTGCCCTTCCTCGGCGTGAAGTTCGGCACCGTGGACGACCGGCAGCTGCCCAGGACCGCCGAGTCGCATGTGGTCCAGCAACAGATCCGTGACGGCTTCCCGGGCGCCCCGGGAGGCGGCCTGACCGTACTGGCCGAGGGGGCGGCGGGGGCCGGCGAGCTCACCGCGTTCCGGGACCGGGTGGACGCGCTGCCCGGGGTGGTCAGGGTCGACGGGCCGGTGAGCTCGGCGCCCGGGTCGCGCTACGCCTACTTCGAGGTCGTCACCGAAGGCGAAGCGGTGGGCGAACAGGCCCAGGACCTGGTCGCGGAGGTGCGCAAGGTCGACGCCGGGTTCCGTACCTCGGTGACCGGGCAGGCGGCGGTGCTCGTCGACGCCCAGAAGGCGATAGCCGCCGAACTCCCCGCGGCCGGGGCGCTGGTGGTGCTGGCCACGCTGCTGCTGGTGTTCCTGCTCACCGGGAGCCTGCTGATACCGCTCCAGGCGGTACTTCTCAACGCGTTGAGCCTGACCGCGATGTTCGGGGCCGTGGTGTGGGTCTTCCAGGACGGCAACCTCTCCGGGTTGCTCTCCTTCACCTCCACCGGCGACATAGAGACCACCCTGCCGGTGCTGATGTTCTGCATCGCCTTCGGACTCTCCATGGACTACGGGGTGTTCCTCATATCCCGGATCAAGGAGGAGTACGACCGGACCGGGGACCACGAGGGGGCGGTGCGCACCGGACTGGCCCGCACGGGCGGGCTGATCACCGCGGCGGCCGTGATCCTGGCGGTGGTGATGGTGGCCATCGGCACGTCGCGGGTGACCAACACCAAGATGCTGGGGCTCGGGATCGCGCTGGCGGTGCTCATGGACGCCATGGTCGTGCGCAGCCTCCTGGTGCCGGCCGTCATGAAGCTGACGGGCAAGGCCACCTGGTGGGCTCCGGGCCCGCTGCGCAGGCTCCACGAGAGGATCGGGCTCAGCGAGGGAGGCCCGGCACCGCAGGCACCGGAACCGGGGGAGGCGGGAGAACCGGAACGGGTCCCGGCGGGGGCGCGCTAGGCCATCTCCTGCGGCCTGCGACCTGCGACGTGCGACCTGCGGCGGCGGCCGGACGGGGCCCGGTGGGCCCCGTCCGGGGTGGCGCGATCAGTCTTCGCGGCGGCCCCGGTTCCCGGGGCGGCGGGCCACCCAGGCGCGGATGGTGTCGGCGTACCAATAGGGCTTCCCGCTCTCGACGTGGTCGGGCGCGGGCAGCAGCCCGTGCTTGCGGTACGAGCGCACGGTGTCCGGCTGGACCCGGATATGGGCGGCGATCTCCTTGTACGACCACAGCTGTCGGTCGCTCATCCACGACACCTCCTTGTCCACGCCGCGGGGCCGGCCGGGAGGCCGTCGGGGGAGCCGGCGCGTGGACAGTGACGATCACTCAGGTTGTGCCCGGAGAACGACGCAGGGTGAGGGCGGGGGAGGGCCTGTCGACCGGCTGTGACGGAAGACCCGCGTAATGCGGACATGTGTGACACAAGGGCGACCCCTGTGACAGATGCGGCACAGGGGTCGGGTGCAATCAGCGGTACAGGGACGGCCGTTCGGCCAGCTCCACGAGGGTGCGTACGCCGCTGCCCGACGCGGCCAGCCCCGCCTGCGAGACGGCCGCGGCCGCGTACCCGTCCCACGCATCGGGCCCCGCGACCCCGCCCCGGGCGGCCGCCGCCACCCAGCGCCGCAGCTGGCGGTCGTAGGCGTCCGCGAACCGCACCGTGAAGTCCTGGTCGATCTCCCCGCCCCAGCGGCCCGCCGACTGGACGACCATCGCGTGGCCGTCGCCGATCCGGGCGCTGCCGGACTCGCCGACCGCCTCGCACTGCACCTGGTAGCCGAAACCGCAGTTGACGAAGATCTCCACGTCCACGACGGCCCCGCCGGAGGTCTCCAGCAGCACGAGGCGCGGATCGCGCAGCCCCTCGCGGGCCGCGGAGGTGGGCGTCGGCGAGAGCACCGTCACGGCGGTGATCTCCTGCCCCAGCAGCCAGCGGGCCGCGTCCACCTCGTGCACCACCGAGTCGCTGATCAGCATGTCGCTCGTGAAGAAGGACGGGGAGGAGGCATTGCGGTGCCGGCAGTGCAGGAAGAGCGGCCGGCCGATCCCGCCCGCGTCCAGCAACTCCTTGAGCCGCTCGTACTCGGCGTCGAACCGCCGCATGAACCCCACCTGGACCAGCCGGCGGCCGAGCCGCAGCTCCGCCTCCATCACGCGCAGCGCCCCCGCCGGATCCGGGGTCAGCGGCTTCTCGCACAGCACCGGCAACCCCCGCGCCAACGCCTGCAGAATCGCTTCCTCATGCGCGGGCCCCGGCGAGGCGATCAGTACGGCCTGCACCCCGGGCGCGGCTATGGCGGCCGCCGGGTCGGTGTGCGCGCTCGCCCCGTCCAGGCCCGCCGCGGCCTCCTTCACACGGTCCCAGTCCGGGTCCGCCAGGGCCACCACCCGGGCCCCTCCGACGGTCCGCCCGATCCGGCGCACGTGGTCGGAGCCCATCTTCCCGGTGCCGATCACGGCGATGCCGAGCGTGCTGCTCATCGTTGATTCCTCCCAGACAGTGGTCAGCGGGCGCCGCAGGAGCGCAGGTAGGCGCGGGTGCGCCGGGCGATCGGCAGCGGCCGGTCGGGCGGGCAGGGGTACATGTCCTGCTCCACGATGGCGAACAGTTCCACGCCGAGCCGCTGGGCGGCCGCCAGTACGGGTTCCAGCGCGGGCACGCCCGCCGGCGGCTCGCACATCACCCCGCGCGCCACCGCCGGCCCGAAGGGCACCTGTCCGGCGACCACATCGGCGAGGATCCGCGGGTCCACCTGCTTGAGGTGGAGATAGCCGATCCGCTCGGCGAAGGTCTCGACCGCCTCGACGCTGTCGCCCCCGCAGTAGGCGTAGTGCCCGGTGTCCAGGCACAGGGAGACCAGCTCGGGGTCGGTGGCATCGAGGAACCGGGCCACGTTCGCCGGGGTGTCGATATGGGTGTCGGCATGCGGGTGGACGACGATCCGCAGCCCGTACCGGTCCCGTACCTCCCGGCCCAGGCGCTCGGTCTGCGTGGTCAGTTCACGCCATTGCCCGGGCGTGAGGGTGCGGTCCTCCAGCACCTCGCCCGTCTTGTCGTCCCGCCAGAAGGAGGGGATCACGACGAGGTGCTGCGCCCCCATGTCCCGGGTGAGCGCCGCGATCCGCGACACGTGGTCCCAGGTGTCCTCCCACACGGCGGGCCCGTGATGGAGTCCGGTGAAGACGGTGCCCGCGGACACGTGCAGGCCGCGCCGGGCGGTCTCGTCGGCGAGGCGGGCGGGATCGGTGGGGAGGTATCCGTAGGGGCCGAGTTCGATCCACTCGTACCCGCAGTCCGCGACCTCGTCCAGGAACCGCTCCCAGGGAGTCTGCCGGGGGTCGTCGGGGAACCAGACACCCCATGAGTCCGGTGCCGAGCCGATGCGGATACGGGTCAACGCGGGCGGAGAGGACGTCATGCGGCCACCTTAGGGTGCGAGGCTCAAGGTCACGGGGAAGACCGATCGGGAGGAGTGGTGTGCTGGTGACTACGGATCCGTTGGCGTTCGACCTGATCACGATGGGGCGGATCGGGGTGGATCTCTACCCCTTGAAAACGGGCGTACCGCTCGCGGAGGCGGACACCTTCGGGAAGTTCCTGGGCGGCTCCCCGGCGAACGTCGCGGTCGCGGCGGCCCGGCTGGGGCGGCGGACGGCGCTGATCACCCGGACCGGGGCCGACCCCTTCGGGGCGTATCTGCGCTCGGAGCTGCGCGGGTTCGGGGTGGACGACCGGTGGGCCGGGGAGGTGCCCGGCCTGCCCACGCCGCTGACCTTCTGCGAGATCTTCCCGCCCGACGACTTCCCGCTGTACTTCTACCGCTTTCCCAAGGCGCCCGACCTGGAGATCGCGGCCGAGGAGGTGGACCTGGACGCGGTGCGCGCGGCACGCGTGTTCTGGATGACGGGAACGGGCCTGAGCGCGGAACCCTCGCGGACCGCGACGCTGGCGGCGCTGGAGGCCCGGGCCAAGTCCGGGACCACCGTCTTCGACCTGGACTGGCGGCCGACGCTGTGGTCCGGGGAACCCGGGCAGTGGTACGAGCGGGCGCTGGCGCACGCGACGGTGGCCGTCGGCAACGCGGAGGAATGCGCCGTCGCCACCGGGGAGTCGGAGCCGTACGCGGCGGCGCGCGCACTGCTCGGGGCGGGCGTCGAGCTGGCGGTGGTCAAGCGCGGACCGCAGGGCGTGCTGGCCGTCCACCGCGACGGGACGGTGGCGCAGGTCCCGCCGGTGCCGGTGACCGTCGTCAACGGCCTCGGCGCCGGGGACGCCTTCGGCGGCGCCCTGTGCCACGGGCTGATCGCGGGCTGGGAGCTGGGCCGGACGATCGAGTACGCCAACGCGGCCGGGGCGGTCGTCGCCTCGCGGCTGGCGTGCTCGACGGCGATGCCCTTCGCGCACGAGGTGGAGGAGGTGCTGGGCCGTGCCGGTGGTGTCTGAGTGGGGGATGGCCTTCACCCGGCTGCGGGTGCTGGCCCTGGAGCCGGGGGAGGCGTACGCGCACGAGTGCGGGGACGCCGAGTGGATCGTGCTCCCGCTGTCGGGCGCCTGCGAGGTCAGCTGCCGGTCCGCGGCCCCCGGCGGCGGCGGACCGGAGGTCTTCGAACTGCGCGGCCGGCCGGGGGTGTTCGACGCCGTCACCGACTTCGCCTACCTGCCGCGGGACGCGCGGGCGCAGATCCGCTCCGTCGCCGGCGGGCGGTTCGCGCTCGCGGGGGCCCGGTGCGAGGAGCGGCTCCCGGCCCGGTACGGGCCCGCCGCCGGTGTTCCCGTCGAGCTGCGCGGCGCCGGGCAGTGCTCCCGGCAGGTCAACAACTTCGCCGCCGCCGGGGCGTTCGCCTGTGACCGGCTCATCGCCGTCGAGGTGCTCACCCCCGGCGGGAACTGGTCCTCGTACCCGCCCCACAAGCACGACGAGCACCACCCCGGCGAGGAGTCCCGGCTGGAGGAGATCTACTGGTTCGAGATCGCCCCGCACGGGGACACGCCCGGAGTCGGCTATCAGCGTGTCAGCCCGTCCCCGGCCGGGAAGACCGACATCCTCACCGAGGTGGGGACCGGCGACGCGGTGCTCATCCCGGACGGCTGGCACGGGCCGTCCATCGCGTCCCCCGGCCACGACATGTACTACCTCAATGTGATGGCCGGCCCGGACCGGACGCGGGAGTGGCTGATCCGCGACCATCCCGACCACGGCTGGATCCGCTCCACATGGTCCGGCCGGGACATCGACCCCCGGCTGCCCTTCCACCGCACGGAGGACCCCCAGTGAGGCTCACCGTGGCGCAGGCGCTCGTACGCTTCCTCGCCCGCCAGTACACCGAACGCGACGGGCAGCGCCGCCGCCTCGTCGCCGCGACCTGGGGGATCTTCGGTCACGGGAACGTCGCCGGGATCGGGCAGGCCCTCCTGGAGGCGGGCGGGCAGGAGATGCCCTTCCTCCAGGGACGCAACGAGCAGGCCATGGTGCACGCCGCCGTCGGGTACGCCCGCCAGTGCGGGCGGCTCTCCGCCCACGCCGTCACCACCTCCATCGGACCCGGCGCCACCAACCTCGTGACCGGCGCCGCCCTCGCCACCGTCAACCGGATCCCGGTGCTCCTGCTCCCCGGGGACACCTTCGCCACCCGGCCCGCCGATCCGGTGCTCCAGCAGCTGGAGGTCCCGTACGCCGGGGACGTGTCCGTCAACGACGCCCTGCGGCCCGTCTCCCGGTACTTCGACCGGATCACCCGCCCCGAGGCCCTGATCCCCGCCGCCCTCCAGGCCGTGCGGGTGCTCACCGACCCCGTGCAGACCGGCGCCGTCACCCTCGCGCTGCCGCAGGACGTACAGGCCGAGGCGTACGACTGGCCCGAGGAGTTCTTCGCCGAGCGGGTCTGGGGCGTACGCCGGCCGAGGCCCGACCGCCGGGAGCTCGCCGAGGCCGCCGAGGCCGTACGGGGCTCCGCGCGGCCCCTGATCGTCGCCGGCGGCGGGATCCGGCACAGCGGGGCGCAGGCCGCCCTGGCGGCGTTCGCCGAGGCCACCGGCATCCCGGTGGCGTCCACACAGGCGGGCAAGGGCGCGCTCCGCCACGACCACCCCGCCGACGTGGGCGGGATCGGGCACACGGGCACCGCCACCGCCGACGGCCTGGCCCGCGAGGCCGACCTCGTCATCGCCGCCGGGACCCGGCTGACGGACTTCACCACCGCCTCGGCGACCCTCTTCCGCAACCCCGCGGTGCGCTTCGTCGGCCTCAACCTCGACCCGTACGACGCGCACAAGCTGGCCGCCCGCCCCCTGGTCGCCGATGCGGCCGAGGCGCTCGGGGAACTCCTGGACGCCGTCGCCGGGTACCGGGTGGACCCGGCCTACGAGGCGGCGTACACCTCGGCGAAGGCGGACTGGGAGGCCCGCGTGGACCGGGCGTACGCCGTCCCCGACGAGGACGAGGACGCCCCGCCGACGCAGGCGCAGGTGCTCGGGCTGCTCGACGCCGTCGTCGACGGCACCGACATCCTGATCAACGCCGCCGGCTCGCTCCCCGGCGACCTGCACAAGCTGTGGCGCCCGCGCTCGCCCGACCAGTACCACGTCGAGTACGGCTACTCCTGCATGGGCTACGAGATCCCCGCCGCGATCGGGGTGGCCCTGGCCGCCCCCGGCCGGCCGGTGTGGGCGCTGGTCGGCGACGGGACGTACCTGATGAACCCGACCGAGATCGTCACCGCGGTCCAGGAGGGCGTCCCCATCAGGCTGGTCATCCTCGACAACCACGGCTACGCCTCGATCGGAGGCCTGTCCGGGGCCGTGGGGGGAGAGGGCTTCGGCACCGCGTACCGCTTCCGGGCGGCGGACGGCTCGTACGGCGGGGAGCCGCTGCCCCTGGACCTCGCCGCCAACGCGGCCTCCCTCGGGATGGCCGTGATCCGTACCCGCACCATCGGTGACCTGCGCAAAGCCCTCTCGGAGGCGCGCGCGGCGGACCGTCCCACATGTGTCTACGCACAGACCCGAACACCCGACACTGTGTCGGGCCCACCCCCGGCACAGGCGTGGTGGGATGTTCCTGTGGCCGAGACCGCGACCCGTGCGTCGGCGGTGGAAGCCCGCGAAGAGTACGACCGGCAAGCCGCGCAGCGACGTCGCCATCTGTGAAGGAGCAAGGCAATGAAGACCGTCAACCACTGGATCGGTGGCAAGACCGTCGAGGGCGCGTCGGGCAACTACGGCCCGGTCACCGACCCGGCCACCGGCGAGGTCACCACGCAGGTCGCGCTCGCCTCGGCCGCCGAGGTGGACGCCGCCGTACAGGTCGCCAAGGAGGCCTTCCAGAGCTGGGGCCAGTCCTCGCTGGCCGCCCGCACCAAGGTGCTGTTCGCCTACCGCGCCCTGCTGGACGCCAACCGCGACGCCATCGCCGAGCTGATCACCGCCGAGCACGGCAAGGTGCACTCCGACGCGCTGGGCGAGGTCGCGCGCGGCCTGGAGATCGTCGAGCTGGCCTGCGGGATCACCGTGCAGCTCAAGGGCGAGCTGTCGACGTCCGTCTCCAGCCGGGTGGACGTCTCCTCGATCCGCCAGCCGATCGGCGTGGTCGCGGGCATCACCCCGTTCAACTTCCCGGCGATGGTGCCGATGTGGATGTTCCCGCTGGCCGTGGCCTGCGGAAACACCTTCATCCTCAAGCCGAGCGAGAAGGACCCGTCGGCCGCCAACAAGCTGGCCGAGCTGATGAGCGAGGCCGGCCTGCCGGCGGGCGTGCTGAACGTCGTCCACGGCGACAAGGTCGCGGTGGACGCGCTGCTCGCGCACCCCGACATCGCGGCCGTCTCCTTCGTCGGCTCCACGCCGATCGCCCGCCACATCCACACCACCGCCGCCGCCAACGGCAAGCGCGTCCAGGCCCTGGGCGGCGCCAAGAACCACATGCTGGTCCTCCCGGACGCCGACCTGGACGCGGCTGCCGACGCGGCGGTCTCGGCCGCCTACGGCTCGGCCGGCGAGCGCTGCATGGCGATCTCCGCCGTCGTGGCCGTCGGGTCCATCGCCGACACGCTCGTCGAGAAGATCCGCGAGCGCGCCGAGAAGATCAAGGTCGGCCCCGGCAACGACCCGACCTCCGAGATGGGCCCGCTGATCACCGCCGCCCACCGCGACAAGGTCGCCTCGTACGTGAAGGGCGCGGCCGCGCAGGGCGCGGACGTGGTCCTCGACGGCACCGGCTACACGGTGGAGGGCAACGAGAACGGCCACTGGATCGGCCTGTCGCTGCTCGACAACGTCAGGACCGACTCCGACGCCTACCGCGACGAGATCTTCGGCCCGGTCCTGTGCGTGCTGCGCACCGAGACCTACGAGGAGGGCGTGGCGCTGATCAACGCCTCGCCGTTCGGCAACGGCACCGCCATCTTCACCCGCGACGGCGGCGCCGCCCGCCGCTTCCAGCTGGAGATCCAGGCGGGCATGGTCGGCGTCAACGTCCCGATCCCGGTGCCGGTGGGCTACCACTCCTTCGGCGGCTGGAAGGACTCGCTCTTCGGCGACCACCACATCTACGGCAACGACGGCATCCACTTCTACACCCGCGGCAAGGTCGTCACGACCCGCTGGCCGGACCCGTCCGACGCCCCGGCCGGCGTGGACCTGGGCTTCCCGCGCAACCACTGATCCCTTCCGGACCCGCCGACCGCTCGCCCCCCGCAACCCTCACGCGGGGGGCGAGTGCGTTTCCCGGGTCAGAGCAGGGACCAGACGTCCTGCGCGGCCGTGGCGGACCAGACCGCGTCGCCGTGGCCGTAGCCCGGGACGACCGAGTACGCGACGCGCCTGTTGCCGGCCGCGCGGATCAGCTCCGCGCCGCGCCGGTGGTCGCCGCGGCCCAGCTCGGTGTTGACCCAGACCACCTCGGCGCCGATCCGGCCCCAGTCGATCCGGTATGTCCTCTCGTCGCCCGCCCAGACCGCGGCCAGGTCCCGCATCAGGGCCGTCGGGAGCAGGCCGCTGCCCAGTGCCGCGGTCGCCGCGCGCCAGGTCGCCAGCGTGGTGTGGGCCAGGGCGAACCGGTCCTCGGCCGGGGTCGCGCCGAAGGTGTAACTGCCCGCGCTGTGGCCCTGGTGGTAGATCCAGTTCGCCGCGCCGGGCAGTACGGAGGTGCGGATCAGCGCGAAGTGGGCCAGCCCGGCGTTGGTGAAGCGCTGCGCGGGGTCCGGCGGCCACGGCACGGCCGAGGCGCCGCCCGGGTCGGAGACGGCCCGGGCGACCAGCCCGGCCAGCCCCGGGTCCACCGCGTGGGTGCCGCGGGCGAGCAGCCCGGCGTACACGTCCCGCGTCTGGGCCGCCCGTACGGCCAGGTCGCCCGTGTACGGCCCGGTCGTGTCCAGGACCACCACCCGCCGCAGCCGCGCGGAGCCGTCGTGCGAGGCCGCGTCCAGCGCCAGGGCGGCACCGGCGGAGTGCCCGGCGTACTGGTACGGCAGCCGCAGTACGGAGTCCAGCGCGCCCACCACCTTGGCCAGATCCCGGCGGTGCGCGGCGAGGCCCCGGTCGGCGGTGATGTCGGCGGCCTGCGCGGAGTCCTCGCGCGGGGTCACGCCGACGACCAACAGGCCCTGGCGGCGCAGCTCGTGGGCGAGGTTGTGGTCGCCGGGGCCGCCCGGGGTGAAGAAGTCGGCGCCGAAGTTCAGCCCGCCGCCGGGCAGCAGGTACGCGATCCCGCGCGGCGCCCGCGCCGTGTCCGCGACCACGTCCACGGTGACGGGGGCCGGGCCGCCGTCGGCGAGCGGGAGCGTGAGGCGTATCCAGCCGTCGCCGGGCAGGTAGACGGCGGTGCCCGTGCCGAGTGTCCGCTCGATGCGGGTCAGCAGGCCCGCGCCCTTGCTCGCGGAGCGGGCCGGGTCGAGCGCCTGGTCGGGCGCCGGGCCGAGGGCCGGTCCGGGCGTCCCGGAGGCCGCCGGTCCCGCCGCAGCGGCCTGTGCCCCCGCGGCGTGCGCCCCTTCGGCGGCGCCGAGCGCGAGGGCCGCCGCCCCGGCGAGTCCCCCCGCGAGCACCACCCGCCGGTCGGGACGGGAGGGGTCGCGGGCCGGCTGGTCGGGCCGGCCTGCGCTGTGCTGGTGTTCCATGGCTGGTGCCTCCCCGTAGCGGTGATGGCCGGATGCCACCACCCGGAGACACCCTCGCGGGTCAGCGGGCCCCAGCCAAGTCCGGTGTGGGTTCCGCTTCTTCGGACCCGGCGCGGCGGCGCACGCGCAGCACCCTGAAGACGATCGCGGCGCCCGCCAGCACCAAGGCGGCGCCCAGGGCGGGCCACGGCACGGCCAGGAAGGAGGCCTCCGAGCCGGATTCGAGGTCGGGGTAGAGCGACGCCCCGGCCGAGATGCTGACGGTGACCCGGTCCAGCTGCGGTGCGTCCGCCCAGTCCTCGGTCAGCTCGATCCGCTGGCCGGGCAGCAGCACCAGCTTCAGCTCGCGGGCCGGACGGTCCAGCACCGTGCGCCCGAACAGCCCCTCGGCGGTGACCCGCACCTTCGGCTCGACGACCACGTTGCCGCGGTTGACCAGGGTGTACGTGACCTTGGCGCGGGCGTCCTTCACCCAGGGCAGCAGCGGAGCCGCCCGGTCGACCCGTACGTCCTCCACGCTCAGACCCGGGGTCACCGGGCCGGGGACGCGGAAGTAGAGCCGGGCCCCCACCGAGCGCTTCACCCCGACCTGCACTTTGCCCTCCTTCTGCACCCCCTCCACGGCGGTGTTGAGGGCGACGATCCCGCCCACGTGGTCGCCCGGCGTCGCGTCCGCCGGGACCTTCACGGTGAACGGGATGTCCTTGCGGCCCTTGGGCGGCACGGTGACCGTCGTCGCGGCCTCCGGCGCCAGCGCGATCCAGGTGCCGACGTCCTTGGGCGCGGTCTCCACCGGCAGCAGCGCGAAGGCGCCGCCCACCGGGGTGTTCACGGCATCGGTGGCGAAGACCCGGAACGTCAGCTCCTTGTCGGAGGAGTTCAGGATCGTCGCGCTGTCGGTGATGGTGCCGCCCGCCTCGCCCTGGTGGAAGAAGTACGCGCGGTCGGCCATCTGCGCACCGGCCGGAGGCGTCGGGAAGACGCCCCAGGTGCCGTTGTCCGCGGCTGCGGCGGGACCGGCGGAGAGGAGGCCCGCGCCCAGGAGGAGCAGGCCGGCGAGCAGACCGTACAGAGCGCTGCGGGTGCGTATGCGGCTACGGGTGCGGAGGCGGGTGCGCATGGGCGGTTCTCCAGACGGGGCGGACAGGGGGAAGGGTGGTGCGGTGCCGGAGCACCGCACCACCCGGTGGGGCTGGTGGGGCGGGGTCAGGCGATCGAGAAGGTGACGACCGACTGGTAGGTGTCGGCGAACATGAACGGCGGGAGCTGGATCATCCCGGCGCCGCCGACCTCGAACTCGCCACCGGTCAGGTTCTCGCCGCCCGCGTTCTGGGAGGCGATCTTCATCGGGGTGTCGGAGATCGCACCGGGCGCACCGGCGGAGCAGGTGCTCGGGCTGTCCGCGTTGGTCACCTTGCAGGTCGGCTGGATACCGATCTGCGCCTTGGTCATCGAGTGGCCGGTGGCCTCGTTGAGGAACGGCGTACGGGTCGCCGAGACGTCCCAGCCGAGGGTGCCGCCGCGGAAGTCCTGGACGGACATCGCGGTGAACTGGCCGACGACCGACTGGGGCTTGCCGTTGATGGTCACCTTGCCGAAGCTGACGGCCGGGTTGCCGCCCTGCGGGCCGATGGCCAGCGGACCGGGCAGCACCTCGACGTCGACCGGGTTCTTCACGCCGGGCTGGTCCTTGACGAAGACGAAGTCCTTGTACGGGGTGATGGCACCGTCGATCTTGATCTGGTCGGTGTCCACGTTGATCGTGATGGCGCAGGTGGCGGTGCCGTCGGCCGCCGCCGTGCCGCTGCCCGTCTCACCGGTCGCGGCGCCGCCCTTGAGGGCGGAGCAGGTGACCGGGCCGGCGGGGAAGTTGGCGCCGGTCACGGTGACCGGGGTGCCGGCCTTGCCGCTGTTGGGCGTCAGCCTGGTCGTGATCGGGTCCTTGGGCAGGGCCTCCACCGCGACCGAGCCGAGGGAGGCGCTGGGGCGCGGATCCGGGGTGCAGACGGTGGTGAATATCGAACCGTTGAGGTCCGCGTCGACCACCGACAGGTCCAGGGCGACGTGGACCGTGGTGCCCTCGGTACCGTCCGGGATCTTGATGGTGCCGGAGAACCCCTTGGGGTCCAGCGGCTTCCCCGCCTCGACGTTGACCGTCTCGGGCGGGCTGACGACCACCTGGGTGGTCGTGCCGACCTTCAGGGTCACCTTGGAGGTGTTCACCGTCGTGACGGAGAAACCGGGGAGCAGCGGGCTCGCGCCCGGGTCGATGGTGATCGGGACGACCTCGCCGGCCTTGGCACCGTCCGGCAGGGTGATCGTCCAGTTCTGGTTGCCGGAACCGTCCGCCTGCGGCGCCGGGGCATCGCAGTTCTCGAAGACGGGAGTGGTCTTCGTCGCGGCCTGCGCGGAGCCGGCCAGGCCCACCACGCCACCGGTCAGGGCCAGGGACAATGCGCCCGCCCCGGCCAGAACTCTTCGTCGGAACGTTGTACTCACTGGGTCGCGACTCCTTCGTCAGACGAACCCCTCCCCCCACCCGCTGTGTGGGGGAGGGCCGAGCCGGTGCGGTGGCCGACATTGACGCGTCGCGGTGATGAGAAGTCAATGGCTTGCTTTCGCCCGAAGCACTCAGAAATTGATGTGCCATCAGGCCAGGTCGGGCAGGTGGCCGGATACCGACCGGACGGTGAGCGGACGGTGAGCGGTGCCGGTGGGGTTGATGGGTTCGCGGGACGTCTCTGACCTGCTCCGACCTGGTCCGACCCGGTCCGACCCGGGTCCGCGGGGCCCGTCGGCGACCGGGCCGGCGGGCCGCTGCGACCCGGGCCGGATGCGCGTACGGGCGGGCTACCCGGCGGTCGGTACGTGCAGCAGCAGGTTCGGGGTCCCGGCGGGGAGGGCCGTGATCCGGCCGGGAACGGCGCCGCCGACGAGCGCCTGGGACACCTGGGCCGGGGTCCTGGCCGTGCCGCCCGCCAGGACCAGCGCGGCGACACCCGCCGCGTGCGGGGCCGCCATCGAGGTGCCGGAGGCCCGCGCGGTCGCGGTGGCGGAGCCCTTCCAGGCCGAGGTGACGGCCACGCCCGGCGCCGCCAGGTCCACGCACCTGCCGTAGTTGGAGAACAGGGCCCACCGGTCGGCGGCGTCGGTGGCGCCGACCGTGACGGCCTGCGGAACCCCGGCCGGGGAGCCGGCGCAGGCGCTCTCGCCCGCGTTGCCGGCGGCGACGGTGAAGGTGATGCCGGCCGCCACCGCCCGCGTCACCGCCCGGTTCAGGGCGAAGCTGTAGCTGCCGCCCATGCTCATGTTGGCGACCGCCGGGGCGGCGCCCGCCGCCAGGGAGTCCCGCACCATCCAGTCGATGCCGCCGACCATGGCCGACAGGGTGCCGTTCCCGCGGCAGTCGGCGACCTTGACCGCAACGAGCGAGACCCCCTTGGCGACCCCGTACGTCGCCCCGCCGATCGTCCCCGCGACGTGCGTGCCGTGGCCGTTGCAGTCGGCCGCGGGCTCCATGAACACGGTGTTGACCCCGTGCCGGGCGCGGCCGCCGAACTCCTGGTGGAGGGTGTTGATCCCGGTGTCCACGACGTACGCGGTGACGCCCTGCGCCGCGGTGGCGTACGTGTACGAGCCGTCGAGCGGGAGCTCGCGCTGGTCGATCCGGTCCAGCGGCCAGGGCGCGGGACTCTGCACCTGGCCGTCGCTGATCCGGAACTCCGCGTCCGGCTCCACCGAGGCCACCCGCGGGTCCGCGGCGAGGGCTGCGGCGCGGGCGGCGCTGGTGCGGACGGCGAAGCCGTTCAGTGCGGTCTCGTACACCGCCCCGACCTCGTCGCCGGCCGCCTCGGCCTCGGCGACGAGGGCCCGGGCGGGCGCCCGGGAGGCGTGGTCCCGCAGGACCACGACATAGGCGGCGGTGGGGGTTTCGGCGGGCAGCGGCGCGGGCGAAGCGGCCCCCGCCAGCAGGGCGGCGGGCAGCAGGGCGGCCGGGAACAGGGTGGTGAATGCGGTCATGCGCCCGATGCTCGGCGAGGCGGGCGGCGCCCGCGCGGAGGGTGCGCCGAGTGGCCCCACGACACGCCCGCTACGGGGCGAGTGGCCAGCCGCGCATCGAGAACACGCCCTCGTCGCGGGCGCCCGCCGAGGCGTAGGTGGCCAGGGCCGCCTCGTTGTCGGTGTCGACGCCCACCCACATGCCGTAGCAGCCGCGGGCCCGGGCCTCGGCAGCCAGGGCCTCGGTCAGGGCGCGGCCGATCCCGCGCCGCCGGTAGCCCTCGTCCACGGACAGCTCGTACAGGCACATCTCGGTGCCCTTGTCCGGGTGGCTCATCTCGACGCCGGAGACCATGCCGGCGGGCACGCCGTCCACGTACGCGATGAGCATCAGGTGCCCGGGCGAGGCGAGGAACCGCTGCGCCCAGTCCTCGCGGACGGGCCCGTCGAAAAGGCCCTCGGCGGAGCGGAGTTCGTCGGCTGCGGCGGCTCGGCGGATGTCCATGGCGGCCACCATAATGCGGGGATGCAGAGCGGAGAGACCGATTTCTACACGGCGTGGCGGGCCGCGCCGCCGGCGGTGCGCAGGTCGCTCGCCCTCGCCTACGAGGCCCTCACGGCCGGCGGCCTCGCGGTGGGGGCGGTCCTCGCGGACCCGGCGGGGGCGGTGCTCAGCGAGGGCCGCAACGAGGCGTACGAAGACGGGCCTGGGCCGGGGGCCGGGTCTGCGCCGGGGCCCGGTGCCGGGCCGGGGCCGCTGCGCGGTACGCCGCTGGCGCACGCCGAGATGAACGCGCTCGGGGCCGCCCGGACCGCCTGGGACCTCGGCGCGGCCGTGCTGTGGAGCACGCAGGAACCGTGCGGGATGTGCGCCGCGGCGGCCCGGTTCACGGGGGTGGGCGAGGTGCGGTACCTCGCGCCGGACCCGTGGGCCCTGGCGGGCGGCTCCCCGGAGGCGACGGCGTCGCGGGCCTGCGGCGGGGTGTGGCTGCCCGCCGCCAACGTGATGTTCCTCCGGAGCGTGGCCGTCGCCGCTACCGGCCCGGCCGAGCCGCGGATCCTGACCCGCCACCGGGCCGCCGAACCGGAGACCGCGGCCCTGCACGACCTGGTGCCGGCGGGTCTGCCGACGGCCCCCTCGGTGGAGGCCTGGCTCGAACCCCTCTGGCCGCACCTGGCCCGCGCCGCGGCGGCCCGCGCCGGGCGTACCGGCTAGTGCGCAGCGGTGTCCGGGGCGTGGAGGGCGAGGGCCGCCGCGTAGCCGGGCGGGGCCGCGAGGTCGGTCAGGGTCCAGCCGGGGACCGCGGCCGGGGTGGGCGCGGAGCTCACGTACGGCTCGGCCAGGCCGAGCGCCAAGCCCGTGCCGACGGCCTTGAGGTAGGCCTCCTTGCGGGACCACACCCGGGCCATCGCCGCCTGCCGCTCCGGCTCCGGGAGCGCGGTCAGCTCGGCGGTCTCCGCGGGGTGCAGGGTGGTCAGCACGTCGGCGACCGCGGCCGCGCTCGGGACCGCCTCCACGTCGACCCCGACCGGGACACCGGCGAAGGCGAGGTAGGCCACGTCGTCGCTGTGCGAGAGGGAGAAGTGCGGGGCGCCGCCGGCCACGGCGGGCCGGCCGTGCGGGCCGCCGCAGCACGGGCACGTCTCGCGGACCAGCACCACCTCTGCCGGGGCCAGCCCGAGGTAGCCGCCGAGCAGCACCCGGAGCCCCACGTGCGAGGCCGTGTAGCGGATCCGGTCGGCCTCCCGCAGCATCCGCCCGGCCCGGTCGCGCTCGGCCTCGTCCAGCACCGGGAGCGCCTCGGCGATCCGGTGGCCGCCGACCACCTCCGAGGTGGTGTCCAGAGCCCAGACCACCACGTCCGCGCCGACCGGAGGCGCGGCGGTCCGCGGCGCGTCGCTGCCGAGGCGGTTCAGGTTGGTACCCACCCGACGAGGGTAGACGAGCAGGTCGGCGGCCCGACTCCGGGCGCGTCCTATGCTTCCATCCCGACATCGACCTGATCGGTCGACTCATTCGACTTGGGGGAGTCCAGAATGCGAAGTGCCGTCGTCACGCCCGCGGGTGACCGGATCCGGTGGGTCGAACTGCCCGGGGCCGGGCCGGCCCGGGTCTACCTGCACGGACTCGGTTCCACCTCGCCCGCCTACTTCGCGGCGAGCGCCGTGCACCCGCTCCTCGCCGGGCGCCGGTCCCTGCTGGTCGACCTGCTGGGGCACGGGCACAGCGACCGCCCCGAGGACTTCTCGTACACGCTGGAAGCGCACGCCGACGCGCTCGCCTCCGCACTCGAACAGGCCGGGGCCGGCGGCGCCGAGCTGATCGCGCACAGCATGGGCGGCGCTGTGGCCGTCGTACTGGCCGACCGGCACCCCCACCTCGTCTCCCGCCTGGTGCTGGTCGACGCGAACCTCGATCCGGTCCCGCACACCCCCGGTACGGCCGGCAGCAGCGGGCTCGCCACCTACACCGAGGAGGAGTTCCTGGCCGGCGGCTGGACCGAGGTGCGCGACCGGGTCGGAGCGCACTGGTGGTCCACGATGCGGCTCGCGGGCCGCGTGGCCCTGCACCGCACCGCCGTGCACCTCGCCGCGGGCACGCAGCCCACGATGCGCGAGCTGCTGCTGGAGCTGAAGATCCCGCGCAGCTACCTGTTCCCGGCCGAGGACGGCCACTTCCCCGGCACCGAGGCGCTGGAGGCTTCCGGGGTGATGGTGCTCGCCGTCCCCGACTGCGGGCACAACATCATGCTCGACAACCCCGACGGCTTCGCCCGCGCCGCCGCGGCAGCCCTCGCGAGCACCCCCGACCTGCCACGGTCCTAGCGGCTGCCCGCCTGCCGGACCGCCGGGGTGCCGTCCTGCGTCCTGGCGCCCGGCGACGGGGTCCCGTCGGTCCAGGCGTAGACCCGCTTGCCGCGCACCGCGACCTGGTACTGGTAGAAGTCCCGGCACTCGGACCGCTCCTCGGCCCGGGTGTCGCGCGGCCACCACTTGGCGTCCAGCCCCGGCTTCGCCATCTCCTTCGGCGTGCCCGCCGGGCACTGCGGGCCGTCCAGCGGCGTCGCGCCCAGCTTGAACCGGATCAGCCGGGCCTCACCGGTGGTCCGCGCGTGTATGCGCACATCGGTGGCGTCCTTGGGTATCCAGGACGGCAGAACCCACGCCTGATCCCCGCGCGTCGGAGCATCGGCCGCGCTCTGGAAGCGCTTGCCCTTCTCCTTGAACACCGCGTCGTTGACCACGTCGGACACGGGGTTGGGCGGCAGGTTGGGCAGCGCGAAGGCGGCGGTGGCGAGAGCTCCCACGGTGGCGGCGACGATGACGAGAGGACGGCGGTTCATACCCGCAAGTGTTCGCGACCGCGACCGTTTCCGCGTCCCTCCCGAGTACGAACCTGCTCTCGACCCCAAGAGTGACAACGACCCATACCTGAGTCCCGGGACCCATACCTGAGTCCCGGCTGTGCCCGGCTGTGCCCGGCTCCGCCCCCTGGACCCGGCGGGACGAGTGGCGTGCGCGGCGCTTATAGGCGCCGTGGGGATCGGCGATATGGCGGGCTCCGAGGGTGTGACCAGACGCCGCACCGGGAGTTGGCCGGGCGGCGGGCAATACCGCCCCGCCCAGCACTCCCGTACCGCCCCCGTACCGCCCCGTCGTAACGCCCCCCGCCCCGTCCTGGAGGAATGTCATGCGCCGTCGTCTCGCCCCCGTTCTCGCGTCCGCCGCCGCGGCCGGTGTGCTCGTCTTCGCGACCCCCGCGTCGGCGGCTCCCGCGGACAAGCCGCAGGTGCTGAGCAACTGGACCCAGACGAGCGCCGCCAGCTACAACTCCTGGGTCGCGGCCCGCGGCAACCAGGGCGCCTGGTCGGCGTACGGCTTCGACTGGTCGACCGACTACTGCACGACCTCCCCGGACAACCCGTTCGGCTTCCCCTTCCAGACGGCCTGCGCCCGCCACGACTTCGGCTACCGCAACTACAAGGCGGCGGGTGAGTTTTCGGCCACCAAGACCCGGCTGGACGACGCGTTCTACTCGGACCTCAAGCGCGTCTGCTCGCAGTACTCGAGCGTGAAGAAGGCCTCCTGCGACAGCACGGCCTGGACCTACTACCAGGCCGTCAAGGCCTTCGGTGTCTCCCCCCAGGACGCCCCGACCGCGTGATCCACGCGCGTCACCCCGCTCCCCGTCCCGCCCGACGCCCCCTGTCGGGCGGGACGGTCGTATGAGCCGCCGCCCCGCAGAGCGCACCGGAGGGCGTTCCGGAGAGCGGAACGCGCGCCCCCGCACGCCCCCTCCTCACGTTCACATGTTCTCCGTTTCTGCTTCACCGATCCGTGTGCCCCAGAACCCTCCGCCCCGTGGATCGTCATGCCCGCGGCCGTGGGTGGGTGGCCGTTTTCCAGCCACGCACGGCTTGTGGGGAAGGGGGGCGGCCCGGTGTCTCGGCCACGTTTTCTGTTCGTGTCATGGGTGGACGTCGCACGACGGCAGGCACGACGGCAGGCGCCCGCGCCGACGTCGGCGGCGGGCAGACCGCAGCGGGACGGCTGCGCCTCCTGAACCGCATGCACGAGCTGATCCCCGGCGCCGAACTGGCGGGCGAGGTCCTGCTCGACGGCGAGGACGTCTACGCCCGCGGCCGGAGCCTCGCCGACGCCCGCCGCCGTATCGGCATGGTCTTCCAGAAGCCGAACCCCTTCCCGGCGATGTCGGTCCACGACAACGTGACGGCGGGCCTGAAGCTGACCGGCATCCGCGCGAACACGGCGGTCAAGGACGACCTGGTGGAGGAGTGCCTGGCCAAGGCGGGCCTGTGGAAGGAGGTCCGCGACCGGCTGCGCCAACCGGGCGGCGCCCTTTCGGGCGGTCAGCAGCAGCGCCTGTGCATCGTCGAACACGGCCCCACCCCGGCGATGTTCTCCACGCCCTCGGACCCGCGCACCTCGGACGACGTGGAGGGCCGCTTCGGCTGACCGGGTGAGTACGGGCGAGTGGCAAAGGGGTCGTCCGCGCCGTGCGGCCGACCCCTTACCCTGTCGCTACAACCCGCTCGGTAAGGTGCCCTGACCTGCACTGAAGCCCTCCGCGAAGGGAGGGCTCGGGGTGGTGGAGAGAAGTGCCCCCGGCAGGACTCGAACCTGCGGCCAAGTGCTTAGAAGGCACCTGCTCTATCCACTGAGCTACGGGGGCCGGAAGGTGGCCGTGGTGGCCTGGAGCCCCTTTGGTGGGGGTGGGACTGTGGTCCGTGCCGGGTCAAGGATAGGGCTCCGGTTGCCTTGTCCCGGTTGCTTCACCCGCGTGCCACGATGTGGAGGTTCGGTGAAGCGGTCCCGATAATCGCAGGCAGGTGCGATTCTCGCATCGCTTTTGCGCCGCGGCGCCCTGGGTGTTGTGCACTCGTTATGCCTGCGCCCCACTCGTCCGCCGTGCCCAGAATGTCCCACTGGAGTCGCGGTCGGCGCGCAGAGGACGTATAAGCTTCAAAAATGGTCCTAAATTGGGCATTCTTCGCATGTGGTGACCTTGGATGTTCGGCCTCAGCTGCTCGATGCCCTGTCCGCCCTGCGCGACCGGGTCGCGTCCGTGCGTCTGCCGCTGCCCCTGCCCGGCGCCCCCCGCGCCCGCCAGACCAGAGCCGAGCTGCTCGCGCAGCTCGACGACTACCTCGTACCCCGGCTGAAGGCGCCCGAGGCGCCGCTGCTCGCCGTTGTCGGCGGGTCCACCGGGGCCGGTAAGTCCACCCTCGTCAACTCCCTCGTCGGGCGGCAGGTCAGCGAAGCCGGGGTGCTGCGCCCGACCACGCGCACACCGGTGCTCGTCTGCCATCCGGACGACCACCACTGGTTCGCCGGGATGCGGGTGCTCCCCGACCTGATGCGGGTCTGGGCCCCGCCGGGGGAGGAGGAGCGCGTTCCGGCCCCGAAGGCGACCGCCCCCCGCGGCCCCCTGAACCACTCCACCCGCGAGCTGCGGATCGAGACCGTCTCCTCCCTGCCCCGCGGGCTCGCCATCCTCGACGCCCCCGACATCGACTCCCTCGTGGTCGAGAACCGGACACTCGCCGCCGAGCTCATCTGCGCCGCCGACGTCTGGGTCATGGTCACCACCGCCTCGCGGTACGCCGACGCCGTGCCCTGGCACCTGCTGCGCACCGCCAAGCAGTACAAGGCCACCCTGATCACCGTCCTCGACCGGGTTCCGCACCAGGTGCTCGCCGAGGTCTCACGGCAGTACGGGGCGCTGCTCACGCGGGCCGGGCTGGGCGAGGTGCCGCGGTTCACCGTTCCCGAACTGCCCGAGTCGGCCGGCGGGGGCGGGCTGCTGCCGGCCAGCGCCGTCGCGCCGCTCGCCGCGTGGCTCGCCCACCACGTCCAGGACCCGGCCGCCCGGCAGTACGCCGTCGGGCGGACTGCGCTCGGGGCGCTGGACTCCCTGGCCCGGCGGATGCCCGAGCTCGCGTCGGCCGTCGCCGCCCAGCACGCTGCCGCCGTGCGGCTGACCTCGGCCGTCGAGGACGCGTACAAGCGGGAGGGCAAGCGGGTGCGCAACCGCCTCGACCAGGGCGCCGTGCTCGCCGGCGACGCGCTGACCCGCTGGCGCGGCTACCCGCTCGACACGAGCGCGGATGAACTGCTCGACTCGCTGGCGGAGTCCCTGGCGGCGCTGCTGCAGTGCGCGGTCGCCGCCGCCGACGAGCGGATCGCCGAGGCCTGGCGGCGAGAGCCGGCCGCCGGGGCGGTGTCGCTGCCCGCTCCCGATCGCGAGGCGGCGGAACGTATCGGCATGGCCGTACGCCGGTGGCGGCGCGTGCTGGAGGAACTCGCCGAGGAGGAGGTAGCGCAGCTCGACAAGCAGCCCGCGCCCGACCCCGACGGCGTCGCCGCCCTGCTGGTCGCCGCCCTGCTGGGCGGCAAGCGGGCCCGCCCGGCGGGGGAGAAGCTCGCCGAACGGATCGGCGCGCAGGCCGCCCTGCGGCTGCGCGACCGCGGCGGCGAGCTCGTCGGCGAGCACCTCGACCAGGTGCTGCGCGCCGAGCGCGACCGCCGGCTCGCTCCCCTGGAAGCACTCGAAGTGACCCCGGAACCACAGTCCGAGCTGATCGCCGCGCTGTCGCTACTGCAGAAGGAGAGGTGACGCGGTGACCGCCTTGACCGATCGCACCGACGACCGCTGGGACGACGGACTCATCGCACGCTCGCGCCCCCGGCCCGCCGACCGGGAGCCCGGCTTCGATGACGACGACGAGGGCGACGACGCGCTCGTACGGGCGGTCTCCGGAGCCGGCGAGGATGGCGGCAAGGCCCCCGCGTCCCCGCTCAGCCCCGAGGCCCAGGCGCTGCGCACGCGTCTGGACGCGCTGCGCCAGCTCGTCGGGCTGTCCCGGACCCGGATCCTCGACGGCAAGACCCTCGCCGAGGCCGGACGGGTGCTGGACGAGGCGGCCGCGCGGCGCGGCCTGTCGGCGCAGCACACGGTCGTCGCCATCGCCGGAGCCACCGGAAGCGGCAAGTCCACCCTCTTCAATTCACTCGCCGGGGTGCAGATCTCCGAAACGGGGCTGCGCAGGCCCACGACCGCCGCGCCGATCGCGTGCAGTTGGTCGGACGGGGCCGCCGGCCTGCTCGACCGGCTGGAGATCCCCGGACGGCTGCGGCGCCGGCCCCGCGAGACCTCGGAGGCCGAGGCGCTGCGCGGGATGGTCCTGGTGGACCTGCCCGACCTGGACTCGGCCGTCGGCGCGCACCGGGAGCACGTGGACCGGGTGCTGGCACTTGTCGACGCGGTGGTGTGGGTCGTGGACCCGGAGAAGTACGCCGACGCCGTGCTGCACGAGCGGTACCTGCGCCCGCTGGCCGGGCACGCGGAGGTGACGTTCGTCGTGCTGAACCAGGTGGACCGACTGCCCGGCGAATCGGCGGACCTCGTACTGGACGACCTGCGCAGGCTGCTGGACGACGACGGGATCGCGCTCGGCGAGCACGGGGAGCCGGGAGCCACCGTGCTCGGACTGTCCGCCCTCACGGGTGAGGGCGTCGGGGAACTGCGCGAGATGCTCGGACAGTTCACCCAGGAGAAGGGCGCCGCCACCCGGCGGATCTGCGCCGATGTCGACCGGGCCGCCGCGCGCCTGCGGCCGCTCTACGTCGCCGACGGGCACCCGGGGCCGGAGATCGGGGAGGCCGCGCGCGCCGAGTTCGAGGACCGCCTCGCCGAGGCGGTCGGGGCGTACGCGGCAGGGCTCGCCGCCGAGCGGGCCTGGCGGCGCAATGCCGGGAAGGCGTGCGGGACCCCGTGGCTGCGGCTGTGGCGGTGGTACGAGAGCCGGCGCGCCCCGCGCACGCTGGCCGGGCTGGCCGCCCTGGCGGCGATCGGCGGCCGGGGCGCGCCCGTCGTGGAGCCGCCGGTGGAGGAGGAGGTGACGGCCCGCCAGCGCGTGGAGCAGGCCGTGCGGACGGTCGCCGACGAAGCGGCCGCCGGACTGCCCCAGCCCTGGGCGCAGGCGGTCCGCGAGACGGCGGTGCGCGGTGCCTACCAGCTCCCGGAGGCGCTGGACGAGATCGCGGTGACGCTCGGCGCGGCGGTCGCGGTGCCCAGTGCCAAGCCGCCGCGGCCCGCGTGGTGGCCGGCGGCGGTGCTGGCGCAGGCGGCCATGACGCTGCTCCAGATCTACGGCGGGCTGTGGCTGGTCGGGCAGATCGTCGGGGTCCTGGAGCCCAGACTGCTGCCGCCGGTGCTGCTGATGGTGGCGGGCATCATCGGCGGGCCGCTGGTGGAGTGGGCCTGCTCGATCGCGGCCCGCGGTCCGGCGAGGCGGTACGGGCAGGACGCGGAGCGGCGGCTGAGGCAGGCGGCGGCCGGGTGCGGCCGGGCCCGGGTGCTGGAGCCGGTGGCGGCGGAGCTGCTGCGCTACCGCGAGGTGCGCGAGCAGTACGCGGCGGTGGCCGCAGGGGGGATCAAGTTGTCCACAACCCGCCAGTAGTCCACAGGCGCGAGCGGGCTCCGGCTGCCTCGCCCAGCATGGTCGTACCTCGTGCGGATGGTCCGTGCGGGTACGGAACACGGGTGCGGGGCGGGCGGATCTCAGCCGCGGCCCCGCCCGGGGAGGGCGGCCGGGATGAACGACACCCAGGTGACGCTGGTGGGTCACGTGGCAACGCAAGTCGACTACAGGGAGACGCCGGCGGGACCGTCGGCGCGGTTCCGCTTCGCTGTGACACCGCGGTACTTCGACCGCCGCAAAGAGGTCTGGGCGGACGCGCCCACCAGCTTCTACACCGTGTGGGCGCGGCGCACCCTCGCCCTGAACCTCGCCGGCTCCGTCTCGGTCGGCGAACCGCTCGTGGTGCACGGGAGGCTGCGGGTGCGCGAGAACCCGCCCGACGAGGAGGGCAACCGGTGGTTCTCGGCGGACATCGAGGCGACCGCCATCGGGCACGACCTCAACCGCGGGACGGCCGCCTTCCGCCGGATCGTCAAGGTGGACGCCCCTCTGATGGCCACTCAGAACGGGGCGGTGGTCTGAGTGTTCGAGGCGGATAGGATTCCCCGGTACTCACGGGCACCTGGGCCTTCGGCCCGAAGGGGAAGACTGTGTCGATTGCCGTTCCCGCATCCTCCGCTCCTGATTCCACTCCTGGTCCGGCTCCGGCTCTGGTACCGGTTCCGGTTCCAGCTCCTGGCCCGGCTCCGGCTCCTGTGCCGGGTCGCGCGGCGGCTGCCGTACGGGCCGGCGTGCGGCGGCCGTTGGCGGTGGCGCTGCTCACCGCGGCGCTCGCCGCCGCCCCGGGCGCTCAGGCAGCCGCCGACAGCGACCCGACGGTGCCCAGGGCGCCGGAGGGCGCGAGCGCCGTGCTGGACGGGCTGAAGACGTTCGGGCAGGCGGTCCTGCGCGGCGGCGACGGATCCGTGCGCCAGATCCCGGCCGGGCTGTACGAGATGCGGGTCGACGGCGGCGGGATGCTCCAGACGTACGGGGTCGGACTCGCGGGCAACGCGCAGCCCCAGGCCCGGTTCAACGAGAGCGGCTGGAGCGGCAGCCCGCTCGCGGGGAACGGGGAGGCGGGCCGGATCCGCTGGGTCCTGGAGCACTCCTATCCGCAGCTGAACGACCTGGCCGGGCTCGCCGAGGCGGCCGGTGCCGGGGCGCTCACCGCGGAGAGCGCGGCGGCCGGGACGCAGGTGGCGATCTGGCGGCTGGCGGACGGCGTGCAGGTCGAGGCAGCCGACCCGGCGGCCGAGAAGCTGGCCGACTACCTCCAGCGGGAGGCGGGCCGGATGCCGGAGCCGCCGGCTTCGCTGGGGCTGGACCCCGGGGACGTGTCGGGGCCGGTGGGCAGCCGGCTCGGGCCGGTCACCGTGCGGACGGGGGCGCAGAGCGTGAGCGTGACCCCCGACGCCGCGGCGGTGGCGATGGGGGTGCGGGTGGTGGACGCCGAGGGGCGCCCGGTCGACACCGCGGTCAACGGCAGCCGGCTGTACTTCGAGGTGCCCGCGGGCACTCCGGACGGCATCGCCTCGGTCACGGTCCACGGCGCGACCAGGGTGCCGGTGGGCCGGGTCTTCACCAGCGGTGTGCCGGCCCAGACCCAGATCGTGGCGGGCTCCAGCGCGTCCGCCACGGCGGCGACGGCGACGGCGATGTGGCCCCGGTCCGCCGAGACCCCGGTCACCGCGACGACGGGCACGGCATCGGGCTCCGGCTCCGGCTCCGGCGCGGGCTCCAACACGTCCGCCGGGACGGCGTTGACCACGCTGGGCTCGCTGTCCGCGCAGGGCTCGCCCGACAGCTCGGAGGAGCGCCTGGCCACCAGCGGCAGCTCGGCGGCCACGCCGTTCATCGCCTCCCTGGCGGTGGGGCTGGTGGTCCTGGGCGGTCTGGTGGTGCTCCTGCTGCGCAAGCGTCCGCTGGAGGAGGAGTCGGAGTAGCAGACCGGCTGTCCTGATTCCGGATCCGGGAGCGCGGGTAGGGACTGGAGATGGCTGGACAGGAACTGACCTGGCGGGGCGCGGTCGCGCGGTGGGACCGGCAGTGGTTCGACGCGGTGGCCCGGCGGCACTGGCCCGGGGCCGACCGGGTGCTGCCCCGGCTCGGGCGGGCCGCGAACCACGGGGTGCTGTGGGGCGCGGCCGCGGCGGGCATCGCCGTCCTCGGCTCGGCCGGGGCGCGCAAGGCCGCCCTGCGCGGGGCGGCCTCGCTGGCACTGGCCTCCGCGACCATCAACACCGTCGGCAAGTGGTCCGTGCGCCGTCCGCGGCCGCTGCTGGACGGGGTGCCCGTAGTGCGCCAGCCGGCGACGCCGCCCTGGACCACCTCCTTCCCGTCGGGGCACTCGGCGTCGGCGTTCGCCTTCACCACCGGGCTCGCCCTGGAGGCCCCGGCCTGGGGCGCCGCGGTGGCTCCGGCAGCCGCCGCCGTGGCCTTCTCCCGGGTCTACACCGGCGTGCACTACCCCTCCGACGTGCTCGCGGGCGCGGCGCTGGGGGTGGCCGCGGGGTTCGTCGTACGCCACCTCGCGCGGGACGCCGAGGAGGCGCGGGTCGTCCCGGGCGACGAGCGGACGGCGGCCGGGGCGCCCGCGCTGCCCGACGGGCGCGGACTCACCGTGGTGGTGAACACCGGGTCGGGGACCACCGCGGCCGCGGGGCTGGACGTACTGCGCGAGCGGCTGCCCAAGGCCGAGGTGGTCGAGTGCGCGGGCCCGGAGCTGGTCGCGGGGCTGGCGGCGGCGGCCGCCCGCTCCACCGTGCTCGGGGTCTGCGGGGGCGACGGCACGGTCAACGCCGCCGCGACCGCCGCACTGCGGGCCGGGGTCCCGCTCGCGGTGTTCCCGGGCGGCACGCTCAACCACTTCGCGCTGGACCTCGGCCTCGCCGGAGCGCAGGACACCTGCCGCGCCGTGGCGGCCGGCCACGCCGTGCACGTCGGCGTGGGCCGCTTCACCCCGGGGCCGGAGGACGACCGCCCGGCGTACTTCCTGAACAACTTCAGCATCGGGGCGTACCCGGAGCTGCTGGGCCACCGGCTGCGGTGGGCACCCCGGATCGGCGGCGGGCCCGCCGCGCTGCTGGCGGCCTGGCGGGTGGTGCGGGCCCAGCGCCCCGTACGGCTCCGGCTGGCCGGGCGGCCCCGGAGCGTATGGCTGCTCTTCGCGGGCAACGGCACGTACCGGGGCACCGGACCCGCGCCCCGGTGGCGCGACAGCCTCGGCGAGGGCCTGCTCGACGTCCGCCTCGTCCACGGCGGCGGCCGCCCCGGCCCCCGGCTGCTCGCCGCAGCCCTGGCGGGCCCGCTGACCCGTTCCCCCGTCCATGTGGCCACGCGCCTGCGCAGCCTGCGCGTCGGGGACATCCCGGCGGGCACTGCGCTCGCTTACGACGGCGAATACGCGAAGGCCCCCGCCGCGCTGGTGCTCGACGAGCTCCCGGACGCGCTGACGGTCTACCGCCCCCGCTGACCTGCATGCGGACCCGGTCGTTCCGGGTCAATGGGGTGGAGCGGGGGTGATCGAAGCGCCTACAGTGATCCGAAATTAGGATCATCCGACGCGTGAAGATGCGCAAACACTGCGGTGCTGTCTGTGAAGCTGTCCCGGATCGCCGCTGCGGTCACCGCCGCCGCCATTGCTCCGGCCGTACTGCTCGCCTCCCCGGCGTTCGCCGAAGAGGCCGCCCCGGGGCCGGCCGCCCCGCCCGCGCCGACCGTTCCCGACCAGACCCCGGCCGAGAACACCGCGGACAAGCCGCTTCGACGGCGGCAAGACCGCCGCCGAGAGGCGTCACTTCCTCGAGGTGACCCAGTACCAGCTGCGCCACCAGGACAACCGCGTCCGCGTGGCCCGGGTCGCCAGCGTCGGGGGCCCCGAGGTGTGCGAGGCGGCGCGGGACGCCCTGAACGCCGTCGACCCCAAGGCCATCGAGGCCTTCCTCAAGACCGGCCAGCACGAGGCCCGCGCGAAGGACAAGGCCGCCGAGGACGCCGCCAAGGCCGCCCGGGAGGCCCAGGCCGGCAGCGGCACGGGCACGGGCACCGGGACCACGGCCCAGCCCGCCGTCGTCACCACCGGGTCCGGCGCCACCGCCACCACCAGTAACGGGAACGTCACCGTCAACGGCGGCGGCCACACGCTGGCCGCCACCGGCGCGGGCTCCGACACGGCCCTCGCCGCGGGCGGCGCGGGCGCCGCGCTGGTCGCCGGCGCCGGTCTGCTGCTCGCCGCGCGCATGCGCCGCGCGGGCACCGGCGCCTAGCCGGAAACGTACCGAGGGGTACCGGGGGGGTGCTGCCCGAAGGCGGCACCCCCTCGGCATCCGTACCGGCCGCCGGGGCCGTCGATCCCTGTCCAGGCCCGGAATCCGGCCCCCGCGCACCGCCCCGGCGTATGGCCCGGGGGCCATACGGGTTTCCCCCGAGGTATGGACGACTGGCAAGATGGGGTGTATCTGCCCACCCATCGATCTGCCGGACGGTTTCTCTTGGCTGAGTTCATCTACACCATGCGCAAGACGCGCAAGGCGCACGGCGACAAGGTGATTCTTGATGACGTCACCCTGAACTTCCTGCCCGGCGCGAAGATCGGTGTGGTCGGCCCGAACGGCGCCGGTAAGTCCACCGTTCTGAAGATCATGGCGGGCCTGGAGCAGCCGTCGAACGGCGATGCCTTCATCACGCCGGGCTTCACCGTGGGCATCCTCATGCAGGAGCCCAAGCTCGACGAGTCGAAGACCGTCCTGGAGAACGTCCAGGACGGCGCCGCCGAGATCATGGGCAAGCTCAAGCGCTTCAACGAGGTCGCCGAGGAAATGGCGACCGACTACACCGACGCGCTCATGGACGAGATGGGCAAGCTCCAGGAAGTCCTGGACCACGCCAACGCCTGGGACCTCGACGCCCAGCTGGAGCAGGCCATGGACGCCCTGGGCTGCCCGCCCGGCGACTGGCCCGTCACCAACCTCTCCGGTGGCGAGAAGCGCCGCGTCGCGCTCTGCAAGCTGCTGATCGAGGCCCCGGACCTGCTCCTCCTCGACGAGCCCACCAACCACCTCGACGCCGAGTCGGTGAACTGGCTGGAGCAGCACCTCTCGCAGTACAAGGGCGCCGTCGTGGCCGTCACCCACGACCGCTACTTCCTGAACAACGTCGCCGAGTGGATCCTCGAACTCGACCGCGGCCGCGCGCACCCCTACGAGGGCAACTACTCCACCTACCTGGAGAAGAAGGCCACCCGCCTCAAGGTCGAGGGCCGCAAGGACGAGAAGCGCCAGAAGCGCCTCAAGGAAGAGCTGGAGTGGGTCCGCTCCAACGCCAAGGGCCGCCAGACCAAGTCCAAGGCCCGTCTCGCGCGCTACGAGGAGATGGCGGCCGAGGCGGACAAGATGCGCAAGCTGGACTTCGAGGAGATCCAGATCCCGCCGGGCCCGCGTCTGGGCTCGATCGTGGTCGAGGTCAACAACCTCTCCAAGGCGTTCGGTGACAAGGTCCTCGTCGACGACCTGTCCTTCACGCTGCCGCGCAACGGCATCGTGGGCATCATCGGCCCGAACGGCGCCGGCAAGACCACGCTCTTCAAGATGATCCAGGGCCTGGAGGCGCCGGACTCCGGCTCCGTCAAGATCGGCGAGACCGTCAAGATCTCGTACGTCGACCAGAGCCGCGCCAACATCGACCCCAAGAAGACCCTCTGGGCGGTCGTGTCGGACGAGCTGGACTACATCAACGTCGGCCAGGTCGAGATGCCGTCCCGTGCGTACGTCAGCGCCTTCGGCTTCAAGGGCCCGGACCAGCAGAAGCCGGCCGGCGTCCTGTCCGGTGGTGAGCGCAACCGCCTCAACCTGGCGCTGACGCTCAAGGAGGGCGGCAACCTGCTGCTCCTCGACGAGCCCACCAACGACCTCGACGTCGAGACCCTGTCCTCGCTCGAGAACGCGCTGCTGGAGTTCCCCGGTGCGGCCGTGGTCATCTCCCACGACCGCTGGTTCCTCGACCGGGTCGCCACGCACATCCTGGCGTACGAGGGCGAGTCCAAGTGGTACTGGTTCGAGGGCAACTTCGAGTCGTACGAGAAGAACAAGGTCGAGCGTCTCGGTGCGGACGCCACCCGCCCGCACCGTGCCACCTACAAGAAGCTCACCCGAGGCTGAGGCAACGGTCATGGCCAGACACCACTACCGGTGCCCCCTGCGCTGGGCGGACATGGATGCCTTCGGGCACGTCAACAACGTCGTCTTCCTCCGCTATCTGGAGGAGGCGCGGATCGACTTCATGTTCCGCCTCGCGCCGGGGGAGGGCAGTGAGTCCTTCACGGGCGGCTCCGTCGTGGCCCGCCACGAGATCGACTACAAGCTGCCCCTCGTGCACCGCCACGAGCCGGTCCTCATCGAGTCCTGGGTGACCCGGATAGGCGCCGCGTCCCTGACCATCCGCTACGAGGTCAAGGACGAGGCGACCCAGGACGCGCCGGAGACGGTGTACGTGCGCGCCGAGACCGTGGTCGTGCCGTACAACCTCGCCGAGGGGCGGCCCCGCCGCATCACGGCCGAGGAGAAGCTCTTCCTGGAGGAGTACCTCGACGAGCCCGCGGACGCCTCCGAGCGCCGCAAGAGCACGCAAGGGCGCCTCGCGGCATGAGCGGGCTCCCCGAACAGCTGCGGTTCGCCGACTCCGGGGAGGCGGCGGACCTCGCCGCCTTCCTGGGCCGGCTGCTGCACTACGACCGCGCCGCCGCGGTCCGCCTCCAGGCGGGCGGCGGCGCGCTCGCCGTCTTCGGGCGGCCGCCCTCCTTCGAGGTGCTGGCCGTCCGCACGGTGCGGCTGGCCGGGCCCGTGGCGGCGCCGCTGGACCTGACCGTGTCCGCCGGTGAGCTGCTGGAGTCCGTCGAGGAGTCCTCGGCGCTCGCCGTCGTCCCCGCGCCCGTCACCGGACCCGCCTGGGCCGGGGTGCTCCCGCCCCGCGGCGGCTGGCAGCAGGTTCCCGGGCTGCCCGGCCCCGAGGCGATCGGCGAGGCCGTGGCCGCCGCCGTGGCCGAGTTCCGGGCCCGCGACGAGGCCCTGCCCCCGCAGCACCGCACGCGGTCCGAGCGCGACCGCATCGGCCGCGAGATCTGGTCCCGCACGCTCGGCGACACGGAACTCCCGCTGCGGGCCGTGCACGCCGCGCAGTCCCTGGGCTTCCTGCGGCCGATACGGTCCACCGTGCCCGCCGCCCCCGTCCCGCCCGGTGCCCCCGACCCGGTGGCGCTGTTCGCCTCGGGGAGCTGGCTGCGCCTGCGCACCCCGTACGGCTCGATCGCCCTGCGCCGCCCCGGCGGCGTCGGAGGGCTCGGCGCCCTCCAGGTCCGCCCCCTGTAGTCCGCTAGCCCGCGGTGTTGATCATCGACGCCGCCGCGTACGTCAGGTAGCGCCACAGCTGCGCCTCGTGCTCCGGCGCCAGGCCCAGCTCGTCCACCGCGACCCGCATGTGCTTCAGCCACGCGTCGTGCGCCGCGGAGTCCACCTGGAACGGCGCGTGCCGCATGCGCAGGCGCGGGTGGCCGCGGTTCTCGCTGTACGTGTTCGGGCCGCCCCAGTACTGCATCAGGAACAGCGCGAACCGCTCCTCTGCGGGCCCGAGATCCCCTTCCGGGTACATCGGACGCAGCAGCGGGTCCTCGGCGACCCCCTGGTAGAACCGGTGGACCAGACGGCGGAAGGTGTCCTCGCCGCCCACCTGCTCGTAGAAGGTCTGCTCCTGGACCGTGCCCCTCGGAATCTCATTCACCCGACCATCGTCTCAGACGCCCGGACGGAGGACCCGGGTCCTAGGACTCCGAGGTCGCACGGGAACGGCCCGCGCAGGACAGTGGAGTCATGGGCGCACACGCCGAGGTTCGCGACGTGCTGGAGACCGCGCACGCCGCCCAGGTGCGGGAGCTGACCGCCGCCGGGGCGCTGGACGATCCGGCCTGGCGGGCGGCCTTCACGGCCGTGCCCCGGCACGTCTTCGTCCCGTACTTCTTCACCGGCCGCGGCGCGGGCAACGAGCGGCTGTGGGCCGAGGACCCGGACCCGGAGCGGCGGGCCCGCTGGCTGCGCGGGGTGTACCGGGACGCCCCGCTCGCGACGCGGCTGCGCGACGGCGAGCTCGTCTCCTCCAGCAGCCAGCCCTCGCTCATGGCGAAGATGCTGGAGGCCCTTCAGGTGCGCGATGGGGACAACGTGCTGGAGATCGGCGCGGGCACCGGCTACAACGCCGCCCTGCTGTGCCACCGGCTCGGCGAGGACCTGGTCACCACCGTGGACCTGGACGAGGAGATCACCGAGTCCGCGCGCGCCCACCTGGCCCAGCTCGGGTACCGGCCGACCGTGGTCACCGGCGACGGGGCGCGCGGCTGCCCCTCCCGCGCCCCCTTCGACCGGATCCTGGTGACCTGCACGCTGCCGCTGATCCCGTACGCCTGGCTGGGGCAGTGCCGGCCGGGGGCGCGGATCCTGGCCCCGCTGTCGACCGGGCTGATCGCGCTGACGGTCCGGGACGCCGAGCTGGCGGAGGGCCGCTTCCTGCACACCTCGGCGTACTTCGTGCCGCTGCGCGGGGCCACGGCGGCGCCGCCCGGGGCGTTCGGCCTGCCGCAGGGGCTCCCGTACGAGATGGTGGAGAACGAACGCTTCCAGTTCATGCTGCTGCTGACCGCAGGCGCACTGCACCCGAGGGAGGCGCTGGACCTGTGGCGGCGCGAGGACCGGCCGGCGCGGGAGCGCTTCGGGGTGACGGTCAGCGCCGAGGGGCAGTGGTCGTGGCTCGACGATCCCCAGGGGCCGTACGTGTGGCCCCTGGGGGAGGAGGGCGGGCCGGGCTGGGAGAGCTCTAGCCCCGGCGGACGGTGATCGTGGTCCAGGCGCCGACGTGCACCCGGTCGCCGTCGGCGAGGGGGACCGGCACGTAGGGCTGGATCGGGTCCTCGCCGCCGTTGATGGTGGTGCCGTTGGTGGAGTTCTGGTCCACCACGGCCCAGCCGCCGTCGGGCTGCTGGACGAGCACCGCGTGCTGGTGCGAGACGCCCGGGTCCTCCGGGGGCACCGACAGGTCGATGTCCGGGGACTCGCCCGTGGAGGCGCGGCGGCGGCCGATGGTGATCTGCCCGCCGGCGAGCGGGAGGTGCTGCTCCGGGGAGTACGCGGGCAGGTTGAGGCCGGCCGCCTCGGGTCCGCTGCGCTGCATCATCGCCATGAAGTACGAGCGGTCGGGGCCGATCGTCGCGGTCCAGGCGGCGCCGGGCTGCTGCTGGGACGGGAACGGCTGGTACGGCTGGTACTCCTGCTGCTGCGGCGGCGGGGGCTGCTGCTGGTACTGGGGCTGCTGGTACTCCCGCTGCGGAGGCTGCTGCTGACCGGGCTGACCGGGCTGACCGGGCTGCTCGTGCGCCGGAGGCGGCAGCAGCCAGTCGTCCTCGCGCTGCAGCGGCTCGGCCGGGCGGTTGACCCGGGAGGGCCGCGAGCCCTGGTACTCGAAGTGGTCCTGCGAGTACGCCGGCGGGGTCTGCGGCGCGACCGGCGGCGCGGGCGGTGCCGGGGGCGGCGGGACCGACGCGCCGGCGGATGCCTGGCCACGGCCCTGGCCGGTGTCCGGCGCGATCGGCGTGTACGAAGTCGCCGTACGGGTCAGGAAGTTGTACCGGCACTCCTCGCAGAACGGGGCCATAGCCTCGCGCGGGGTCCGGCACTGCGGGCAGAGCTCGGCCTGGGCGGTGGGCTCACCGGCGGTGGGAGGGTAGCCGTAGCCGTAGGAGGGCGCCGCGGGCGCACCCGCGGGGGCAGCCATGCGGTGGCCGCAGACCTCGCACCAGTCGTCGGAGGCGGACTGGTGCCCGTTCGGGCAGGTCGGCATGGCGGCTCTTCCCCCTTCTCCCTGCGTCATCGCGTCAGGTCTTCTTCTCTGTGGTCAGTTCTTCTTCACTCGGACGGTCTGGGTCGAACGCGTTTCAAGAGTCATCTCGTCGGCATCGGCGACCTTCGCCTTCAGCCGCACAGTACCCGCCGCCGCGTCGACGACATCCACCACCTTCGCCAGCAGTTTGGCAGTGTCGGCGTTCCCCGAGGCGCTCGCCAGCTGAACGGCCCGGCCGAGTTTCGCCGTTGCGCCGCCGACATCGCCCAGTTTGCGCGCTTCCAGCCCCTGCTGGATGGCTTGCGCGAGTTCCGCCTGGCCCGTGTAGTGGGCGACCTGGGGGTTGATCGCGGTGGACGCGGCCAGATCGTTCGTCCACACCGCGCGGACCAGCCCTTGAGCGAGCGTGGCGGGCGGTTCGCCCGCCGCTCCCGGCAGGATCAAGGTGGCACGCGCCGCTAGCATCTCCTGCCCCACGGCCGCGGCGGGGACCCGTACGCACACGTGGTACTCCCGGGACTCGTCGCCCCACGACCCGGTCGGATAGTCCCCGGCGCGCGGGCCCGCCTCGGTGCGGCGGGCCGTCAGGTCCTGCATGGCGGGTGCGACCTGCTTGACGTACTGGATCTCCACGCCGACCGGGGTCCACAGGCGCAGTGCGACGTCCGCGACCTCCTTGCCCATGACGTTCTCCATCATGAGCGTGAAGTCCTCGGCGAGGTGGGCCGGGTCCGCCACGATGTCGGCGGTGCCGAGCAGCGCGCTCGCGATGCCGGTGACCTCCTTGACCTCCCAGTCGGTGCCCACCCCGCGGGCGTCGCAGGTGAAGCGGCCCGCGCAGCCGTCCAGGGCGGCCCGGAGCACCGAGGGGTCCTCGTGTTCGTTGCGGCCGTCGGTGAGCAGGATGCCGTGGCGGATGGCCGCGGGGGAACGGCGCAGCAGGCCGTCGGCGAGGCGCAGCCAGGTGCCGATGGCGGTGCCGCCGCCGGAGGTGAGGCCGCGCAGGGCCTCCTTGGCCTGGGCGCGGGTGGCCGGGTCGGCGGTGGCGAGGCGGCCCTGGCCGGGGTAGACCTCCTTGGCCACGTGGGTGCCGGCGATCACGGCGAAGGCGGTGCCGTCGCGGAGGGTGTCGATGGCGGCTGCGGTGGCCTCGCGGGCGCCGCGCATCTTCTCCGGCGGGTACTCCATCGAGCCGGAGCAGTCGACCATGATCACGACGGCGGCGCCGCCCCGGTCCGCGGCGGTGCGGGTGGCGGTGGCGCCGCCGGTCGAGGTGACCGTGACGATGGCGTGGACGTCGCGGCCGCCCTCGGGGAGGAACTCGTTCTGGTACACCTCGACGCTGAAGCGCGCCGCGCTCGGCTTGGCGAAGTTCGCCATCGGTTGGACTCCTCGGGAGCTGGGGACAGGCTGGTCAGACCTGGGGATGCGGTTCCGCTTCCGTTTCCGGATGTGCTCCGGCAGCCGGCTCCGGCCGGGCGGCGAACGGCACCACGGCCACAGTGACGTTGTCGTGTCCGCCGCCGTCGAGGGCGTGTCCCACCAGGACCTGTGCGCTGTGCAGGGGGCGGACGGCCGCGTCGGCGGGCAGCACCTGGGCCATGTCGCGCGCGGATTCGGCGTAGTTCCACAGCCCGTCGGTGCAGACCACCACCACGCCGTCGTGGTCCGGCTTGAAGGTGGCGGTGTGCGGTTCGAGGTCGTAGGCGTCGGCGCCGAGCCAGCCGGTGATGGCGTGGGCGCGGACGTCGGCGTAGGCCTCGGCCTCGCCCATCAGGCCGGCCGCGACCATCTGGGCGGCCCAGGAGTCGTCCTCGGTGAGGCGCCGGGGGAGCGCGGCGCGGTCGTCCGGGACCCAGTACGCGCGGCTGTCGCCGACCCAGCCGATGGTGAGCAGGCCGCCGCTGACGACGGCGCCGACCAGGGTGCACGCGGGGGCGTTCTGGGCGCCCGGAACCTCGGGGGCCAGGGCGTTCACGGCCTCGGCCGCCGCCAGGATCGCCTCGTGCATGGCCTCCTGGGGGTGGGCGCCGCGCGGCAGGGCGTCGAGCAGCGCCTCGTTGGCGGCGCCGGCCGCGGCGGCCGATGCCTCGTCGGGGCGGCTGGCGGAGGAGACACCGTCGCAGACGATGGCCACGGTGGCGGCGGAGCCGTCGGGCAGGGCGGTGGCCGCCACGGCGAAGGCGTCCTCGTTGCGGTGGTGGCGCAGCCCGCGGTCGCTGACGGCGGCGACGCTGCCGAGCTCCTCTTCCTGGTGGTCGCGCTCCCTCGGCTGGGCGTGGCCGCAGTGTTCGCAGTAGCCGTCGGTGTCGACCCGCCCGGCGCGGCAGGCGACGCAGGTCTTGCCGGTGTCCTCCGCGGCCTCGGCCCCGGTAGCCGCGTCGGGGGGCGTCGCGGGGGTCGTGGCGCCGCCGGGCAGGTCGTAGCGCGCGGGCGCGCCGTCGTCGCCGCTGCCGTACGCGGGCCCGTGCGCCGGGGGTGCCGGCGGCGGGGGCGTGGCGGGCGCCGGGTGGGGGGCCCCGCCCGCGGGGACCGGGCCCTGCGGGCCGGTGGTGCCGCCGTCGCCGCCCGGGCCGCTGCCGTACGCCGGTTCGTGGCCCGGGGCCACGGCCTGCGGGGCGCCCTCGCCGTACGGGTCCTCGCCCCCGGGGGTGTCCGCCCAGCCGCCCGGGCCCTCGACCAGGGTCGGGGCCGCCGTGCTGACGCTGCCCCAGCCGGGAGCGGCGGCCGCGGCGCCGACCGCACTGCCGTACCCGTGCACCGTGGGGGCCGGGGCCGGGGCCGGGGCCGGTGGGGGCGGGGTGATGGGCAGGGTGGGGCGGGCGCCGGACTGCGGCGAGGGCGGGACGGGTTGGCCGCAGACGCCGCAGAAACGGTCACCCTCTTCCAGGGGCTCCGCGCAGCTGGGGCAGCCCGACAGCCGATGCTTCGACATCAATCACACCCACGTCCGGGGACGGAAACGGTTTGCCCGCTCCACCAGTTCGATCCTCTCCTCGCCCTGCTGCGCCAGCCGTGCGAGCACGCGGTACGAGCGCTCCAATCCGAAGCGCAGCCCCCGTTCGTCCAGTTGGCTTCCGAGCAGCGAGGTCCGGCCGGGGTCGGAACCCCGGCTACCCGACAGTACCCAGTCCAGGGCCGAGCCCAGAACTTCCGTCGACAGCCGGACGTGGCGCACCGAGTCCAGACCGAACCGCGCCAGCGCCTCCACCTGCGCGGCAGCCGCCGTCAGGTCGGGCAGCAGCTCGTCCTGCGGGGACCGGTCGCGCAGGCGTGCCCGTACGGCGGCCACCCGGGCGGCGGTGTGGTGGATCGAGGCCTCGGGCACGGATTCCAGCGTCTCCACGGCTCCGGCCCGGTCCCCGGCGGCCAGTTGCACCCGGGCCAGCCCGAACGCCGCGCTGACGAAGCCGGGGTCGGTGGCCCACACCAGGCGGTAGTAGTCGGCCGCGTTGTCCAACTGCCCCAGCACCTCGGCGCACAGCCCGAGCGCCAGCTTCGGGGCCGGCTCGCCCGGGAAGGCGTCGTAGATGGCGTCGAAGGACAGGGCCGCCATCTCGTCCTCCCCGGCGGCCAGGGAGGCGACCCCGCGGGCCCACACGACCCGCCAGTCGTCCGGGTAGAGGTCCTCCAGCTCGTCCAGGGCGGCCGCGGCCACGGCCCGTTCGCCCAGCTCCAGCCGGGCCCGCAGCTCCCGCAGCCGCAGCTCGGGGGAGTCGGCCGGGGCTGTGCCGAGCGCGCCCAGCAGGTCGCCCGGCGCGGAGGCCAGCAGGCCCGCGAGGAAACCGGCGTTGGGATCGCCCGCGTCCACCAGCGGCACGGGCAGCGCGAGCGCCGCCTCCCGGGCGTCCAGCGTTCCGGGCGGCGTGTGACGCGGCACGGACAGGCCGAAGCCCGGGTCCGGGTCCGGGAACGGCACGGCTGCGGGTGCCGCTGCGGCCGTGCGCGGCGCGGGGACGGCCGCGGCGGCCCCGGCGGCCGCACCGGGCGCGCCGGCCTTGTGCGTCGCCGTCGTCCCGAGCGGGGCGGACGGGGCCGCGGCCACGCCCCCCGGGCTCCCGGCGGGCGCCGCCGGGGCCGGAACCGGAGCAGCCGCCACCGGGGGCAGGGCAGCAGCCGTCCCCCGGCGCCCGCCGGAGCGGGAACCCGACCGGGAACCGAACCGGGAACCCGCCCGCGAGCCGGGCCGGTCCCCCAGCCGGGACACCTCCGCGCCGGCCGCGTCGGCGAACAGCCTGTCGTCCGGGACCCGCAACTCCGGCCCGAACAGGGTGGAGACCTGCGGCCGGGGTCTGCCGGTCTGGAGCGCGACGACCTCCCGCAGCACGCCCGTCAGCTGGTCCGCCATCTCCTGCGCGGACGCGAACCGCCGGCCCGGGTCCGGGTCGGTCGCCCGTACCAGCAGCCGGTAGAACGACTCGTACCGCCCGAAGACCTCGATGTGTTCCGGATCGGGCAGCGAGTCCGCGAAGACGTTCGTGTACCCCTGGAAGTCGAAGGTCAGGACGGCCAGCGTCCGCGCCACCGTGTACAGGTCCGAGGCGACCGAGGGGCCCAGCTCCGCGACCTCCGGCGCCTGGTAGCCGACGGTGCCGTAGATGGCCGACTCGTCGTCGTCCATCCGGCGCACCGCACCCATGTCGATCAGCTTCAGCTGGTCCTGCTGCTGGATCGCGTTGTCGACCTTGAAGTCGCAGTAGAGGAGGTTCCTGCTGTGCAGGTGGCCGAGCGCCTCCAGCGCCTCGATGCCGTACGCACAGGCCTGCTCCACCGGCAGCGGATCGCGCCGCCCGTCCGGCCGGCGCCGGTCGTTGGCGATCTCCTTCAGGGATTTGCCGCCGACGTACTCCATGACGATGTACCCGTCCAGCGAGCCGGTCCGCTGGTCCAGGTGCTCCACGAAGTTGTAGATCCGCACGATGTTCGAGTGCTCGATCTCCGCGAGGAAGCGCCGCTCCGATATCGCCGCGGCCATCGCGTCCTGGTCACCGGTGTCCAGCAGGCCCTTGAGCACCACCCACCGGTTCGACACCGCACGGTCCACCGCCAGGTAGACCCAGCCGAGGCCGCCGTGCGCGAGACAGCCCGCGACCTCGTACTGACCGTGGACGACGTCGCCCCCGCGCAGCTTGGGCACGAAGGAGTACGGGTGCCCGCACTTGGTGCAGAACCCTTCCGTCCGGCCGGGCCGCTCGCCCCGGGCGCGGCCCACCGGGGCCCCGCAGTCCGAGCGCGAGCAGAACCGCTTGCGCTCCGGCACCTCCGGGTTCTCCAGTACGGCCGCCGAGGGGTCCGGGCGCGGCACTTCCGGCACGCTGACCAGCCCGGCCCCGAGCCGGCTGCGCCCCGAGGACGCGGCCGCCGAGCCCGAACTGCGCACCGACACCGACCGGGTGGACGCGGAGCCCGACAGCGCCCGCGAGAGCCGCCCCGACACCGACCGGCGCGAGGAGGAGGACCGGGAGGAGCGCGCGGACCGGGAGGAGCGCGACGAGGACGAGGAGGAGCGCCCGGAGCCCTGCGAATCGCCGGGGCGCGCCGCGCTGGTCATCGCGGTCGGTACGGACACCAGCTCCTCCGCACCCGCGGACGCGGCACCGATCGGCGCCAGTCCGCAGGTGTCGCAGTACACCTCGCCGGCGCCCATGTCCTCGTACGCACCCGGGCAGCCGGGGCGAACGCAGGCGGTTCCGATCAGGCTCATGCGTCCTCCTTCCCCGGCCCGTCGGGCCAGTGGTGTTCGGGCAGCGGCTGCTGCTGCGGCACCAGCGACTCGGCCGCCGCCCACTGGTAGCGCAGGACGGCCTGCTCGGCGGCCCGCAGGTCGCAGGGCGCGCTCCACAGCATCCGCCGGGCCGTGTCGTACCGCTCGATCAGCAGCGGATCCTCCGCCAGCCCGTGCCGGGCCACCTTCGCCCTGTAGGCGTCCAGACGCCCGCGCAGCTCGGCCCGTACCGCCAGCGGCGCCGTCACCGCGGTCAACGATTCGCGGGCCCGTTGGAGTTCCTCCTCGGCACGCTCCTCCAGGGACTCCAGCAGCGGCGAGAGCCGGTGCCACTGCGACTGCCGCCGGTACTCGGCGGCCGCGGCCAGCTGTTCCTGGAGGGCGGTCGGCGGGCCGCTCACCGCGGGCACCTCGGACGCGGCGATCTTCGCGAGCACCTCGCCGCGCGCCGTCCGCGCCTCCGCCAGGGTCCGGTCGGCCCGCGAGAGCACGTCCCGCAGGCTGATCAGCCGCTGCTCGGAGTCCTGCCGTACGTCCAGCACGGCCTCGACCTCGCGGCGTACGTCCTCCAGCGCGAGCGCGGCCCGGTCGTAGCGGACGGTGTCGGGACGGCCGCCCCCGGGCGCCGAACTCCCCGAGACCGGCACCCAGAACGCCAGCGGGTCGGAGATCACCTGCTCCCGCAGCCGCGCCAGCTCGGCGGTGATGGCCTCCAGGTCGTCCCCCGACGGGTGCTCGCCGGGGCGCACCCCCACCGAGTGGGCCAGCGAGCGGGTGCGGTGCAGCTCGGCGGCGAGCAGGTCGATGCGGGCGGGCAGCGCCGACCACACCGAGTCGGCGGCTACCACCACGTCGAGCGAGCCGGCGTACAGCTCGTTCATCCTGGCCACCAGCTCGGCGAGCGAGAACCGCTCGGCCAGCAGGGCGCCCTCCACCCCGGCGCCGGCGATCGTCACGCCGGGCCCGCGCAGCCGGTCGGTCAGTTCGACCAGGTCCTCACGGCTGGGCCAGCGGCGCCGCTCGCGGATCTGCCGGGCGGCGGTCAGCGCCCCGCTGTAGGCGTCGAAGTACGTCCACAGCCGGGTGATGGCCGCGTCGGCCGCGGCCCACCGCTCCCGGGTGACCCCGGTGAGCCCGGCGCCCTCCAGCAGCCGGCGCCCGGCGTGGTCCTGGAGCGCGAGCAACGAGGTCTCGACGGCCTCGTGCTCCGCCCCCAGCCGGGCGAGCGCGCGGTCGACGTCGTCCCGGTCCATCACTGCCGACACCGCAGAACCCGCCTCCGCCGTTGCTTTCCTTGCCTGGGGCTCCGAATCCGCCACCGGCCTCAGCCGTCCCGGTACTTGGGTTCGGGCGGCCCGCTCACACCGGGCAGCACGGGCTTGAGGTGGGTTTCGTAGGCCTTCATCCACGGGCTCTGCTGGCCGCCCGCGCGGTAGTTCTCCAGCACCTTGTTGACGCGGCGCACCAGATCGCCGGCGTCCTTCTTCATGGCCACCCCGTAGAACTCCTTGGTGAACGGGGAGCCCACCAGCCGGATCGAGGGGTCCTGCGCGGCCTGGCCGGCCGCGAGCGCGTTGTCCGTGATGATCCCGTCGACCTCGCCCAGCTGCAGCCGGACCAGGCAGTCCAGCTGGTTGGGCACGCTGACGGACACCGAGCCGTACGACTCGGACCTGAGGGCGGCCTCGGCGGTCGAACCGGCCGCGGTGCAGATCCTGCGGCCCTTCAGGGAGGCGTCGTAGCCGGTGATCGCCGAGTCCTTGGGGGCGAGCACCTGCTGCCCGGCCTCGAAGTACGCCGTCGAGAAGGCGACGTCCTCCAGCCGCTTGCAGTTGATCGTCATGGTCCGCACGACCACGTCGACGCGGCCCTCCTGGAGCGCGGGGATGCGCTGGCTGGTGGGGATGGCCCGGTAGATGACCGCGTTCTCGTCGCCCAGGATGTCCTTGGCTATGGCCTTGACCAGGGCGATGTCGAAACCGTCGAGGCGGCCGTCGACCGGGTTGCGGTAACCCCACTTGAAGCTGTTCTGGTCCACGCCCGCGACGAGCTTGCCCGCGGCGCGGATCCGCTCGATGGTGGGCCCGTCCACCCCGGACGGCCGCAGGCTCGCGTCCGGGTCCTGGCAGGTGTCGTCGGGTGCCCAGGGGGCGGCCGGGGCCGCCGCGCCGACGCCCGGACCGCGGACCGCCGACGGGCGGCCGGTCTCGGGCGCCGCCTGGGCCAGCGGCAGCAGGACGGCCGCCGCCGTCACCGCGCAGGCGGCGGCCATCGCACTCACCCCGCCCCAGCCGCGCAGCCGGCCCGCGAGCCGCCGCACGCCGGACACCGCGGCCCGCGGCCCGGCGTGGCCCTCGTCCTCGTGCCTCACGCGTCCGTGCATCGCTCTCACCTGTACTCCGAAAGCCTGCGTCCGATGCCGAGCACGGCCGCCCCCGCGGCGACGACCGCCAGGGCCGCCGAGCCCGTCATGAGACCGCCCAGCGCTCCGAGCCCGCTGCGGGCCGACCGCGTGAACTCCGCCTGTTCGTGGGCCACGGCCTGCTCCAGGGAGGCGTCCACGGTGTCGAACGCGGCCCCGCTGCTGTCCTTGTGGTCCTTGTCCCCGATGACCTGGGGCAGTGCCGCCTGGTAGTCGCCCCGCAGGTCCGTCTCCCGGGCCACCGCGTGCCGCTGCTTCCACTCCTTCACGCCGTCCGCGGCGCCCGCGACGGGGCTGCGGCCCTCGGCGTCGTCGGCCAGTGCCAGCGCCGTCGCGAGCCCGGCGTCCAGGTCCTTCATGTTGTTCGTGAAGTCCACGTCGTACTTGTCGGACTTGTTGTCCGCGGCCAGTACGGCGCCCCGCGCGATCAGCGTCAGGTTCTCGTTGGCCCGCGCCTGGAGCGAGGCGATGCGCGCGTCGTTGAGCACCTTCAGCGACTCCTGCCCGTCGGTGCGGGCCTGGCTCAGCTCCGCCCGGGCGACCGTGTGCCCCACGGCCAGCCACAGCAGCACCACCACCGAGGCGGCCGTCGCGGCGACCAGCCCGTGGTTGAAGACCCGGTTGGTGCGGCGGTAGTTGCGCCGCTGCGCCCACACCAGCAGGGCGAGCGCGAGCAGCCCCGTACCGAGCGAGAACAGGGGGAGCGAGCGGGCGTCGTCGTAGTCGTCGTAGAGCCGGCCGGTCTCCGCCTCGTAGAGCCGCTGCGCCGCGGGCAGCAGCTGGGTGCTCATCTGCTCGTTCGCGTACCGGAGGTAGGCGCCGCCCAGCGGCAGGCCCTGCTTGTTGGTGGCCCGCGCCTGCTCGATCAGGCCGGTGTAGCGGGGCAGCTGCTCGCTCAGCAGCGTGATCTGCTTGCGGGAGTCCTCGCCGGCCCCGGTGTTGGCGGCGGCGCTCACCAGCAGCCGCGAGACGTTGGCTATGTCCTTCTCGTACCGGCCGCGGACCTCGCGGGGCTCGTCGGAGCCCGCGAGGAACCCGCTGGAGGAGGCCGTGTCGGCGTCCGCGAGGGAGCGGTAGATGTTCGCCGCGTCCGCGCTCAGCGGCTGGCTGCGGCCCACCACGCCCTCGGCCGCCGCGACCCGGTCGGAGATCTCCCAGACGGCGACGGACCCGAAGAGCAGGACCAGCGCGGCCAGGGCCGCGCCGATGATCCGCAGCCGTCCGGGCTCGGTCGTCGCGGCCGCGCGCAGCCGCTCCACGCCCTCCGCCCAGGCGGTGACCCGCCCCGGCGGCGCGTCGGGCGGCCCGTCGGGCGGCACGGCGAGGCCGCCCCCCGGCGCGGGCGCGCGTGATGTGACAGCCACCGTGACCTCCCCCTCGGTCCTCATTGCACCGCAGCAGTATGGCCGTACGGACGGTCCGCCACACCACCAGGTGCGGATCCACGCGGGGCGGCCCCCCGCCACCCCCTTCACCGTCAATACGTCCCTACGGCCGCCACGGTTCCAGACCGCAGGCCCTACGGGGCGGGTTCACCCGAAATGGGCACGGAGTTTTCCGTAGGCCTCGGGCGCGGACCCCAGCGCGTCCAGCCCCAGCAGCCCGGCGCCCAGCACCGGCGGAGCCGTCACCACCGACACCCGGGCGTGCGGGGCCCGTTCGGCCAGCAGCTCCTCGATCCGCCCGTTCAGCAGCGGATGCCGGGCCGCGAGCACCCCGCCGCCCAGCAGGACGGGCGTCGCCTCGCCCAGCAGGCCGAGCCGCTCCAGTGCCACCACCGCCAGCGCGACCACCTCCTCGGCCTGGCGGTCCACGAGCGCCGCGGCCACCGGATCGCCCGCCGCGGCCACCGCGAACAGCACCGGCACCAGTTCGAGCAGACGCCGCTGCGCGAGCGAGCCCAGGTGCAGCGCCTCGATCAGCTCGTACATGGAGCCCAGCCCGAAGTGTCCGGGCAGCGCTGCCGCCAGGGCGGTCGGGCCGCCCCGGCCGTCCTCGGCGCGCGCCGCCCACCACAGGGCCTCCCCGGCCAGGCCGCCCCCGCCGCCCCAGTCGCCGGAGATCTGGCCGAGCGCCGGGAAGCGGGCCGTGGTTCCGTCGGGCAGCATGCCCACGCAGTTGATGCCGGCCCCGCACACCACCGCCACCCCGCTCGGCCCGCGGCCCACGGACCCGGAGCCGGAGCCGGAGCCGGCCCCGGACCCCGACCCGGCCCCGGGCGGGGTTCCGGTTGCGGTTCCGGAACCCGCCTCGGTCAGCCCGGCCCGCAGGATCGCGAAGGTGTCGTTGCGCACCTCGGTGGCCGGGGCCCAGCCGCGCCCGCCGATGGCCTCCGCGAGCTGCCGCTCCTCCACCGGCAGGTCGGCGTTGGCCAGGCACGCCGACACCCGGTCGGCGTACGGGGCCCCGGGCGCGAGCGGGGGCAGCCCGGCCGCCCCCACCGCCTCCGCGACGGCCAGGCCGAGCACGTCCACGGCCGCCCCGACGCCGACCCGGGGCGGCTGGAAGCCCCCGGAGCGCCCGGTGCCGAGGACCGTGCCGTCCGCGGCGATCAGCGCCACGTCCGTCTTGCTGTTGCCCGCGTCGACCGCGAGAACGGCAGGCCGGCTCATGCCCATGCCAGGTGCTCCTTGTTGTGCGCCAGGAGCCGGTCGGTCAGCCCCTCGGCGAGGTCGAACTGCCCCACCAGCGGGTGCGCCAGCAGTGCCCTGAAGACCCGCTCGCGGCCGCCGCGCACGGCGGCGTCCAGTGCGAGGTCCTCGTACGCCGTGACGTGCGAGATCAGTCCGGAGTACAGGGGGTCCAGCCGGGGCGCGGCCAGCGGGACGGGCCCGGACCGGTCCACCCGGGCCTGCACCTCGACGACCGCGTCGTCCGGCAGGAAGGGCAGGGTCCCGTTGTTGAGGGTGTTGACCACCTGCACCGAGGGCCCGCCGTCGCCCAGCAGCGCCGCCGCCAGGTCCACGGCCGCCTCCGAGTAGAAGGCCCCGCCGCGCTTGGCGAGCAGCTCGGGCTTCTCGTCGAGCGCGGGGTCCCCGTACAGGCCGAGGAGTTCGCGCTCCATGGCCGCGACCTCGGCGGCCCGGGAGGGCTTGGTGCCGAGCTCCCGGACGACCTCGTCGTGCGCGTAGAAGTACCGCAGGTAGTACGAGGGCACCACGCCGAGCCGGTCGAGCACGGCCCGCGGCAGGCGCAGGTCCCCGGCGATCGAGTCGCCGTGCGCGGCGAGCAGGCCGGGCAGCAGGTTCTCGCCCTCCGGGCCGCCCTTGCGGACGCCCAGCTCCCAGGTGAGGTGGTTGAGTCCCACGTGGTCGAGGTGGATGTCGGCCGGCGTCAGGTCGAGCATCTTCGCGAACCTGCGCTGGAAGCCGATGGCCACGTTGCACAGCCCGACGGCCTTGTGGCCGGCCCGCAGCAGGGCGCGGGTGACGATGCCGACCGGGTTGGTGAAGTCGATGATCCAGGCGTCCGGGTTGGCGCGCCGGACCCGCTCGGCGATGTCCAGGACGACCGGGACGGTGCGCAGCGCCTTGGCGAGGCCGCCGGCGCCGGTGGTCTCCTGGCCGACGCAGCCGCACTCCAGCGGCCAGGTCTCGTCCTGGAGCCGGGCGGCCTGTCCGCCGATGCGCAGCTGGATCAGCACCGCGTCGGCGTCCGCGACGCCCGCGTCGAGGTCGGAGGTGGCGGTGACGCGGCCGGGATGGCCCTGCTTGGCGAAGATCCGCCGGGCGAGGCCGCCGATGAGCTCGAGGCGCTCGGCGGCCGGGTCGATCAGGACCAGCTCGCCGATCGGCAGGGTGTCGCGCAGCCGCGCGAAGCCGTCGATCAGTTCGGGGGTGTAGGTGGAACCGCCGCCCACCACTGCGAGTTTCAACGTCGTCAGCCTTTCACTCCGGTCAGGGTGACTCCCTCGACGAACGCCTTCTGGGCGAAGAAGAAGAGGACGATCACCGGCGCCATGACCAGCACGGTTGCTGCCATGGTCAGGTTCCAGTTGGTGTGGTGGGCTCCCTTGAAGGATTCGAGGCCGTAGCTGAGCGTCCAGGCGGCCGGGTTGTCGGAGGCGTAGATCTGCGGGCCGAAGTAGTCGTTCCAGGCGGCGAAGAACTGGAACAGCGCGACGGCGGCGAGCCCGGGCCTGGCCATCGGCAGGACGACGCGCAGCAGGGTGCGGACCTCGCCGCAGCCGTCGACCTTGGCGGCGTCCAGGTACTCGTCGGGGATGGTCAGCAGGAACTGGCGGAGCAGGAAGATGGAGAACGCGTCGCCGAAGGCCATCGGGATGATCAGCGGCCAGAGAGTGCCGGACAGGTCCAGCTGCTTGGCCCAGAACAGGTACATCGGGATGACGATCACCTGGGGCGGCAGCATCATCATGGCGATCACCAGCAGCAGCGAGAGCCGCCGCCCGCGGAAGCGGAACTTGGCCAGCGCGTAGGCGACGGGCACCGAGGAGACCACGGTCAGCAGCGTGCCCAGCCCCGCGTACAGCAGGGTGTTGCGCCACCAGGTCAGGAAGCCGGGGGTGTCCCACACCTTGGCGTAGTTGCCCCACTCCCAGGTGCGCGGCCACAGGTCGCGGGTCAGCGCCTGCTGGTCGCTCATCACGGAGGTGAGGAAGAGGAAGAGGAACGGAAGTAGGAAGAAGAGGGCCGCCGCGATGCCGAGGGAGTGCACGGCGATCCAGTGCAGGACGTCCTTGCGGCGGGCGGTGCGGGCCGCCCGTGCGGGGTCCGAGGGGCCGGAGGATCCCCGGCCGCGCCGGGCCTGCCGGCCGCGTGCCGTGCGGTCGGAGCGTTCGATCACCTGGGTCATGGCGTTCAGTCACCTGCTTCGATCAGTCCACCGCGGCGGCGCATGAGCAGTGCGGTGCAGGCCATGGAGAGGGCGAACAGCACCAGGGCCACGACACACGCGGTGCCGTAGTCGAAGCGCTGGAAGCCGACGTTGTAGATGACCTGGGGCAGGGTCAGCGTGGACTTGTCCGGGTAGCCGGGCTCGAACTGCTGGCCCGAGCCGCCGATCACGCCCGCGGCGACCTTTCCCGCCACCAGCGGCTGGGTGTAGTACTGCATGGCCTGGATGACCCCGGTGACCACCGCGAACAGGATGATCGGGGAGATGTTCGGCAGGGTGATGTGGCGGAAGCGCTGGAGCGCCCCGGCCCCGTCGAGCTCGGCGGCCTCGTACTGCTCCTTCGGTACGTCGAGCAGCGCGGCCATGAAGATGACCATGAGGTCGCCCACTCCCCACAACGCGAGGGCGGTGAGGGCCGGCTTGGACCAGTCGGCGTCCGTGAACCAGCCCGGCGCGGGCAGTCCGACCCCGTCCAGCAGGGTGTTGACCGGGCCGGTACCGGGGTTGAGGAGGAAGACGAAGGCCAGGGTCGCGGCCACCGGCGGGGCGAGGTAGGGCAGGTAGAACAGGGTGCGGAAGACCCCCGCGCCCGTCTTGATCCTGGTGATCAGCAGGCCGATGCCGAGGCCGAAGACGACCCGGCAGGCGACCATCACCACGACCAGCCACAGGGTGTTGCGCATGGCCGGCCAGAACAGCGGATAGTCGCCGAAGACGTACGACCAGTTGTCCAGGCCGTTGAAGGCGGGCGGGCGGAAGCCGTCGTACTTGGTGAAGGAGAAGTACACGGTGGAGAGGAGCGGGTAGGCGAAGAAGACGCCGAACCCGATCAGCCAGGGCGACATGAAGGCCGCCGTCCGCAGCGCGGACCTGCGGCGCTTGGAGCGCAGCGGGTCCGCGCCGCTCGTGCGGGGAGGTGTGAGCGTGCCGGTCATCGGGTTACTTCGCCTTCGCGATGTCCGTGTCGATCTGCTGGTCGGTCTTGGCGAGTCCGGCCGGGATGTCCGCGACGTCGCCCTTCTCGACCGCGTACGCGAAGTCCGTGAAGGTCAGCTGGTAGGTGCCGCCGTCGGCCTGGGCCGGGGTGGTGGTCGACTTCGGGTGCCTGGCGATGTCGAGGAAGGTCTTGAACTCCGGGGTCACCTGGAGCTTGGGGGATTCGAGCGCGGCCAGCGTCGAGGGCACGTTGTGGATGGCGTTGGCGAAGTCCACGACCGCGTCGGTGTCGGTGGTCATGTACTTGACCAGCTCCCAGGCCGCGTTCTGCTTCTTGCTGCCGGAGGCGATCCCCATGATGGTGCCGGACAGGTAGCCCTTGCCGTAGTCGGCGAGCTGGTCGTCGGGCACGGGCAGCGGCGCCGTGCCGATCTCGAACTTGACGCCGGCCTCCTTCGCCATCGGCGCCCGCCACTCGCCGTCGATCTGCATCGCGACCAGGCCCTGGTGGAAGGGGTGTTCGGCGCTCCACTCGTCGCCGAAGGTGGTGCGGAACTTCTCCAGCTTCTCGTAGCCGCCGAGTTTGGCGACGAGGTCCTTCTGCGCCGTCAGCATCTTCGCGAAGGCCGGGTCCTTGGCCAGGTTCGACTTGCCGTCGGCGCCGAAGTACGTCGGGCCCCACTGCGCGGCCAGCCGCATCGGGGTGGTCTCGTAGCCGTGGTAGGTGGGCATCAGGCCGAGCCGTTCGTAGCCGTCCCCGCGGGCCACCGTCAGCTTCTGCGCGACCTCGACGAACTGGCTCCAGGTCTTGGGCGCTTCGGCGATGCCGGCGGCGGCGAAGGCGGTCTTGTTGTAGACGAGGCCGTACGCGTCGTTGAGCAGCGGAAGCGTGCACTGGTTGCCGTTGAACTGGGTGTACTGGAGCAGGGTCCGGGGGAAGACCTTCTCCTTGTCGATCCCGGACTTCTTGAGGAAGGGGTTCAAGTCTGCGAAGGCGCCGGTGTTGCAGAACTTGCCGACGCTGTCGGTGGTGAAGGAGGACACCACGTCGGGGGCCTTGTCCCCGCCCGCGCGCAGGGACTGGTTGATCTTGTCGTCGGTCATGTTGCCGGTGACGTTGACCTTGATGTTCGGGTGGGCCTTCTCGAACCGCGCGATGTTGTCCTCGATGGCCTTCGCCTCGCTGGGGGCGGACCAGCCGTGCCAGAAGTTGAGGGTGACTTCCTTGCTCGGGTCGTCGGCGGCTTCGTTCCCGCTCTGGCCCGCACAGGCGGTGGCGAGTACGGATATCGCCGCGAGGGCAGTGGCTGCGGTGGTCAGGCGGCGCGTTCTGGGCATGGCGGTGTCACTCTCTGCGCGGGAGGTCTTTCCGGAAGGGGGCGGTGCAGGAGAACGGACGGACGAGTGGAACGGGGGTGCAGTGCGGTGCGGCGGTGCGGCGGTGGTGCGGTTCAGCGGCGCGAGGTGTCGAAGACCTCGTCGCGGGTGGCGGCGAGGGCGCTCTCCAGCGCCCCGCGCAGCACGGGCCGTTCCCGTACTTCGCCGGCCACCAGGTGCGGCTGGGAGGGGGCGAGGTCGGCGAGCTCGGCCTCGATCAGCTCGCGCAGCGGATCCCCGCCGGCGTCGGTCACCGCGCCGGAGAGGACGACGATCTCCGGGTCCAGTACGGCGACCACTGCGGCGAGGCCCGTCGCGAGCGCGGTGGCGTACGACTGGAGCAGGCGCAGGTTGGCCCCTTCGGGCGCGGTGGCGGCCCGGGACAGGATGGCCACGGCCTGTGCCACCTCGGCCCCCGACACGGGCCCGTGCACGGCTCCGTGCTCGGCGCCGGATCCGGCTCCGGACGCGGGCACCTGGGGCGCCTCGACCCCGAGTGCGGCCGCGAGCCCGGGCAGCGCCTCCCCGCCCGCCAGCGCCTGGTACCCGCCGCCGTTCTCCCGTACCACCTGCCGGACCAGGGGGTGGCCCGGCACCGGCAGGAAGCCGACCTCGCCCGCGCCGCCGGTCCAGCCGCGGTGCAGCCGGCCGCCGATCACGAGGGCGGCGCCGAGGCCCTCCTCGTTCCACAGCAGGACGAAGTCCTCGTGGCCGCGGGCGGCGCCGAGCCGCTGCTCGGCGACGGCGGCGAGGTTCACGTCGTTCTCGTACTCCACCGGCATCGGCAGGGCCGCCGCCAGCTCGTCGAGGAGGGTGGGGGACTGCCAGCCGACGAGGTGGTCGGCGTAGCGCAGCACTCCGGTGCGGGGGTCGAAGGAGCCGGGGGTGGCGATGACCACCCGGTGGATGTCGGTGAGGAGCATCCCCGCGTCCTTGACGGCTTCGCCGAGGGCCCGGCTGACCTGCTCGACCGCGCCGGTGCCCTTGGCGTACGGGAGTTCGTGGCTGCCGACGACCTCGCCGGTGAGGTCGGCGACGGCGGCGAGGATCCGGCCGGGGGTGACGTCGAGGGCGGCGACGTGGGCGGCGCGCGCGTTGACCGAGTAGAGCTGGGCGTTGGGGCCGGGGCGGCCCGCGGCGGTGCCGGTGGCGATGACCAGCCCGGCGGCCTCCAGCCGGCTCAGCAACTGGGAGGCGGTGGGCTTGGAGAGGCCGGTGAGCCTGCCGATGCGGGTGCGGGACAGGGGGCCGTGCGTCAGCAACAGGTCCAGGGCGGCCCGGTCGTTCATGACGCGCAGCAGGCTCGGCGTGCCGGGGGTGGTTCCGGGGGTGGTGCCTGGCATGGGGCGTCTCTCTCCCTCTTCGGCGGCGCGTCGCCGTCAGAAACTGTTAGGTAAGTTTCCTATCGCTGTTTGATCCGTGTCAATGGAACTGCGCAAACACCGGTGCCCCCGCAGGAGAACCTGTGGGGGCACCGGGTTGGACGGTGGTGGTGGTGACCGCGGGAGCGGCGGCTGCGGCGGGGCGGCGCCGACCGCCGCTACTTGGAGATGCGCGGCCCCGCGGCAGCCGGCGGCGGGATCTGCGCCGCCGGGATCGGGGTGGCGGCGAGGGACTGCGGGGAGGACGGGTTCGCCAGCGCCGACGGCGGGGCGACGGCGGCCGCGGGGTCGGCCGGGGCCGCGTCCTCGGCCTCGTCGACGGCCGGCGCACCGCCGATGATGCGGATGCCCGCGGCGTCGAACGCCTCCTTGATGCGCCAGCGCAGCTCCCGCTCCACGGCGAACTGCTGGCCCGGCATCGTCTTCGCCGACACCTTCACGGTCATCGAGGCCAGCAGCACCTCGTCCAGGCCCAGTACCTCCACCGGGCCCCACAGGCGCTCGTCCCAAGGGGACTCCTTGGCCAGGCCGTCGGCGACCTCCTGGACCACCTCGCGGATGTGGGCCAGGCTCTCGGTCGGCTTGACCTGCACGGCCACGCCCGCGGTGGCCCAGCCCTGGCTCAGGTTGCCGATGCGCTTGATCTCGCCGTTGCGGACGTACCAGATCTCGCCGTTGTCCCCGCGCAGCTTGGTGACGCGCAGGCCCACCTCGACGACCTCGCCCGAGGCCACCCCGGCGTCGATCTTGTCGCCGACGCCGTACTGGTCCTCAAGGATCATGAACACGCCGGAGAGGAAGTCCGTGACCAGGTTCCGGGCGCCGAAACCGATCGCCACACCGGCCACACCGGCGCTCGCGAGCAGCGGACCGAGGTTGATGTCGAGCGCACCGAGCACCATCAGGCCGGCCGTGCCGAGGATCAGGAACGAGGCCACCGAGCGCAGGACGGAGCCGATCGCCTCGGAACGCTGGCGCCGCCGCTCGGCATTGACCAGCAGTCCGCCCAGCGCCGTGCCCTCGACGGCCTCCGCGCTGCGGTTCATCCGCGTTATCAGCTTGGTCAGCGACTTGCGGACCACCGACCGCAGCGCGGCCGCGATCACGACGATCAGCAGGATCCGCAGGCCGAGGTACAGCCATCCGGCCCAGTTCTCCTCGATGAAACTGGCGGCGTTGGTGACGTTCTGGTGCGTCTCTCTCAGTGTGTCGGTCGCGTCCGGGGTGTCGGCTGCGAGGGGAAGCAGTGCGGCAGGCCAGGGCACGGCTGGTACCTCCAGATGTAGCGTCCTGCCCGCGGAAGGGGTGTACGGGCAGAGCATCCACACTAACGGGGCATCGCCCCGACTCCGTTGCCGTGCTCGGCGAGGGACCGGAGCCGCCCGGGGCTGCGGCCGCCCCATGATCCGGGTGTGGTTGAAAACACCTCGGACCCGTTACGGGCGCGTGGTGGCGCTTCGACCTGCCGTAAGGAGAGACTGGAGAGCAGATCGTCCCGGCGCGAGCCACGCGCCGCCGGCGTACAAGGAGGCAGTCCGTGCCGCACGTCCTGGTCCTCAACGCGTCGTACGAGCCCCTCGGCGTCGTACCGCTCCGCCGCGCGCTCGTCCTCGTCCTGGAGAACAAAGCGGTCTCCCTGGAGGAATCGGGCGCCTTTCTGCACAGTGCGACGAGAGCCGTCCCCGCGCCCAGCGTGGTCCGGCTCAAGCGCTTTGTGCGGGTCCCCTATCGGGGGCCCGTTCCGCTCACCCGGCGCGCCCTGTTCGCGCGCGACGGAGGCCGCTGCATGTACTGCGGCGCCGTCGCCACCAGCGTCGACCACGTCATCCCCCGCAGCAGGGGCGGGCAGCACGTGTGGGACAACGTCGTCGCCGCGTGCCGCCGCTGCAACCACGTCAAGGCCGACCGGCACCTGCTGGAGCTGGGCTGGCGGCTGCGCCACCAGCCGGCCCCGCCGTCCGGACTGGCCTGGCGGATCATCGGCACGGGCCACCGGGACCCCCGGTGGATGCCGTACCTCCAGCCGTACGGCGCCGAGGACGCCCTCGACCGCATCGGAGTCGCCGCCTCCTGACCGCCCGCCTGCCCGCCCGTGCGGCCCGGGCCGGCCTACGGAACGACCGCGCGGGCCTCGGCCGCAAACAGGCTGCAGCCGAAGCGGGTCGCCCGTACGTCGCAGGTCACGCGGACGAAGCGGGTCCCCGGGGCGTCCAGCCGTACGGAGTCCACACCGCCCCGGGACGCCACCGAGGCCGCCGGGAGCCAGGCCACGCCGTCCGCGGAGGTCTCGACCCGGTACGCGGAAGGGTACGCCTCCTGCCAGTGCAGGGTCAGCAGGCCGAGCCGCGCCGGGGCCGGGAGCTCGGCCTGCCACCACGCGCCGTCCACCGGCGGCGAGGACCAGCGGGTGGCGGCGGAGCCGTCCAGCGCCGCCGAGGCGGGGAACTGCGGCGCCTCGTCCGCCGAGGAGGAGGCGCGGGCCGAGAGCAGCAGGTCCGGCCCGCCCGTACGGGGAACCGCCCGGACGGTCAGTGTCCGGGACTCGCCCGCGAAGGTCACCGCGACCCGGTAGCTGCCCGGCGGGGTCGAGGCCGGGACCGTGACCTCCACCGGGATGGACACCTGCGTGCCGCGCGGAGCCTTCGCCTCCGCCGGGAGGCGCACCTCGATGCCCGGCGGCGGCGCCGCCGAGAGCGGGCCGCGTACCTCGCCGGGGCGCAGCGGCGCGAGTTGCGCCGTGAGCCGCTGCGGGGCCCCGCCGATCTCCGCGTCGGCGGCGTCCGCCAGTTCGAAGCGGGCCTCCGGGCCGTCCGCGAACCACGGCACCACCCGGTGCACGGCCGGCGCCGGTCCCGTCCAGGCCAGCCGGACCGCATCCGCCCGCAGCCCGCCCGTGTCCGCCTGGGTCCACCCCGAGGCCGCCGCCCCGGCGACCTCGCGCCAGCCCTCGCCGGGCACGTGCGCCTCCACCCTCGCCCGGGTGCCGGGCGGGAGCGGGTCCGTCATCACCGTGACGGCCGACACCGGGCGCACCGCGTCCAGCCGCACCGTCCACGCGTCCGGCTCACGGTCCACCGTGCCGGCCGGGCGGGCGGCGCCGGTCCAGGCGTCCGCCGCCTCCGCGGCCTTGGCGAGGAAGGGCTCCAGCACCGCGCCGTCCACCCGTACGTCGCCCGGCTGCGCCAGGTCCCTGCGGGCCTCCGTCAGGGCCTGCGCGGACCGCCAGGCGGCCGCGCCGTCCCCGCGGGCCTGGGCCTGAAGGACGTCCAGGGCCAGTTCCCCGGCCGCCCCGTAGCGCGACAGCCGCGACAGCCACGGCCCTGCCTCCCCGGACAGCGCCGGCAGCCGCTCCGGGGCCTCGCGCAGCACCCGCAGCGCGGCCCGCAGCCGCTCGCCCGCCGCCGGGTCCCCGGCGGAGCGGGCCTGCCAGAACTCCTCGACCAGCGGGCGCAGGTACGCCGACTCCGGCTGGGCCAGGCCCGAGGACGCCGTGTTCCCGGCCAGCGCGGCCAGCGCCCTGCGGGCCCGCGGATCGGGCCCCGCGAGCTCGGCCACCGCCGCCGACCACGATTCGCCGGCCCGGTAACCGCGCGGGTTCCAGGCGAAGTCGGCCGCCGTGAACAGCGGGATGCGCGAGAGCGTCCCCTGCGGCATCGCGTTGGCCAGCACGGCCGCCGAGCCGCTCGCGACCGCCGGGTCCCGTCCGGCGTACGGGCCGAGGAAGATCCGGCCCGGGTCCCAGTCGTTGACCGGGTAGTTGTCCATGGTGACCAGCGGATGCCCCAGCGCCGAGCGCGCCCCGGACAGTTCCTTCCCGGTGATCGTGCGCGGCAGTACGCCGACCCCCGTCCAGGCCACCTCCACGCGCCCGGCCAGCGCGGCCGCGAGCGCCGTCCGGTAGGCCGTCGCGCCCTCCTGGTAGTACTCCGTGGGCAGCAGCGACAGGGCCGGCGCCTCCGGGTGGCGGTCCGCGAGGTGCGCCGCCAGCTCGCCCGCCACCTCCGCGTGGGCCTTCGCGGCGGCCGCCGGGCCCTTCCCGTAGCGCTCCCGGTCGGCCCGGCAGCCCCACTCCGTGTAGCTGATGTCCTGGAACTGGACCTGGAACGCCCGGAATCCGAGCTCCCACATGGCGTCCAGCTTGCGGGCGAGCGCCGCCCGGTCGGCGTCCGAGGACAGGCACATCGACTGCCCGGGGGTCACCGCCCAGGCCAGCACCACCCGGTTGGCCCTGGCCCGCTCGGCCAGTTCCCGGAACTCCTCCTGCCGCTCCCGCGGGTACTCCTCGCGCCAGTCCACGGTGCGGTACGCGTCGTCACCGGGCGCGAGGAGCAGCCGGTTCTGCTTGGTGCGGCCCATGAACTCCACCTGCGCGAGCCGCTGCTCCCGCGTCCAGGGAGTGCCGTAGAACCCCTCGGTGATCCCGCGCACGGGCGCCGTCGGCCAGTCCCGCACCAGTACGCCGGGCACCTTGGCGGGGCCCGGCGCCAGCAGGGCGCGCAGCGTCTGCGCCGCGTGGAAGAGGCCGTCCTCGCCCATACCGGCCAGCGCGACCGTGTCCCGGCCGCCGGAGCGCCCCACGGCCAGCCGGTAGCCGCCGTCCGGCAGGTCTCCCGCTCCGGCCGCGCCCAGGGACCGCAGCGCGGCCTCCGCGTCCGGCCCCTGGAGCCGTACGACGGTGCCCCGTTCGGGCAGCGGCGCCCCGGGGGCCCGCTCGTGCAGGGTCCGTACGCCCGCTCCGCGCAGGGCGTCCCGCACCACCCGGGCCGCGTACGGGTCGGTGTCCGGCGGCAGCACGAGCACGGCTTCGGCGCCCAGCGCCACCTCGCGCGCCGGGTCGGCGGTCATCGACTGCGGCCGGGGCCACACGGCCGGGCCCTCGGCGGGGGCTCGCACCACATCGGAGCCGGGGTCGAGCACGGGTCCGGGCACCGCGCCGGCGGCGGTGTCCGCGCGGGGCACGGCCGGTGCGGTGGGCAGCGCGGAGGCCCCGGGCGGGCCCGCGGACGTCGCGCCGCCCAGCAGCGTCCCGATGACCGCCACGGCCGCTGCCGTGGTCCGCTTCCCGCCCCTGAGCTGCACGGAGCCTCCCCGTCCCGAGTCGTCCCCTGCTCGTACGAATGAGCCCGAGCCCACCATCCGTGCGGGCGGGGTGTCAACGCGGGTGGGTGATCTGACCTGGATACGTCAGGAATGCGGTGCGGCCGACTGGGTATGGCTGCGGTGTTCTCCGGCGTTGTTCCATGGTTCTGACTGTTCCTCACGCACAAAGGAGTGCCGACCGTGAACACCGCTGCCCACGCCGGACAGATCGCCGGACAGCCCGCCGCAGAGACCACCGACCCGACCCGCCGCCCCCTGCTCGCCCACCTGCCCGCGCAGGCCGGGCCGGACGGGGGACCCCTCACCAGCGAGCCCCCGCTCGCGGGCTCCGCGCACGCGCCGCTGACCAGTGAGCCCCCGCTCGCCGACGAGGCGCCGCTGACGAGCGAGCCGACCACATCCGCCGCGGCCGCCGCGGCGGGAGACTAGACAGGGATTCGACACATGGACGACCTCGCCCGGCTCGCGGCCCTGTACGGCGTCGCCACCACCTACCAGCCCGCCGAGGACGTCACGGTCCAGGTCCCGCAAGCCACCGTGCGATCGGTGCTGGGCACGCTCGGGGTGTCCACCGAGACCCCCGAGTCCATCCGGGCGTGGGCCGACATCGGTGAACGGGGCGCGGCCGAGCGGCTGTTGCCGCCCGTGCTGGTCTGGTGGGCCGGGTCGGGGCCGCCCGTGGAGCTGGCCGCGCTGCCGCCCGGGACGCGGACCCGGCTGGAGCTGGAGGGCGAGGAGCCGGGCGGCCGGCCGCCCGGCGGGGTGCCCCCGCACGGCGTGCACCGGGTCCATGTCGAGGCCCCCGACGGGCGCACCGCGACGGCCGCCCTGATCGTGGCCCCGGACCGGGCGCCCGCCGCGCCCGAGCGGGAGCACGGGCTGCTCGTCCAGCTGTACTCGCTGCTCTCCGAGCACTCCTGGGGCATGGGCGACCTCGGGGACCTGGCGGCGCTCGCGCGCTGGGCGGGGCGCACCCACGGCGCCGGGTTCATCCAGGTCAACCCGCTGCACGCGGCCGTACCCGGGACTCCGACCGACCCGTCCCCCTACCGGCCCTCCTCCCGCCGGTTCCCCGACCCGGTGCACCTGCGGATCGAGGACGTCCCCGAGCAGGCCCGGTGCCCCGAGCGGACGGCCCTCGACGAACTTGCCGCCAAGGGAGGCGAGTTGCGCCGCGAGGTGCTGGAGAAGGGCGCCCTGATCGACCGGGACGCGGTGTGGGCCCTGAAGCGGGCCGCCCTGGAGCTGCTGTACGCCGTGCCGCGCACCGCGGAACGCGAGGCGTCCTACCGGGAGTTCCGCGCGGCGCAGGGGCCCGCGCTCGACAAGCACGCCGCCTGGTGCGCGGCCGCGGCCGGGGAGGATCCGCGGGAGCGGCTCGACTTCCACCGCTGGCTGGTCTGGCTGACCGACACCCAGCTCGCCGCCGCCCAACGGGCCGCCCGGGAGGCGGGCATGGCCGTGGGGATCGTGCACGACCTGGCCGTCGGGGTGCACCCGGAGGGTTCGGACGCGCGCACCGGCTCCTGCCACGCCCGCGAGGTGTCGGTCGGCGCCCCGCCGGACGCCTTCAACGCGCGCGGCCAGGACTGGGGGCTGCCGCCGTGGCGTCCCGACGCGCTCGCCGAGTCCGGGTACGCGCCCTTCCGGGAGCTGCTGCGCGGGGTGTTCCGGTACGCGGGCGCCGTGCGCATCGACCACGTCATGGGGCTGTTCCGGCTCTGGTGGATCCCGCAGGGGGCCCCGCCCGCCGAAGGCGCGTACGTCTCGTACGACGGCGAGGCCATGCTGGCCGTCCTCGTCCTGGAGGCGCACCGGGCCGGGGCGCTGGTCATCGGCGAGGACCTCGGGACGGTGCAGCCGGGGGTCCGTCAGGCCCTGGCCCGGCGCGGGGTGCTCGGCACTTCCGTGCTGTGGTTCGAGCGGGACTGGACGGGCGACGGAGACCCGCTGGAGCCCGGGGCCTGGCGGGCCGACTGCCTGGCCACCGTCACCACCCACGACCTGCCGCCCACGGCCGCCAAGCTCGCGGGCGCCCATGTGGAACTGCGCGACCGGCTCGGCCTGCTGACCCGCCCGGTGGAACGGGAGCGGGCCGACGACGCCGCGGACACCGCCCGGTGGCTCGAGGTGCTGGAGGACCTCGGCCTGGACGCCAAGGGCGAGGAGGCCGCCGTACGGGCCCTGTACGGGTTCCTGCTGCGCACCCCGGCCCGGCTGGTCGGCGTGTGGCTGCCCGATGCGGTGGGCGACCGGCGGCCGCAGAACCTGCCGGGGACCTGGGACCAGTACCCCAACTGGCGGCTGCCGCTCGCCGACGGGGAGGGCCGGCCGCTGACCTTGGAGGCGCTGGCCTCCTCGCCCCGGGCGAACGCCCTGCTGGGCGCGGTGCGGGAGGGGGCGCAGACCCGTACGGCACCCCCGGGCGCGCGCCCCCTTTAGGCGTTCGCTACGTTTGCACCGTGGACAAGAAGAACGCTCTGCGCGCCGGCGCCGTCACGGCCGGAACGACGCTGATGATGCTGCTGATGACGTCTCCCGCCCTGGCGCTGACCCGCGACGACGGCGACGACCCGGGCCCGGGCCTGAGCATTGGCGAGACGCTCGGCCTGTACGTGGCCGCGCCGATCGTGCTGTTCCTGGTCATCGCGGGTCTCGTGATGGTCGGCGACCAGTCGCGAAAGCAGCAGAAGGACAGCTGACCCGACGGGTCCGCTCCCTCTGAACTGAATACTTCCGGGGCGCCGGGGGTCCGCACGCCGATGTGAATCGGCCGTGTGCGGCCTCCGGCGCCCTGTCGCGTCCTCAGACCCCGGCCAGCAGCTTGCGGAGCAGGCCGGTGAACACTTCCACCTCCGCCTCGCTCAGACCGGCCAGCGAGGCGCGCTGCACCTCCAGGCCGGCGGAGACGGCCTCGTCGATGAGGGCGAGCCCGCGGTCTGTGATGGTCACCTGGAGTCCGCGCCGGTCGTGCGGATCGGGCTTGCGGCAGAGCAGCCCGGCCTTCTCCAGCTTGTCCAGACGCCCCGTCATGCCACCCGTGGTGAGCATCAGAGTGGCCGACAGCTGGCGCGGCGAGAGCGTGTAGGGGGCGCCGGAGCGGCGCAGGGTGGCCACGACGTCGAACTCCCCGCGCGAGATCCCGAAGCCCGAGTAGGTCCGTTCCATGGCATCACCCATGGCCTTGGCGATCCGGTAGATCCGCCCGAAGACGGCCATGGGGGCTGTGTCCAGGTCGGGGCGCACCGCGTGCCACTGGGCGGTGATCGCGTCGACTGCGTCCTGCTGGTCCTTCATGGGTGGAGTATCCGGTTTCCGCTCGGTCGTTCGCAAGAAAGTAGCTTGACGAAAAGTAGCTTAGCGCTAAGCTACTTCCAAGCAAGCAATCACGGGCCATCGATCGTGGGGGGACACCATGAAGACCGGTACACCGGTGAAGGAAGCACGGGTCGCGGGGGAGCGCTCGCTGCTTGTGGGCATCGGGATCAGCTCGGTCGGGATCGGCATGTACGTCCCGTTCTCGCTCGTCTTCTTCCACCACGTCACCGGCCTCTCCTTCACCCTCGTCGGCCTGGTCCTGACCGTCACCGGCGTCGCCGGCCTGGCCTTCATGCCGCTGGCCGGCTCGGCCGTCGACCGGTTCGGCGCCAAGAAGGTCAACCTGGTGCTCTACGCGGTACGGGCGCTCGGCTTCGCCCTGTACCCCTTCGCCGGCTCGCTCCCCGCCTTCGCGGCGGTCGCCCTCGTCACCGCCCTCGCGGACCGCTCCTTCTCCGTCGTCCAGCAGTCGCTGATCGGCGAGGTGGCGCGCGGCGCCGCCCGCGACCGGCTCCAGGCCTCCATCCGGGCCCTGCAGAACGCCGGGATGGGCGCGGGCGCCCTGCTCGTCTCCGGAGTGCTGGGCCTGTGGGGAGCCGGCGGGTTCACGTACACCGCCTGGGGCAACTCCCTGGCCTTCGCCCTCGCCGGACTGCTCGTCAGCCGGGTCCGCCCGGTCCGTGACGCCGCCACCGCCACCGCGGGGCGGGCGGCCGCCGGCTACCGGATGGTCCTGCGGGACCGGCCCTTCCTCGGCCTGACCGCCGCCAACTTCCTCACCGCGCTCGGCTACTCGGCCCTGTCCGTCCTCTTCCCGCTCTACCTCTCCACCTGGCTGACGGCCCCCGACTCCCTCACCGGAGCCGCCTTCACCGTCAACACCGTCCTGTGCGCCGGGGTCGGCGTGCTGATCGCGGGCCGGGTCCGCCGCTCCGGCGCCCGTCGCACCCGCTCGGCCGCCCTGGGCGCCCTGCTCTTCGCCGCCGCCTTCGTCGGCCAGATCGTGCTCGGCACGCTGCGCCCCGGCCAGACCGCGACCCTGGTCGCCCTGCTCGCCATCGTCGTCGTCTACACCCTCGGCGAGCTGGTCCACAGCCCCTCCGGCGGCGCCCTGTCGGTCTCGGCCGCCCCCGAAGCCGTCCGCGGCCGCTACCTGGCCACCTACCAGCTGTCCTACTCGCTGGCCACCGCGCTCGCCCCCTCCCTGTTCACCGCCCTGCTCGCCGTCGACGGCCGGCTGCCCTGGGCCGTCCTCGCCGTCGCCGCGCTGGGCGCCGCTCTGGCGCTGGTCCGGCTGGAGCGGCACCTGCCCGCCGAGGCCGTGCACGCCGAGGCCCTGTCCGCCGAGGCCGCGCCCGCCGAGCCGCCGGCCGGCGCCCCGCGGCCGCCGGTGCCCGCCTCCGCCTGAGCCACCTCCGCCTGAGCCACCTCCGCCTCAGCCCGCCACCGCCCGAGCCGCCGTCCGCTCCCGCTGCCCTCACCCGCCCGAGGAGTCAACCGCCATGAAGCGCTTCGCCACCGTCGCAGTGACCGCCCTCGCCCCCGTCTCCTGGGGCTCCACGTACGCCGTCGCCTCCGAACTGCTGCCGCCCGACCGGCCGCTGTTCACCGGCGTGATGCGGGCCCTGCCCGCCGGGCTGCTGCTCGTGGCCCTCTCCCGCACCCTGCCCAAGGGCGAGTGGTGGTGGAAGTCCGCCGTCCTGGGCGGGCTCAACATCGGCGCCTTCTTCCCGCTGCTCTTCCTCTCCGCCTACCGGCTGCCCGGCGGCGTCGCGGCCGTGCTCGGCTCCGCCGGGCCGCTGTTCGTCGTGGGGCTCGCCGCCCTCGTCCTGGGCGAGCGGGCGCGGCTGCGGACCGTGCTCGCCGCCGTCGTGGGGGCCTTCGGGGTCAGCATGGTCGTCCTGACCGCCGAGGCGGAGCTCGACCTCGTCGGCATCGTCGCGGGCGTCGTCTCCTCCGCCTCCATGGCCGCCGGAACCGTCATGACCAAGCGCTGGGGGCGGCCCGAAGGGGTCGGGCCGCTGGCCATGACCGGCTGGCAGCTCACCGCGGGCGGGCTGATCATCATCCCGATCGCCGCGATCGTCGAAGGGGCCCCGCCCGCACTCGACGGCAGGGCCTTCCTCGGCTACGGCTACATGATGCTGATCAACACCGGTATCGCGTACTGGCTCTGGTTCCGCGGCATCGGCCGGCTCACCGCCACCTCGGTCACCCTGCTCGGCCCGCTCTCCCCGCTGACCGCCGCCGCCATCGGCTGGGCGGCCCTGGGCCAGGCGCTCACGCCGGTGCAGGTGACGGGCATGGCGATCGCCTTCGGCGCCACCGTCGCGGGCCAGCTGACGATCGGTGCGCCCCGGCCGCCGAAGACCGAATCGTTCAGTTCTCCTGAAAAGAATGATCGAAACATTTCGATGGACCTGACGGATGGGCCGGTGGGACGGTAGAGCCTCGACCGACACACCGGACTCCGAGGGGGAGACACACAGTGGCCGTCATGGACCGCGTCCGCACCGCTTCGCAAGGCAAGCCCACCGCCCGGGGCACGGGGAAGAAGGGGGCCGCCGGAGTCGGCGTGCTCCTGGCCCTGCTCGCGACGGTCGTCTGGTCCGGCAGCTTCGTCGCCACCCGGGGGATGGCCGACACCGTCCCGCCCGTCCAGGCCGTGTTCTGGCGCTGGATCATCGCCACCCTCGCCGTCGCCCCCTTCGCCGCCCGGCAGGCCTGGCAGCAGCGGGACCTGATCCGGCGGCACTTCGGATTCATCGCCCTCGCCACGCTGTTCGGCGTCGCCCTCTACAACACGCTGGTCCACCAGGCCGGTCTGACCACCTCCGCCTCCAACATGGGCATGATCATGGCCGCCTCGCCGGTCCTCATGGCCCTGTACGCCCGCCTCGGCGGCGAACGGCTCGGCGCCCGGCGCACCTTCGGGCTCGCCCTCGCCGCCCTCGGCGTGCTGCTGCTGGTCGGGGACGGCTCGCTCGGCTTCGACTTCGGCGCCGGCGACCTGTGGATGTTCGGCGCCGCGCTGTCGTTCGCCACGTACAGCGCCCTGCTCAAGCGCAAGCCCGCCGAACTGGGCGGCCTGGCCTTCCTGATCACCACCTTCCTCCTCGGCGCGCTGATGCTCGCCCCCGCGTACGCCGTGTCCGTCACCGTCCAGGGCGGCTTCGAGGTCACCGCGGGCACCGTCGGACCGCTGCTCTACGTCGGGGTCTTCTCCTCCGCCGTCGCCTTCTTCGCCTGGAACAAGGCCGTCTCGGTCATCGGCGCCGCCCGCGCAGGGGTCGTCTACTACCTCCAGCCGGTCTGCGTCGCGGGCCTCGGCCTCCTGCTCATCGGCGAGCGGACCGGCCCGGCGCAACTGCTGTGCATGGCGCTGATCCTGGGCGGCGTGGGACTCGGTGCCCGGCGGTAGGTTCGGGCCCATGACCGAGTGGGACATCAAGAAGCTGCGGATCCTGCGGACCCTCGCCGAGCGGGGGACCGTGACCGCGACGGCCGAGGCGCTGCACATGACGCCCTCGGCCGTTTCACAGCAGCTGACCAACCTCGGCCGGCTGCTGGGGGTGCCGCTGCTGGAGGCACAGGGGCGCCGGGTCCGGCTCACGGACGCCGCCCACCTGGTCCTGCGGCACGCGGAGGCGGTGTTCGCGCAGCTGGAGCGGGCCGACGCGGAGCTCGCCGGGTACCTCGCCGGGGAGGCGGGGGAGGTGCGCGTCGGGGCCTTCTCCACCGCGGTGCCGGCCCTGGTGGTCCCCGCCGTGGCCGAGCTGCGGCGCACCCACCCCCGGGTGGAGGTACGGGTACGGGAGACCGAGGCCGCGGAATCGTACGAGCTGCTCTCCGCCGGGGGCGTGGACCTCGCGCTGTCCCTGGCGGCGCACGCGCCGACCGCGCGGGACGCGCGGTTCACCCGGGTCACGCTGCTGGAGGACCCGCTGGACGTGGCCCTGCCGCCGGGCCACCCGCTGGCGGCCGCGCCGGACCTGCGGCTGGCGGACCTGTCGGGCGACCCGTGGATCTACGGCGGCAGCGGCCCCTGGTCGGAGATCGCGGTGGGTGCGTGCGAGGCGGCGGGCTTCGTCCCCGAGCAGGCGCACTCGGCGTCCGGCTGGACCGCGATCCTGGCCATGGTCGAGGCGGGCATGGGCGTGGCGCTGGTCCCGCGCATGGTGTCGAGCCGGGCATCGGGCGTGGCGGTCCGGGTCCTCACCCACGACCGCCCGACGCGGCACGTCATCGCAGCGGTCCGCCGCGGCTCCGAATCCGCCCCGGCGGTGGCCCATGCCCTCGCGGCCCTGAGCACGGTCGCGGCCCGGACGTAGCCGCTGCGCGGGCTTCCCGCGGGCTCCGCCCGGACCCGCGCCTCGATCGCCGGCGGGGCTGAAATTGCGCTTCGCGCAATCCATCCCGCCGAAACGCGGCATCAGCCGAGATCCAGCCCCGCCATGGGGCCCGGGCGGGGGGTGCACCCCCCGCCCGGGGGTGGTGCGTCAGACCCGAGCGGCAGCGGCATCGGCCGCCTGGGCCTTCAGCGCCCGCTCGACGCCCGCGCGGGACTCCGACACCAGCCGCCGCAGCGCCGCGTTCGGCTCGGCCGAGGCCAGCCACGCGTCCGTCGCCGCCAGGGTCTCCTCGGACACCGCCAGGGAGGGGTACAGGCCCACCGCGATCTGCTGTGCGATCTCGTGGCTCCGGCTGTCCCAGACCCCCTTGACCGCCGCGAAGTACTTCTCCGCGTACGGCGCGAGCAGCTCGCGCTGGTCGGTCTGCACGAAGCCGCCGATCACCGCCTCCTGCACCGCGTTCGGCAGCGAGTCGCTCTCGACGACCGAGGCCCACGCGGCCGCCTTGGCCTCCGCCGTCGGCAGCGCGGCCCGCGCGGTCGCGGCGTGGCGCTCGCCCGCCGCCGTCGCGTCCCGCTCCAGCTCGGCCGCGATGGCCGCCTCGCCGCTGACGCCCGTCGCCGCGAGGCGCTCCAGGAACGCCCACCGCAGCTCGGTGTCGACGGCCAGGCCCTCGATCTCCACGGACCCGTCGAGCAGACCCGACAGGTACGCCAGCTGCTCCTCGGTACGGGCCGTCGCCGCGAACGCGCGGGCCCAGGCCAGCTGGTGGTCGCTGCCCGGGGCGGCCGCGCGCAGGTGCTCCAGGGTGGCCCCGGTCCAGGTGGCCAGCCCCTGCTCCCGCCACGCCGGGTCGGCGTACAGGTCGACGGCCAGCTTCACCTGGCGGTGCAGCGACTGGACGACGCCGATGTCCGACTCCTTGCCGATGCCCGACAGCACCAGCGCGAGGTAGTCGCGGGTGGCCAGCTCCCCGTCGCGGGTCATGTCCCACGCCGAGGCCCAGCACAGCGCCCGCGGCAGCGACTCGGTGAAGTCGCCCAGGTGCGCGGTGACCGTGGCGAGGGACTCCTCGTCGAGGCGGACCTTCGCGTACGACAGGTCGTCGTCGTTCAGCAGCACGACCGCCGCGCGCGGCCGGCCGACGAGCGCGTCCACCGGGGTCAGCTCGCCGTCGATGTCCAGCTCGACGCGGTCCGTACGCACCAGCCGGCCGTCCTGGAGGTCGTACAGGCCGACCGCGATGCGGTGCGGGCGCAGCGTGGACTCGCCCTTGGCGCCCGCGGGCAGCGCCGGCGCCTCCTGGCGGACGGCGAAGGCGGTGACGACACCGTCCTCGTCCGTGGTGATCTCCGGGCGCAGGATGTTGATCCCCGCCGTCTCCAGCCACGCCTTCGACCAGGCGGTCAGGTCGCGGCCCGAGGTCTCCTCAAGGGCGCCGAGCAGGTCGGACAGGCGCGTGTTCCCGAAGGCGTGCGCCTTGAAGTACGCCTGCACGCCCTTGAAGAAGGCGTCCTGACCGACGTACGCGACGAGCTGCTTGAGCACCGAGGCGCCCTTGGCGTACGTGATCCCGTCGAAGTTGACGAGGACGTCGTCCAGGTCGCGGATGTCGGCCATGATCGGGTGCGTGGACGGCAGCTGGTCCTGCCGGTACGCCCAGGTCTTCATGGAGTTCGCGAAGGTCGTCCACGCGTGCGGCCACTTCGAGCCCTCGGCGTACGCCTGGCAGGCGATCGAGGTGTAGGTGGCGAACGACTCGTTCAGCCACAGGTCGTTCCACCACTCCATGGTGACCAGGTCGCCGAACCACATGTGCGCGAGCTCGTGGAGGATGGTCTCCGCGCGCACCTCGTACGCCGCGTCCGTCACCTTCGAGCGGAAGACGTACTGGTCGCGGATGGTGACCGCGCCGGCGTTCTCCATCGCGCCCGCGTTGAACTCCGGGACGAAGAGCTGGTCGTACTTGGCGAACGGGTAGTCGTAGGCGAACTTCTCCTGGAACCAGTCGAAGCCCTGCCGGGTCACGTCGAAGATCGCGTCCGCGTCGAGGAACTCGGCGAGCGAGGGCCGGCAGTAGATGCCGAGCGGCACGGACTGCCCGTCCGGGCCCTCGTAGGAGCTGTGCACCGCGTGGTACGGGCCCACGATCAGGGCCGTGATGTACGAGGAGATCCGCGGGGTCGGCTCGAAGGCCCACACCCGGTCCTTCGGCTCGGCCCCCTGGGAAGTGTCACGTGGCGAGTTCGAGATGACCGTCCAGCCCTCGGGGGCCGTCACGGTGAACCGGAAGGTCGCCTTCAGGTCGGGCTGCTCGAAGCTGGCGAAGACCCGCCGGGCGTCCGGCACCTCGAACTGGGTGTACAGGTACGCCTGCTGGTCCACCGGGTCGACGAAGCGGTGCAGGCCCTCGCCGGTGTTGGTGTAGGCGCAGTCCGCGACGACACGGAGCTCGTTGGCCCCGGCCGCGAGGTGCTTCAGCGCGATGCGCGAGTCCCGGAACACGGCGGCGACGTCGAGCGCCTTGCCGTTCAGGACCACCTCGTGGACGGCCGGCGCGACCAGGTCGATGAAGGTCTCGGCGCCGGCCTCGGCCGAGTCGAAGCGCACGGTGGTCTCGGACCGGTAGGTCCCGCCCTCCTGTGCCCCACTGAGATCGAGCTCGATCTCGTAGGAGTCGACGGTGAGCAGCTTCGCCCGCTGCTGCGCTTCTTCACGGGTCAGGTTCGTGCCAGGCACGCGTTCATCTCCTTTGATGGTGACGTTGCCCCGCCATCCTTCCACGCGGTCGGCGCCACCGCGCCGGAGTCATCCAGGGGCGAACGCGACGTCCGATTCCTGCCAGACCTGCCGGGCCCCGGACCCGCACCCTGGAGCCATGACCACCGTGACCAGGCACACCGTGCTCCCCATCGCCCCCGATGCCCTCGCCGCACTGCGGGTCCGTGACGACGCCGGGCGCAGCTGCGTCCCGTACACCGACGACGAGGGCGGCGCGCCGCTCAGGTGCTGCCTGCGGCCCAGCGCGGCGGGCGAGCGGATCGCGCTCATCTCCTACGCACCGCTGCGGCGCTGGGCCGCCGCGACCGGCGCGGAGCCGGGGGCGTACGACGAGCAGGGGCCCGTGTTCGTGCACGCCGAGGACTGCGGCGGACCTGCCGCCGGCGGCGCGTACCCCTTCGTCCGGCCCGGCGTGCAGCGCGCCGCCCGGCGGTACAGCGCCCGCGGGCACATCCTCGGCGGCCGCGTCCTCGGCTTCGCCGCGGACACCGAGGCCGATGCCGAGCTCGGACGCGCCCTGGACGAGGCCTTCGCCGATCCGGAGGTCGCCCTCGTGCACGTCCGGGCCGTCGAGTTCGGCTGTTTCCTCTACGAGGTCCGCCGCGGCTGAGGCGGCCGGCACGACCGAGGGGCGGCGCCGTGACGGCGCCGCCCCTCGGTCGTGCGAGCGGGATCAGCCGCGCAGCTCCTCGGCGACGAGCTCGGCGATCTGCACCGCGTTCAGCGCCGCGCCCTTGCGCAGGTTGTCGTTCGAGAGGAACAGCGCGAGGCCGTTGTCGACCGTCTCGTCGGCGCGGATGCGGCCCACGTACGAGGCGTCCCTGCCGGCGGCCTGGAGGGGGGTCGGGATCTCCGAGAGCTCGACGCCGGGGGCGTCCTTCAGCAGCTCGTACGCGCGCTCCACGCTGATCGGGCGCTCGAAGCGGACGTTGACCTGGAGGGAGTGGCCCGAGAAGACGGGCACGCGCACGCAGGTGCCCGAGACCTTGAGCTCCGGGATTTCGAGGATCTTGCGGGACTCGTTGCGGAGCTTCTGCTCTTCGTCGGTCTCGAAGGAGCCGTCGTCCACGATCGAGCCGGCCAGCGGGATGACGTTGAAGGCGATGGGCCGCTTGTAGACGGCCGGCTCCGGGAAGTCCACCGCGCCGCCGTCGAAGGTCAGCTGGTCGGCGGCCTCGGAGACCGCGCAGGCCTGGGTGCGCAGCTCGGCGACGCCGGACAGGCCCGAGCCGGAGACGGCCTGGTAGGTGGTGGCGACGAGCGCGGTCAGACCGGCCTCTTCGTGCAGCGGGCGCAGCACCGGCATCGCGGCCATGGTGGTGCAGTTCGGGTTCGCGATGATGCCCTTGGGGCGGTTCTTGATCGCGTGCGGGTTGACCTCGGAGACGACGAGCGGGACCTCGGGGTCCTTGCGCCAGGCGGAGGAGTTGTCGATCACGACGGCGCCCTGCGAGGCGACCTTCTCGGCGAGGGCCTTGGAGGTGGCGCCACCGGCCGAGAAGAGCACGATGTCCAGGCCGCTGTAGTCGGCCGTGGAGGCGTCCTCGATGGTGATCTCCCGGCCCTCCCACTGGAGCGTCGAGCCCGCGGAGCGGGCCGAGGCGAACAGCCGCAGCTCGTCCACCGGGAACTTCCGCTCGGCCAGGATGCCGCGCATGACTCCGCCGACCTGTCCGGTGGCTCCGACGATTCCGACCCTCACGGTGACTCCTTCAGTACGTACGACGCGGGCGCTGTAGCCATCATGCGTTCGACCGTCCGGTCCTTGTCCAATCCATTGTCCGCGGATCGGACAGTGTCTCCTGCGGACCGTTCTACTTCAGCGAGCGGGAGTAGGCCGTGGACCCACTTCTGATCACTGTGCTCGTCCCGGGCGGTGTGAGACGGGCTGGGTTGCTGCTTTCGCGAGCCTGGCGGCTTCACCGCTCTAGGCGGTGGTCCGGTCCGGGGTGGACAGCTTCCCTCACGCCCTGGGGTGTGGAGTGCGGCCTGGGCGGTCCGATGCCCCACGTGATCACTCCGGTCACGTGGGGGCGGTGCCGTCCGTCGCCGCGCCCCGTACCCCTGGGCGCGCCTTCCGATCACGACGCTCGCGGCGTCGTGGCGGGTGGTCTTTCGGCCGGAGGCGGTGAGCGGCTGCTGCCAGTGCTCGCCGCCCCATCGGCTGGTGCACGCGGGGTCGACCGCAATGACCGCGATCTCTTACTCGGCGGCCATAGCGGTAAGCCGGTCGGCCAGGCGTGCGGTGGGGAATCGGGAGATCAATCGCCGGAAGCGCTTCCTGCGCCCGTGCTTCTCCCGGGTCTTGGACTCGGCGAAGTCCAGGTCCTCAACCGCGATCGCTAGAGCCCACTGATCATGGGTGGCCCTCGTGACTGATCCTGCCCACCGCGAGGACGACTGCGGCGTCAGTGCCCGCTTACGTTCCGCCCACCCGGCCGCGCCATGCCCCAGGCCGAGAGCGCACCGCGCCTTCAGATCCCGCGATGCCAGAGAGCCCAGAAAGCCGCCTACCTCTCGCAGCACCCGCTCATCCCCGGCTGTCAGCCTCAGGCGGGTCCGTACCGCCACAGCCGCAGGGGGCGGGGCCACGAAAGGTGCGGCAAGCGAACGCAACACGGGCGACCCCACCACCCCACCCCCCTGTCACCGGGACCCGCTGATGTCATCGATCACATCAACGAACCAACGGACAACAGGTCACCCATCCGACCGAGGAACTCTAGTTCCCTGAAACGGATGGCACACCCAACGGCCTTTCCTCCAGCTCGCAGCCGCATGGGACAAGTGGAAGGGGCCGGTGCTCGCGTTGAGCACCGGCCCCTTCTTCATGCGGTCACACCGTCACGCGCGTACGCGCTACGGCAGGACCTTGTCGATCTGGACGCTTCCGGTGCCCGCGGCGGTGCCGCGGCCGTTGAGCAGCTTGACCTGGCCGAAGAACTGACGGCCCGCGGGGGCCTCGCTGTTGACCAGGACGTTCGCCGAGACGTTCGCCGAAGCGCCGTTGGCGAGGTTCACCGCGGCGGTCTCGTCGACCAGGACGGAGCCCAGGGCGGCCGAGAAGAACACGTCGCGGTAGTCGTACGTGGTGGTGCCGGCCGGGACCGCGTAGCCGATCACCTTGACGCTGTAGGTGCCCGCGGCCGGGTTGACCAGGCTCACGGCCTCCTCGGAGTCGCCGTCGGCGGAGGTGCCGACCTTGACGCCGTCCTTGTAGACCTCGAGGTCGAGGTCCGCGCCGGTGTCGGAGACGCCGCCGATCGCGACGTCGAGGCGGGAGACGCCCTCGCCGATCACGACCTCGGTGGTCTGGGTCTCACCGTTGGCGATGGTCGGCTTGGCGACCTTCGCGGAACCGAGCGGGCCGCCCTGGAGCTTGCCGCCGGCGATGGCCGCGGCCTCGTTCTTGATGCTCCACTGGACCGGGGCGGGGGTGCCCTTCTTGACCTCGGGCAGGACCTTGACCGCGGGGTCGAAGGCCGCGCCGAGCACCGAGATGTCCAGCTTGAAGGGGTTGTCGAGCAGCGGCGACGTACGGCGCGACTCGACCTCGATCTCCCAGACGCCCGGCTGCGGGTTCTCGTACGAACGCAGGTCGGGGCGGCAGAGGTTCGCCGGGTTGTCGTAGTTCGGGTAGCACTGGGTGGTCGCGCTGTCCTCGACGCCCACACCGTACGGGTGGATCGAGATGAAGCGCGTCTGGCTGCCCGGCTTCAGACCGCCGAGGGCGACCTCAAGGGTCTTGGCGCCCTGCGGGACGGTGACGAAGTACGACTTGTGGCTGTTGCGCTGCACGGACGAGGTGTCCGAGTAGGCGAACGACGGCTTCGCCAGCGGGGCGGAGACGACGACCGTGGAGAGGATCTGCTTGTCGATGCCCTCGGTGGTCGGGTCGTCCAGCTGCAGGATGCCGCTGTGCACGCCGGCCGTCTTGGCCTTGGCCTCGACCTTGATGGTGACCGGCTTGTTCAGGGGCAGCGTGACGTAGTCGTAGTCGCTGAGGACCTTGAACGTGCCGTCGTTGTTGCGCCACGACAGCTTGTGCGGGGTGCCGTACTTGACGCCCGTGGTGCGGGTGACGACGACGTTGTAGACCTTCTTCTGGCCGGCCTTGAGGCCGCCCTCGCGGTCGTAGATGCCGGTGCCGAAGCCCGGGGTCTTCAGGAACTGGTCGATCGCGGTGTCGACCGGCGCCTTGACGGTGAACTCGTTGGCCTTCGCGTCGCGCTGGATGGACTCCCATGCGCCGGGAACGTCGATCAGACCCGAGCCCTGGGCGTGCGCCGGGACGTCGTCGATCTTCTTCGCGGTGCTGGTGAGCGCGATGCGCAGGGCGGCCGGCGTCAGCTTGATGTTCTGCTGCTTCGCGGCCGAGATCAGCAGGGCGCTGGCGCCCGCCGCCTGCGGCGAGGACATCGAGGTGCCCTGGAGCATGCCGTAACCGGCCGGCAGGTCGTAGCCGGCCTCCTTCACCGGGGCGCCGGGCAGCCAGGTCTGGATCGTGTTGATCGAGGCGCCGGGGGCGGTGATGGTCGGGGTGAACCCGCCGTCCTCACGCGGACCGCGCGAGGAGAAGGGGAACATGTTGTACTTCTTGTCCACGGCGGAGCCGTAGTTGGCGGCCCAGGTCTCCTTGGAGACCGCGGCGCCCACGGAGATGACCTTGTCCGCGAGGCCGGGGTCGCCGATGGTGTTGATGCCGGGACCCTCGTTGCCCGCCGAGATGACGAGCTGGACACCGTAGGTGTCGATGAGGTTCTTGTAGAGCTCGGAGCGCGCGTTGTTGCCGTCGTTCAGCGCCGGCAGGCCGCCGATGGACATGTTGACGATGTCCACGCCGCGGTTGACGACGAGGTCGATCATGCCCTCGGTCAGCGCGATGTTGGTGCAGCCGCCGGACCAGGAGCAGGCGCGCGAGGAGACGAGCTTGGCGCCGGGCGCCTCGCCGTTCATCTTGCCGCCGAAGAGGCTGTTGGCGGCGGTGATGCCCGCGACGTGCGTGCCGTGCTCGGACTCGATGATGCCGACGTTGACGAAGTCGGCCTTCTTGCCGACCCAGTCACCGCCCAGCGGGTCCATCGGGACGTCCTTGCGGATCTCGATCACGAACGGGATGCGCTCGGCGACCTGGGTCGCCGGGTTGTCCGTGCCGAAGTAGCCGATCTGGTAGCCGTCCTTGTACGGCTTCATCGGCTCGTTGTTCGTGAAGTCGCCGTCCTGGTCGGTGTCGACGCGGACGGTGCCGGCGGCGGCGTCGTAGAGCAGGCCGAACCGGTCGGTGGTGTCCCCGTCCCGGTTGACGTCGCCCTTCATGTCGCCGTTGGCGGTGATCGACTCGCTGAACCGGCTCCACTGGAAGGAGCCCTCGGGGGCCTTCCAGCTCTGGCCGCCCGCGGTGAAGGTGCCGGCGGCGGTGGTGACCGGGGTGATCTGGGCGCGCCAGGTGGCGTCGCCGTCGGTGATCGGGTCGGTCGCCGTCACCCAGTCGACGATCTTGCGCTCGCCGGTGGTGGTGGTCTGCAGGGCCGGGTGGCCGAGGTCGACGCCCGAGTCCATGATGCCGATGGTCACGCCGCGGCCGTCGGCCTGCGGGTTGTCCTTGACGAAGTCGACGGCACCGGTCTCGAAGGACGGGTTGTACGGGTTCTTCGCCGGGGTGTTCTTGTCCGGCGCCGCGAAGGTCGCGCCCGCGGTCCGCTTGACCGTGCCGGTCTCGCGGTCGGCGTCGGGACGCGGGTCGGGCAGCTGGATCTCGTGCCGCAGGTCGATGCCGTGCACGGAGGACAGCTTGGCGGCCGACTTCAGCGCGGCCTCCGCCCTGTCGGTCGGCAGGGTGGCGCGGACGTAGCCGAGGTTGTCGTACGTCTGCCCGACCGAGGCGCCCTGGACGGCGTCGAGCTGGTCGGCCACCTGCTTGGTCTGCCCGGGGGCGGTCGCGACCATGACGGTGACGTTCGCGTCACCCTTGGCCTTGGCCTCCTGGAGCAGCTCGGCATCCGCCGAACCGAGCTTCTGGTCGGCCGACTTGACCGCCGGAGTGGTGCCCGGGTTGTCGGCGCCGGTGGCCGCGAATACGGGCACGGCGCCGGTGGCCGCGAGGGCGGCCACCAGACCGGCCGCGGCCGCGACGCGTGCGACGCGCCGGGCCCCGGATATGGAGCTGGGGGATTCGAGGGTCATCAGCATCCCTGGTAAGTGAAAGAAACGGTCCGGATTTCGGTGCCGGATGACCGGTCAGCTTTGCGCAAGTGACAGCTGTTTGGGGAGCCTTGTCATTGACCGATACCTGCCATGGCGGACACTCGCCAATGCGGAGTGAACGCCAGACGGGCCGTACCGTGATGAACCGGTACGACCCGCAGGGGTTGACGAGTTGATTTGTAGATTTCCCGACCGCGAGTCAGCCGCGGAGCGGAGCTCCGTCTCGAATCGGGTGTGACAACTTTCGCGCGTTCAGCGCTCGCGCGTGCGCGCGTAGTGGCGCGAGGCCTTGGCCCGGTTGCCGCAGGCGGCCATCGAGCACCAGCGCCGGGTGCCGTTGCGCGAGGTGTCGTGGAAGCGCAGTACGCAGGTCTCGGAGGCGCACTTGCGGATCCGGTCGGGCGCGGAGCCCAGCAGGTCGAGGTAGTCGCGGGCGGCCGTCCAGGCCGGACCCCAGGCGGGATCGGCGAACTCGGCCCGCTCGCCCGGACCTTCGGCGGTCAGCGTGGCGCGGATCCGGCCGTGCTCCAGGACGGAGTCGACCAGGGAGCGGGCGCTCCCGTCGGCTGGGTCCGCGACCGCGCGGGCCAGTGCCTCGCGCGCGGTGAGCAGGTGGACGAGGGTCGCCGCGTCGGCGCGGAAGCGGTCGGCCAGCCCCGCGCTGTGCAGCCAGATCGCGAGCCCTTCGACCCGGGTGAGCCCGAAGGCGCCCGCGAAGAGGTCGACGAGCTCGCCCTCATGCATCCAGCGGGTGTTCAGCAGGTCGAGCGCGACGGGCTCGCCGGTCAGCGGACGCGGGTCCGTCACCTGTGCCGTCATCGCCGTACTCCCTCTGCTGCCGCCTCGGCGCCGCCTGCTAACCCCTCAAGGGTACGTGACCGGTTGACTCTGGCCGCCCTAACCCTTAACTTTGATTTAGAAGGTTAGAACGCCTCGCTGGGGGCCCTAAGAAAGGGGGCAGCCGTGACGGCTGTCATCGGCAAGCTGCGCACCGGCCACGTCGGTCTGAACGTCACCGACCTCGACCGCTCGCTCGTCTTCTACCGGGACGTGCTCGGCTTCGGACTGCTGGGCGAGGGCAAGGAGGGGGACCGCCGCTTCGCCTTCCTCGGCCAGGACGGCGAGCTCGTCCTCACGCTGTGGCAGCAGGCCTCGGGCGGCTACGCGCCGGCCGCGGCCGGGCTGCACCACCTCGCGCTCTCCGCGGGCACGATCGAGGAGGTCCGGGAGTACGAGGAGCGGCTGCGCGGCCTGGGGGTCGAGTTCGCGTACGAGGGAGTCGTCGCCCACGCGGAGGGTGCGGCCTCCGGCGGCATCTTCTTCCACGACCCCGACGGGGTCCGGCTGGAGATCTCCGTACCCACCGGCGCCGAGGGCGCCCCGGCCCCGACCGCGGGGGCTCCGACCTGCGGGTTCTTCTAATGTCCGGCTATCACTGGGGTTCGCTGGCCATGCAGGAGCGGGTGGGCGTACGGGAGCTCGCCGAGCACGTGGGCCGCTCGATCGGCACCGGCATCCGGGACGTCGCCGCGGCCTTCCTGGCGCAGCAGCCGCACCTGGTGGTCGGCGCCGCCGACGCGGACGGCCGGCTCTGGGCCTCGCTGCTGACCGGCGCCCCCGGGTTCGTACGGGCCACCGGGCCGGACCGGATCGCGGTCGCCGGCGGCGTCCCGGACGGCGACCCCCTCGCGCAGGCCCTGGCCACCGAGGGGACCAGCGTCGGGACCATCTCCCTCGACCCGCGCACCCGGCGCCGGATGCGCCTGGGCGGAACCCTGGAGGTGACACCGCGCGGCTTCGCCATCGCGGCGCAGCGGGTCTTCTCGAACTGTCCGAAGTACCTGCAGAAGCGGCAGCCGCTGGAGCTCGCCGCCCAAGGAGCCGGTGTCGTGCGGCGCGGGGACGCGCTCACCCCCGACCAGGAGCGGGCCGTCCGCTCCGCCGACACCTTCTTCGTCGCCACCACCGCCGGGGACGGGGCCGACGCCAGCCACCGGGGCGGGTTCCCGGGCTTCGTGGAGGTGACCTCCCCGACCGCGCTGAGCTGGCCCGACTATGCGGGCAACGCCATGTTCCTGACCCTGGGGAACCTGGCGGCGGACCCGCGGGCCGGGCTGCTCTTCCCGCACTGGGAGAGCGGGAGGCTGCTCCAGATCAGCGGCCGGGCCCGGACCGAGTTCGACGCGGACGGGAGCAGGCGGGTGCACTTCGCCGTGGAGTCGGTGGTGGAGAGCCTGCACCCGGGGCGGCTGCTGTGGAGCGCCCCGGAGTACTCCCCGGCCAATCCGCCGCTGCCGCGTCACCTCGGGAGTACGACCAGGTAGGCGGCGGGCTCGCGGTCGCCGGACGCCGTCAGGGCGGTCCGGACGACCGCGGCCTGCTGCTCGGGCCAGTCGCGGAGCTTGCGCGGGGTGATGTGCAGGACGGTCACCCCGAGCCGCTCCAGGGTCTCGCGCTTGCGGACGGACTCCGACCACTGCTCGTCCTCGCCCTGGCGCGGGGCCCGGGTGTCGATCTCCACGGCCACGGAGTGCTCGGGCCAGTACGCGTCGACCCCGCCCAGGTGCGGGCCGCCGGGCAGCCGGAGGTCCACGTTCCAGACCGGCTCGGGAAGGTCGAAGCCCCGTACGAGCTGGTACAGCCGGTCCTCGGCGATGGCCCGGCCCTCGGCGAGCAGGGACTCGACCGCGTCCACCACGTGCGGCCGGTTCAGCAGCCGGGCCACCGTCAGCTCCCGTACGACGGCCGCGGGTTCGCAGTGCCCGCCGCGGACGGCCTCGCTGAGCAGGCGGCGCACGGTGCCGGCGTCGGAGAGCTGGGCGACGGCGTCGGCGACGGCCCGCGCGACGGGGGCCACGGGCAGCCCGGTGACCTCCATCGGGCGGGGCGCGGTGTGCGCCCGGACGATCCGCACGTCCCCGGTGGACCGCAGCCGCCGCGTGTTCGGCACGAGTACGTCGATGTGGCCCAGGCCCAGCAGGGCGGGCGCGGAGCTGAACCGGTACAGCGCGAGTGCGGCCAGGCCGGTGATCATGACCTCGTCGCCGCGGCGGCCGGCGTACAGCAGGGCGGCGTGCAGCCGCTCCTCGCTCGTCGCGGGCCCGGAGTGGAGCAGGAACACCCCGGGCAGGACCTGCTGCCACGGGCGCTCGGCGGCCTCGGAGGGGGAGACGCCGTGCTCGCGGAGCTGGGCGACGGAGAGCACCCGGGGGCGGGTGCCGGTGAGGTGGGCGAGGGGGAGGGGTGCGTTGTGGTTCATGACGCGGTGATTCCCTCAGGCCATGGCCCTGCTAACGCCTGTTACGCGCTCGTCGACAAACCCGGACAAGCCAGGGCTAAAGTACGGGCGTTCGACTGCCGATGGGGGATCCGCTCCCGGGTGCGACCCCGGGAGCGGACCGCACGGCTACTCGGCGCCGGCCGCCGCGTCGCAGCCCTGCGCGCGCAGGGCGCGGGCCAGGTCGTCCCGGGACTCCAGCACCAGGCGGCGCAGGGCCGCCGGGGCCGACTCGTGCTCCGCGAGCCAGGCGTCCGTCGCCTCGACGGTGGACTGCGAGTCCTGCAGCGACGGGTACAGGCCCCGTACGACGGTCATCGCGATCTGGATCGACCGCTCCGCCCAGACCCGCTCGATGACGGAGAAGTAGGGCTCCCCGAACCCGGCCAGCAGCTCGCGCTGCGAGGACTGGTCCATGCCCGCGACGGTGGCCTCCACCAGCGCGTTGGACAGGGCGTCGGACTCGACCACCGCCGCCCACGCCTGGTCCTTCACCGCAGCCGACGGCCGGGCCGCCAGGCACCGCACCTGGTAGCGCTTGCCCGACGCCGTGTCGTCCCGGGCCAGTTCCGCGGCGAGGACGCTCTCGTCCACCGCCCCGTGCGCGGCCAGCGGCAGCAGGAAGTCCCAGCGCAGCTCCTGGTCCACTTCCAGGCCGTCGATCCGCGCCGAACCCTCCAGCAGCCCCAGCAGCAGCTGGAAGTCGCCCTCCGTCGCCGCGCTCGCCGCGAAGAAGCGGGCCCAGGTGAGCTGGTGCTCCGAGCCCGGCTCCGCGAAGCGCAGCTCCTGCAGCGCGCACGCCGCCAGCACCCGCCCGCCCTGCTCGCGCCAGTCCGGGGCCGCGTAGTGGGTGACCGCGGTCAGCGCCTGCGAGTGCAGCATCTGCAGGACGCCGACATCGCTCTCCCGGCCCGCGTGGGCCAGGACCATGGAGACGAAGTCCCGCGCCGGCATCAGGCCGTCACGCGTCAGGTTCCACAGCGCGGACCAGCACAGCGCACGCGTGAGCGGGTCCGCCACCGCGCCCAGGTGCGTGCGCAGGGTGTCCGCCGACGCCTGGTCGAAGCGGACCTTGCAGTAGGTGAGGTCCTCGTCGTTGACCATCACCAGGTCGGGCCGCTCCTGCCCCGCCAGCTCGGCGACCACGCTGCGCGCGCCCGCCACGTCGGCCTCGGCCTGCGCGTACCGCACCAGGGCGCCCGCCTCCAGGCGGTAGAGGCCCACCGCGACCCGGTGCGGGCGCAGCTCGTCGCCGTCCTGGACCACCGCCAGCTCCGTCACCCGGCCGCCCGCGTCGCAGGTCACCACGGGCGTCAGCGAGTTCACGCCGGCCGTCTGCAGCCAGGCCCGGGACCACTCGGCCATGTCCCGGCCGGAGACCTCCCCGAGCACCGACAGCAGGTCGTCCAGGGTGGTGTTCCCGTACGCGTTGGCCTTGAAGTACCGCCGCGAGCCCTCCAGGAACGCCTCCCGCCCGACGTACGCGACGAGCTGCTTGAGCACGGCCGCGCCCTTGGCGTAGGTGATCCCGTCGAAGTTCAGCTTCGCGGCCTCGATGTCCGGGATGTCCGCCGTGATCGGGTGCGTGGACGGCAGCTGGTCGGCGCGGTAGGCCCAGGCCTTGCGGTTGTTGGCGAAGGTGACCCACGCCTGGTCGAAGCGGGTGGCCTCCACGAGCGCGAAGGAGCCCATGAAGTCCGCGAAGGACTCCTTCAGCCACAGGTCGTCCCACCACTTCATGGTGACCAGGTCGCCGAACCACATGTGGGCCATCTCGTGCAGGATCGTGTTCGCGCGCCGCTCGTACGACGCCTGCGTGACCTTCCCGCGGAAGATGTACTCCTCCTTGAAGGTCACCATCCCCGGGTTCTCCATCGCGCCCAGGTTGTACTCCGGCACGAAGGCCTGGTCGTACTTGCCGAAGGGGTACGGGTAGTCGAACAGCTCGTGGAACAGGTCGAAGCCCTGCTTGGTGACGAGGAAGACGTCGTCCGCGTCGAAGTGCTTCGCGAGCCCCTTGCGGCACATCGCGCCCAGCGGGATGGTCAGGTCCCCGCGCGTGTAGGTGTCCGTCACGTAGTGGTAAGGCCCCGCCACCACGCAGGTGATGTACGTCGAGATGGGCGCGGTCTCGGCGAAGCGCCGGGTCCCGCCCTCGCGGGACTCCTCGGCCCCGTTGCTCCAGACCTGCCAGTCCTCGGGCGCGGTCACCTCGACGCGGTAGGGCGCCTTGAGGTCCGGCTGCTCGAAGTTCGCGTACACCCGCCGGGCGTCGGCCGGCTCGTACTGGGTGTAGAGGTAGACCTCGCCGTCCTCGGGGTCCACGAACCGGTGCATGCCCTCGCCGGTACGGCTGTAGGCGCAGTTCGCGTCCACCACGAGCTCGTTCTCGGAGGCCAGCCCGTCCAGGGCGATCCGCGAGCCGTCGAAGACGGCGGCCACGTCCAGCTCGCGCCCGTTGAGAGTGACGCTGTTGACCGAGGGGGCGATCAGGTCGACGAAGGTGGCGGGGGCGGTGGCCCGGAAGCGGATCTTCGTCACGGAGCGGAAGGTGCGGGGGCCTTCGGCCGGTTCGGCCTCGTCCACCGCGGACCTCAGGTCCAGCGACAGCTCGTAGCCGTCGACCGACAGCGACTCGGCCCGCTCGCGCGCCTCGTCACGGGACAGACTCTTGCCGGGCACATGCACTCCTCGGTGTGATCGCGAATCCTGACCTCACCGAATCCTCCCATGGGGAATGCGGCCGGATCCGGGCCGGTTGGGCAGGAGGACGCTTCGACTTGAGGAGAGACATGACCGACACCCAGGTGCGCGAGAAGACCCCGGTCGACTTCTGGTTCGACCCGCTCTGCCCCTGGGCCTGGATGACGTCCCGCTGGATGCTGGAGGTCGAGAAGGTCCGTGACGTCGAGGTCCGCTGGCACGTGATGAGCCTCGCCGTACTGAACGAGAACAAGCTCGACGAACTGCCCGAGCGCTACCGCGAGCTCCTCGGCCCCAAGGGCTGGGCCCCGGTCCGCGTGGTCGTCGCCGCCCAGCAGAAGTTCGGCGACGAGGTCACCGGCAAGCTCTACACCGCGCTCGGCACCCGTTTCCACAACGAGGACCAGGGCCCGACCCGCGAGGCCATCGCCGCCGCGCTGGCCGAGGTCGACCTGCCCGCCGAGCTCATCCACTACGCCGACTCCGACGAGTACGACGAGGTGCTGCGCGCCTCGCACAACGACGGCATCGACCGCGTCGGCCAGGAGGTCGGCACCCCGGTCATCTCCGTGCCCGGCGCCGACGGCGGCGACGTGGCCTTCTTCGGCCCGGTCGTCACCCCGGCCCCGCGCGGCGAGGCCGCCGCCCGGCTGTGGGACGGCACCCTGATGGTCGCCTCCGTCCCCGGCTTCTACGAGATCAAGCGCACCCGGACCCAGGGCCCCTCCTTCGAGTAGCCCGCGTCCGCATCCTCCCTTAACGTCCCGGTATGGGGAGCGATGACCCGCGCGACAACGCACCGCACGCCAGCCTGCCCGCACGCCCCCGAGATCGGGTGCTGCGGGCAGCCTGCGTCGCGGTGCCCCCGCTGTGGACCGCCCTCGGGATCCCGCACGCGGCGGACAGCGGCTGGCGCGGGGTGCTGATCACCCGGCGCGCCCGCGAGGGTCGCCGAGGTCGACGGTCTGGTGGACGCAGAAGACCCCCGCGAGTCACGTCCTCGCGGGGGCCTTCTGGTGGAAACGCCCGCAAGTGAAGGTTGAGAAGACGATCACGAGGCGGACGGCTTTTCGGGCGCGGATCAGCCCTTGGCGGGGATCAGCAGCGGCGTGTTCGCCTTGGCGTCGGCGTAGCGCTTGGCCACGTCCTGCCAGTTGACGACGTTCCACATGGCCTCGATGAAGTCCACCTTCTGGTTCTTGTACTGCAGGTAGAAGGCGTGCTCCCAGGCGTCGAACACCAGGACCGGGGTGCTGGCGACGCCCACGTTGCCCTGGTGGTCGTAGACCTGCTCGACGACCAGACGGCCGCTGACGGGCTCGTACGCCAGCACGCCCCAGCCGGAGCCCTGCGTCGCGGAGGACGCGAAGGTCAGCTGCTTCTTGAACTTGGCGAAGGAGCCGAAGGACTCCGTGATCGCGTCGGCCAGGTCGCCCAGGCCGTCGGCCGCGGTGGGCTCGCCGCCGCCCTCGCCGGTCTTCGGGCTGGCCATGTTGTGCCAGTAGATGCTGTGCAGGATGTGGCCGGAGAGGTGGAACGCGAGGTTCTTCTCCAGGCCGTTCAGCGCGCCCCAGTTCTCCTTGTCGCGCGCCTCCTCCAGCTGCTCCAGCGTGGTGTTGGCGCCCGCGACGTAGGCCGCGTGGTGCTTGTCGTGGTGCAGCTCGATGATCTGCGGGTTGATCACCGGCTCGAGCGCCGCGTAGTCGTAAGGAAGCTCAGGAAGCGTGTAGATGGCCATGCGTGTTATCCGGTCCCCTCAGCCTGCCAACTGCTATTGCAATTAATGCGCAACTGCACGCTAGCAGCATCTATTCCGGCCGGCACGTAAGGGTCACCTACCCCCGGGTCAGGCCCTGGCGGCCGCCCGACGCTGCATCAGGTAGCCGGTCGCCGCGAGTACGACGGTCAGCCCGCCGGTGAAGACCACCTGGACCCGCGTGTCCTCGCCCAGGGCCATCAGCAGCAGCACCCCGGCGACCCCGGCCAGCGCCACCCAGGTCAGGTACGGGAAGCCCCACATCCGCACGACCAGCTTCTCGGGGGCCTCGCGCTCCAGGCGGCGGCGCAGCACGAACTGCGAGACGGCGATGAAGCCCCAGACGATGAGGATGACCCCGCCGACCATGTTCAGCAGCCAGGCGAACAGGGTGTCCGGGTACCAGTAGGACAGCAGCACGGTGACGAAGCCGAAGCCCGAGGAGAGCAGCACCGCGCGCCGCGGCACCCGGCCGCCGACCTTGGCCAGCGCCTTGGGGCCCTGGCCGCGGGAGACCAGGGAGTAGGCCATGCGCGAGGAGCCGTAGATGTTGGCGTTCATCGCGGAGAGCAGGGCGATCAGGATGACCACGTTCATGACCTGGCCGGCGTGCGGGATGCCCAGGTGGTCCAGGGTGGCCGCGTACGGGCCGGCCTCGGTCACCGCAGGGTCGTTCCACGGCAGCAGCGTGACGATCACCAGCATGGAGCCGACGTAGACGACGGCGATCCGCCACATGGTGGTCTTCACGGCCTTGGCCACGCCCTTGACCGGGTTGTCCGACTCGGCGGCGGCGATGGTCACCGTCTCCAGGCCGCCGTACGCGACCACCGAGGCGAGCAGGCCCACGAGCAGGCCGTCCATGCCGTTGGGCAGGAAGCCGCCGTCGTGCAGCAGGTTGGCGGAGCCGGGGGAGTCGGTGCCGGGCAGCACGCCCATGACGGCCAGCACGCCCAGGCCCAGGAAGAGGGCGATCGCGCCGATCTTGAGGGCGGCGAACCAGAACTCGAACTCGCCGAAGTTGGAGACGGCGGCCAGGTTGCACCCGGTGAAGACCAGCATGAAGACCAGCACCCACATCCAGGAGGGGGTGCCCGGGAACCACCCGGTCATGATGTGCGCGGCGCCGATGCCCTCGATGGCGACGCCGACGCACAGCAGCGTCCAGAACATCCAGCCCGCGGTGAAGCCCGCCCACGGGCCGATGGCCCGCTCCGCGTGCACCGAGAAGGAGCCGGACACGGGGTTGGCGGCGGACATCTCGCCGAGCATCCGCATCACGAACATCACGAGCAGCCCGGACACGGCGTACGCGATGACGATCGAGGGACCGGCGGCGGCGATGCCGGCGCCGGAGCCCACGAAGAGTCCGGCGCCGATGACGCCGCCGAGGGCGATCATCGAGAGGTGGCGCTGCTTGAGTCCGCTGCCGAGGGGGGATCCGGCGCCGGTCTGGGACGGCGCCTCGGGCTCGGTGGGCGTGATGGTGCTCGGGATCATGCGGACAAGTCTGCCTACCGTCCGATAATCGGACGGATCTTGTCCATTATCCGGACATCGGACTCACTGGCCGTGATCCCCCTCGTACGGCCCGCGCCGGCCCGGGGGCAGGCCGTGCCGGGGCGTGCCGTGCCGGGGCGTCAGGCGGCCCGGCGCGCGCGGAGCTCGCGCACGCCCGCGACCACCAGCACCGCCGCCGCCGCGCCGGAGGACCACAGCAGCTGCGGCCGCGCCGAGTCGTCGAACAGCATCAGCACCAGCACCGCCGCCATCCCGAGCAGCGCCGCCCACGTCGCGTACGGGAACAGCCACATCGGCAGGGTCAGCCGCTCCGGCATGTCCCGCTCGATCCGGCGGCGCAGCTTCAACTGCGAGACGGCGATCAGCGCCCATACGAACAGCAGCACCGCGCCGACCGCGTTGAGCATGTAGAGGAAGATCGTGTCCGGCCACAGCAGGTTCAGCACCACCGACACGAAGCCGAACGCCGCCGACGCGCACACCGCGATGCGCGGCACCCCGCCGCGCGAGACCTTCAGCAGGGACTTCGGCGCCTCGCCCCGCTCGGCCAGCGAGAACACGATGCGCGAGGAGCCGTAGAGGTTCGCGTTCAGCGCCGAAAGCAGCGCCACGAACACCACGATCTCCATGATCGTGCCGGCCTTCGGGATGCCGATGGAGTCGAGGACCGCGACGTACGGGCTCTGGCCCGGCTTCAGCGAGTCCCACGGCAGCAGGGCCACGATGACCAGCATCGAGCCGACGTAGAAGAAGAGGATGCGCCACACCGCGCTGCGCACCGCGCGGGCCACGGACCGGGCCGGGTCGTCGGACTCGGCGGCCGCGATCGTGACGACCTCCAGGCCGCCGAAGGCGAAGACCACGGCGAGCATGCCGGCGACGACGCCGCCGAGGCCGGCCGGGAAGAAGCCGCCGTGGCCGGTGAGGTTGGCCAGGCCGACGGGCTCCGTGTCCGGCAGCAGGCCGAAGACCGCGAGGGTGCCCAGGATCAGGAACAGCACGATCGCGCCGACCTTGAGCGCCGCGAACCAGAACTCGAACTCGCCGAAGTTCCGCACGGCCGCCAGGTTGGCCACGGTGAAGACCAGCATGAAGACCAGGACCCACACCCACTGGTCGACCGAGGGGACCCAGCGGTTCGCGATGTCCGCCGCGCCGGTGGCCTCCACCGCCAGCACCACCACCAGCAGGAACCAGTACAGCCAGCCCGCGGAGAAGCCGGCCCAGCGCCCCAGGGCCTTCTCGGCGTAGACGGAGAAGGAGCCGGAGGCGGGCATCGCCGCCGACATCTCGCCCAGCGCCCGCATCACCAGCATCGCGAGCACGCCCGCGAGCAGGTACGAGCAGATGATCGCGGGACCGGCGATGCCGATGCCGGCGCCGGAGCCGACGAAGAGCCCGGCGCCGATCACGCCGCCGAGGCCCAGCATGGTCAGGTGGCGCTGCTTGAGGCTGTGGCTCAGGGGTTCCGGGGAATCGGCCGGGTCGGGCAGGTGGTCGCGCATGAGGGGGATGCTCGTACTCTCGGTCGGCCAAGCGGCGCTGGGGGCTGCACAAGGGATTGGCGGGAACCTACAGTCTCGCTGGAGGAAGCCCGTAGGAGCAAAAAGGACGTGTCGTCGAATGTGGGCCGTGACACGGATCACTTCAACTCGGGTGTAAGTCAGGACCTTTGTCCGGTCCCCACCAAACCGGGGAGTAGGGCTTTGTCCCGGGCGACGCTGGGGCGGCGCCGGGCCCCGCACTAACGTCGGTGATCGTCCTGTCACCACCACCTCGCGGAGCCCCCGATGAGCACTGCTTCCGTCTCCTTCCGGCCCGGCGCCGTCCTCGCCGACCTGCTGCCCGCGAGCCGCGTCCGCGACATCGCGCTCGTCGCCGGCGGAGCCGCACTCACCGGCCTGGCCGCGCAGATCGCCGTGCCCGTTCCCGGCTCCCCGGTCCCCGTCACCGGCCAGACCTTCGCGGCCCTGCTGGTGGGCACCGCCTTCGGCGCCCGCCGCGGCTTCCTCTCGCTCGCCCTCTACGCCCTCGTCGGCATGGCCGGGGTGCCGTGGTTCGCGGGCGGCACCTCCGGTGCGGGCGGCGCCTCCTTCGGCTACGTGCTCGGCATGCTGCTCGCCGCCACCCTCGCCGGCGCCCTCGCGCGGCGCGGCGCCGACCGCTCGGTGCTGCGTACCGCGGGCACGATGGTGCTCGGCTCCGCCGTCATCTACGCGGTGGGCGTGCCCTACCTGATGGGCGCCACCGGGATGTCCCTGTCCGCGGCCGTCGCGGCGGGCCTGACCCCGTTCCTGATCGGCGACGCGCTCAAGGCCGCGCTGGCGATGGGCGTGCTGCCGGCCGCCTGGAAGCTGGTGGGCCGCCGCGGCTGACCCGGCCACGACGCACGGCAGCCCCGGACCGCGAGCGGCGGTCCGGGGCTGCCGGCGTTTCTTGTGGATCAGCGGGTTACGCGGAGAGGCGCTCGGCGGCCTTGCGGCGCGCGTCGCGGACCACACCGATGACCAGCACCACGGCCGCGACCAGCAGCGACAGCAGGACGACCTCGCGGTTGGCGTCGTCGAAGAGCATGTAGCCCAGGACGAAGACGATCATCGCCGCGGTGGCCCAGGTCAGGTACGGGAAGAACCACATCTTCACGGTGACCTTCTCCGGCGCCTCGCGCATGAGGATCCCGCGCATCCGCAGCTGGGTCAGGCAGATGACCAGCCACACGAAGAGCGCGATCGCACCCGAGGAGTTCAGCAGGAAGTTGAAGACCGTGTCCTTGAAGGCGTAGTTGAAGTAGACGGCGACGAAGCCGAACACCACGGAGCCGAGGATCGCGGCGGTCGGCACGCCCCGCTTGCTCACCTTGGCGAAGGCCTTCGGGGCGTCCCCGCGCTCACCGAGCGAGAAGGCCATCCGGGACGCCGTGTACAGGCCCGAGTTCAGGCAGGACAGCACGGCGGTCAGGACGATGACCTCCATGATCGTGCCGGCGTTCGCGATGCCGATCGAGTCGAGGGCGGCGACGTAGGAGCCCTTCTCGGTGATCGACGGGTCGTTCCACGGCAGCAGCGTCAGGACGATGAAGATCGAGCCCAGGTAGAAGACGCCGATGCGCCAGATCACCGAGTTGGTGGCCTTGGTGACCGCGCGGCGCGGGTCCTCCGACTCGCCGGCCGCCAGGGTGACGATCTCGCTGCCCATGAAGGAGAAGACGACCATCAGCACGCCGGTGAGGATGGAGCCCCAGCCGTTCGGCATGAAGCCGCCTGCGTCGGTCAGGTGCGCGAAGCCGGAGCCCGGGTTGTCCGAGCCGGGCAGCACGCCGAAGACGGCCAGCATTCCGACGATCACGAACGCGCCGATGGCGACGACCTTGATGCCCGCGAACCAGAACTCGAACTCGCCGTAGGAGGCGACCGAGCCGAGGTTGGTGACGGTCAGGACCGCCATCACGATCAGCGCCCAGGCCCACTGCGGGACGGACGGGATCCAGCTCTCCAGGATGGCGGCACCGGCGGTGGCCTCCACCGCGAGGACGACGACCCAGAAGAACCAGTACAGCCAGCCGATGGAGAAGCCGGCCCAGCGGCCGAGCGCGCGGTCGGCGTAGGCGGAGAAGGAGCCCGAGTTCGGGCTGGCGGCGGCCATCTCACCGAGCATGCGCATCACGAAGACCACCATCGCGCCGACCAGCGCGTAGGAGACCAGGATGGCGGGGCCGGCCTTGGCGATACCGCCACCGGAGCCGACGAAGAGGCCGGCGCCGATGACACCGCCGATGGCGATCATGGACAGGTGGCGGTTCTTGAGACCGGCCTTCAGACCGTCGGAGGACTGGGCGTCACCGGGTTCACCGGTGGGGTCGCCTGCCTTCTGAAGGGTCGTCGTGGAGCTCATGGACGGATCCTTAGGTTCTCGGGTTGCGAGCCCCGGCATTCAAACCTGAGATGAACGCAGGGCGGAAGACCCCAATCCGGATCGTTGCGCAGGGGCGAACGTCCGGGACCTCGGTCCCGCGGTGTCCCATCTGCGTTCTTTGGGTTTACTTGAGCTTTAGAAGTGACTTACGCGACACCCGCTGCGGGCCACCGGGCCCGCTCGTGCCACACTCGAACCATGCGCGTGTACCTCGGTTCCGACCATGCCGGCTTTGAGCTCAAGAACCACCTGGTGGACTGGCTCAAGAACAACGGCCACGAGCCCGTCGACTGCGGGCCCCACATCTACGACGCGGTGGACGACTACCCGCCGTTCTGCCTGCGCGCCGCGGAGAAGACCGCCGCGGACGCCGACAGCCTCGGCGTCGTGATCGGCGGCTCCGGCAACGGCGAGCAGATCGCCGCGAACAAGGTCAAGGGCGTCCGCGCCATCCTCGCCTGGAGCGTGGAGACCGCGAAGCTCGGCCGCGAGCACAACAACGCCAACGTCATCTCCGTCGGCGGCCGGATGCACACGCAGGACGAGGCCGTCAGCTTCATCGAGGCCTTCCTGGCGACCCCGTACTCCGACGAGGAGCGCCACACCCGCCGCATCGAGATGCTCTCCGCCTACGAGACGACCGGCGAGCTCCCCCCGATCCCGGCCCACCACCCGCAGGGCTGATTCCGCTTTCCGGCCGTGCCGCCCCCGGGGGTGGCACGGCCGTTTCCGTTCAAGGAGCACCGCCGTGCCCGAGGGGCATACGATCCACCGCCTCGCCCAGGACCACCGCCGGCGGTTCGCCGGCCGGGAGGTCTCGGTCAGCAGCCCCCAGGGGCGGTTCGCCGAGAGCGCGGCCCTGCTCGACGGACGTGCCCTGGACGGCGTCGACGCCCACGGCAAGCACCTCTTCCTGGGCTTCGGGGAGAACGGCTGGATCCACATCCACCTCGGGCTCTTCGGCAAGTACGCGCTCGGCCCCGCACCGGCCCCGCCGGCCACCGACACCGTCCGGCTGCGCCTGGCCAACGACGACTGGTTCTCCGACCTGCGCGGTCCGACCACCTGCGCGTGGATCACGGACGAGGAGAAGCGGGCGGTCAGCGACCGGCTCGGCCCGGACCCCCTGCGGACCGGCGACGACCCGGACCGCGCCTGGGCCCGGATCTCCCGCTCCCGCACCACCATCGCCGCCCTGCTCATGGACCAGAAGATCGTCTCGGGCGTGGGCAACGTCTACCGCGCCGAGGTCCTCTTCCGGCACGGCATCGACCCGTACCGGCTCGGCAGGGACCTCGCGCGCGGCGAATGGGACGCCATGTGGGCGGACCTGGCCGCGCTGATGCGCGAGGGCGTACGCAAGAACCGCATCGACACCGTCCGCGACGAGCACCTGCCCGAGGCCATGGGCCGGCCGCCGAGGGTGGACGACCACGGCGGCGAGGTGTACGTGTACCGAAGGGCGAACATGCCCTGCCACATCTGCGGGGGCGAGATCCGCACCGCCGGTCTCGCCGCCCGCAACCTCTTCTGGTGCCCGGGCTGCCAGCCCCGCTAGGGGATGTCTGGCGGATCAGGGTCGGGTAGCCCGGGTCAGAACCCGTGCGGGAGCCAGGGCGCCACATCGCCCGCGAAGGCGCGCGAAGCCTCGGCCACCGCGCCCGGGCGCAGCTCGCGCACGTGCCCGGCCGCCGCCAGCGAAGTGAGGGTGACCCCGCCGAGGTACGCCGAGCCCAGCTCCCGGACCGACAGCTCCAGGTCCGCGGGCTCCTCGGTCCGGGTGCAGACGGCGGAGCCCCCGGCGTCGACCGCGAGCCGCCACCGGCCCCCGTTCCACGGGCAGAACGCGTCCTCCACCTGCATGACCACGTCCAGCGGAGCCCCGTAGGTCCGCGCCCCGAGCGCCGCGGGCAGGTCCACCAGCCGTACGTGCAGTGCGTCCCGGTGCCGCACCTGGGTCCGCCGGATGTCGCTGACCAGGTGGAGCACCGGATCGTCCACCGGCCGCCCGTACGCCTGCACCCGCCAGGTCAGGTCGATGTCGAAGAAGTACCGCCACAGTGCCGCGTACGCCGCCGGGTCCAGCGCCTCCACCTGCTGGACGTGGACCTTGCCGTCCGAGCCCGACTGCTCCCAGTCCGCCTTGACCCGGTAGCGCGCGTACCCGACGACCTCGCCGTCCGGCCCCTCGGCCAGCACGCACTTCAGCGGGGACGCGCCGTTGCGCACGGCCGCCGGGTCCAGCAGCCCCTGCCGCTCCCAGCCCGGCTGCCGGGCCGGCATCCCGGGGCGCCGCGCGACGAGCCCGGCGTAGACCCGCTCGCAGTCGGCCAGCGCCTTCTCCGGGTCGGCGAGCCGCAGCCGTACGTCGTCGGTCCCCGGCGGCACGGAGAGGCGTACCCGCGTGGTGTCGATGTCGACGGACACGGCGTAGGCGGCGGTGCCGTAGCCGAAACGCCCGTAGATCGCCGGATCCGAGGCCGTCAGCACGGCGACCGGTTCGCCACCCGCCCGGATGTCGTCCAATTGGCGGCGCATCATCGACGTCAGCACCCCGCGCCGGCGGTGCGTGGGGGCGACGCCCACCGTCGTGACCCCGGCGGTGGGGACCAGCGCGCCGCCCGGCACCGAGAGGCGGAAGGTGAAGGCCCCGGCCGAGCCGACGCAGGTCTCGCCGTCCCAGACGCCGAGAGAACGTTCCGCCTCGATCAACGACTTGTAGAGTTTCCGCTCCGCGGGGGAATCGGGCACACCACCGAACGCCAGTTCCAGATGGTCGTACCAGACATCCCACTCATCAGCTTGCAATACGCGCATCTCAAGAGCCATACAGCCATCCCTATCAGGGCATTCCGCCCCGGTCGAAGGGTTTTCCTCCGCCCGAGGGCCCCCAGGTCCGGGGGTACCCCTGCGCACTCACAGCGAGGATGGATAGGGTCCGGAACAATGGCCGGAGCACGTGTGGAAACCCTCCTGGCCCGGACGCGCATGCTGTCGCACCGGGCCCGCACCGCCCTGCGCAAATCAGCCGTCGACTACTTCCGCGGCGACGCCTCGGACTGGCTGGCCTTCGGCGGACTGCTGCTGACCATCCCCGCCATCGCCTGCGGCACCCTCATGCTGCCCGTCTGGTTCTCGCCGGCCGCGCTCGTCCTGCCGATCGTGGCCGGCGGGCTGCTGCTGCGCCCCGCCAGCCTCCTCGCGCTGTACGCGGCCTCCGCGGCCGCGCTCATCGTGGAGGCGCTGGTCCTCGGCCCGTACACCCAGGGGCCGGCCAGGGTCACCCCCGGCACCGTCCTGGTCGTCGCCGCCTGCGGGTTCTTCGGGCTGGTCATCGCACAGTTCCGCAGCCGCGTCGGCGTGCCCTGGCGGCGCGGCGGAACCATGCTCTTCGACCTGCGCGAACGCATCCGCGTCCAGAGCAAGCTGCCCGCGCTGCCCCGCGGCTGGCACCGCGAGATGGCGCTGCGCCCGGCCGGCGGCCAGTCCTTCTCCGGCGACTTCGTCGTCGCGGCCCGCACCAACGGCGGCCGGACCCTGGAGATCGTCCTGACCGACGTCTCCGGCAAGGGCATGGAGGCCGGCTCCCGGGCCCTGCTGCTGTCCGGCGCCTTCGGCGGCCTCCTCGGCGCGCTGCCCCCGCACGGCTTCCTGCCCGCCGCCAACGGCTACCTGCTCCGCCAGGACTGGGACGAGGGCTTCGCCACCTCGATCCACCTCGTCCTGGACCTGGAGACCGGCGACTACGAACTCCTCTCCGCCGGCCACCTCCCGGCCCTCCAGCTCTCGGCCGGAACCGGCCGCTGGCAGGAGAAGTCCGGCGAGGGCCCGCTGCTCGGCGTCTACGACGGCGCCGAGTTCGAACCCGCCCGCGGCAACCTGCGGCGCGGCGACGTCCTGATGCTGTTCACGGACGGCCTGGTCGAGACGGCCGACCGCGACATCAGCGAGGGCATCGACCGGCTCACCGGCGAGGCCGACCGCTACGTCGCCGCCGGCTGGGACGGCGCGGCCTGGCACCTGATCGAGAAGGTCGCCAAGGACGTCAACGACGACCGGGCCCTGCTGCTGATCCGCCGCTCCGCCTGACCCCCGCCCCGAGGTGGGGTTTTCCCCACCGCCGACCGGCCAGCCCCCGCCATGGCCCCCGCCACCCGGTGATCCGTAGCGTCGGAGGCACGGTCAAGACGTGGCCGGCGAACGCGGAAGGCGGCACACCATGGGGTTCCTGCGGAGCAAGCGGCGCACAGACGACGCGGGGGAGCGGTACGGCACCACCGCCGCCGTCGAACTGCGCGGAGTGCGCCGCCAGTACGGCCGGGGGTCCGCAGCCGTGCACGCGCTGCGCGGGATCGACCTCAGCCTGCCGCGCGGCAGCTTCACCGCCGTGATGGGCCCCTCCGGCTCCGGCAAGTCCACCTTCCTGCAGTGCGCCGCCGGACTCGACCTGCCCACCGAGGGCTCCGTCCGCCTCGGCGGCACCGAGATCACCGCGATGAACGAGAACGAACTCACCGAACTGCGCCGCAGCCGCCTCGGCTTCGTCTTCCAGGCCTTCAACCTGCTGCCCTCCCTCACCGTCGAGCAGAACGTGCTGCTCCCGATGCGCCTCGCGGGCGGCCGCTCCACCGGACGGGGCAGGGACCGGGCCGCCGACCTCCTCGCCCGCGTCGGCCTGGAGGGCAAGGGCGGGCGCCGCCCCGCGGAGCTCTCCGGCGGCCAGCAGCAGCGCGTCGCCATCGCCCGCGCCCTGGTCACCCGGCCCGACGTCGTCTTCGCCGACGAACCCACCGGCGCCCTCGACACCACCACCGCGGCGGAAGTCCTCGGCCTGCTCCGGGACGCCGTCGACACGATGAACGCCACCATCGTCATGGTCACCCACGACCCGGCCGCCGCCGCCCACGCCGACCAGGTGCTCTTCCTGGCCGACGGCCTCATCGCGGACCGGCTGCCGCGCAGCTCCGCCGCGGCCGTCGCCGCCCGGATGACGGCGCTCACCGCCCGCCCGGTCCCCTCCTACGCGGGTGCGGCCGCCTGATGTTCCCGCGCCCCAACGGCCTGGCGCGCGCGGCGGTGCGCTTTCGCCCCGCCGCGTTCGTCGGCACCTTCATCGCCCTGTTCATGACCGTCGCCATCGTCTCCGCCTGCGGGATCCTGCTGGAGAGCGGTTTGCGCGCGAGCGTCCCGCCGACGCGGTACGCCGGTGCCCCCGTGGTCGTCGCCGCCGACCAGCAGATCCACCTGCGGGTGGGCAGCGGCGAGGGCGCCTACGACTCGCCCGCGCGGGTCCCGGAGCGGGCCCGGGTCGACGCCGCCCTGCTGGACCGGCTGGCCCCGCTGGGCCGGGCGGTGCCCGACGTGGTGTTCCCCGTACGGGACGGCGAAGGCCGCACGGCCGACGCGTACGGCTGGGGCTCCACGGCCTTCAGCGGTACGAAGCTCAGCGAGGGCCGGGCTCCGGCGGGCCCGGGCGAAGTCGTCCTCGGCACAGGCCAGGGCGCCGGGCGGGTACGGCTGGACACCCCCGCCGGGACGCGGGAGCTGCGGGTCGTCGGCCACGCCACCGGGGCCGGGGTCTGGTTCTCCGACGCCGAGGCCCGCGCCCTGTCCGGGCACCCCGACGCCCTGGACGCCATCGTGCTGCTCGACGCCGACCCCGCCGAGGCGCGCGAGGCCCTGGACGGCCGCGCCCAGGTGCTCACCGGCTCCGCCCGCACCCTGGACCCCGCGCTCGCCGGCGCCAAGGAACTCCTGGCCGGCCTCGGCGGCTCCTTCGGCGGCATCGCCACCCTCGTCGCCGTCTTCACCGCCGCCGGGACCGTGGCCCTCTCCGTCGGGCAGCGCTCCCGCGAGTTCGCCCTGCTCCGCGCGATCGGAGCCACCCCGCGCCAGATCCGCCGCACGGTCGCCACCGAAGCCCTGCTCGTCGCCCCGATCGCGGGCGTACTGGGCTGCGTACCCGGCATCGGCCTCGCCTCCTGGTGGTTCGGCCGGCTCCGGGACAAGGGCGCGATCCCGGCCGGGGTCGACCTCGCCGTCTCCTGGATCCCGCTGGTCAGCGCCATCGGCATCGGGCTCGTCGCGGCACTGCTCGCCGGCTGGGCCGCCGCCCGCAGACCCGCCCGCATCCGCCCCGGCCAGGCCCTCGCCGCGGCCGCCGTGGAACGCCTGCGGCCGGGCTGGATCCGTACCCCGCTGGGCCTCGCGGCCCTGGCCGGCGGCATCGCCTGCGCGGGCCTGGCCGCCACCTCCAGCGGTGAGGACGCCGCCAACGCCGCGCTCGGCGTCGTCATGCTCTTCATGCTGGCCGTCGCCCTGCTCGGCCCGCTCATCGCCCGCGCCTGCGCCGCCGTGCTCGGACTCCCGCTGCGCGCGGGCGGTGCCTCCGGTGAACTGGCCGCCGCCAACTCCCGGGCCCACGCCCGCCGACTGGCCTCCGCCATCACCGCGATCGTGCTCGCCATGGCCTTCTCCTCGACCCTGGTCTTCCTGCACACCAGCGAGGACCGGGCCGTACGGCAGCAGCAGGAGGCGGGCCTGCTCGCCGACCACGTGCTCACCGACCCGTCCCGGGAAGCGGTGGCGAGCGGCGCCGGCACGGCCGTCACCCGCAGCTCCGTCCTCGCGGTGGTGGGCACCGGCGGCGGCCGACTGCTCCGGTCGGCCTCGGCCCAGGGCGTGTCCGGCGACATCTCCAAGGTCATGGACCTCGGCGTCCGCGAGGGCACCCTCGCCCGCCTGGCCCCCGGAACCGTGGCCGTGGACCGCACCCTGGCCGACTCCGCGCACGCCTCGGTCGGCGACCGCATGGACCTGCGCCTGCCCGACGGCACCGTGGCCACCCCCGAGATCGTGGCGGTCTACAGCCGGGGCCTCGGGCTCGGCGAGGTCACCCTCCCCGCGTCCGACCTGAACCCGCACACCACCGCCGGGCGGGCCACCGAACTCCTGGTCCGCGGCCCGCTCCCGGACGGCCTCGGCCCCGCGGAGTCGGCCTCGGCCTGGACCGCGCAGCGCAGCCTGGACCGGGAGCTCAACGCCTGGGCCAACACCACGATGGCGTCCGTCCTCGGCGGCTTCGCGGCCGTCGCCGCCGCCAACACCCTGGTCATGACCGTCCTGGACCGCCGCCGCGAGCTGGGCATGCTGCGCCTCGTCGGCTCCACCCGCCGCCAAGTGCTGCGGATGCTCCGCTGGGAGGCCCTGCTCGTCGGCTGCGCGGGGATCGGCCTGGGCACGGCGATCGCCCTGGCGACGCTGTTCCCCCTGGCCAACGCCGTCACCGGCACCTCCCCGTACGTCCCGCCCCTGCTGTACGGCTCCTTCGCGGCCGCCGCCCTGGCGCTGGCCGTGGCGGCGACCACCCTCCCGGCGCGCCGCGCCCTGCGGGTACGGGGGTAGGCCGCGGGCGCTCGGGTCAGCGCCTGAGGGGGGTCCAGGCGCCGACCCCGAGCTTTCCGGTGTTCCCGAGGTCGATGGAGTTCTTCAGCGCCAGGGTCAGGCGGGGCGCGCCCGGCCGGGGCCCGATGTCCAGCACCCAGCCCTCCACGGCCGGCACGGCCGCATCGGTGACGAGGTTGCGCCACAGGAGCCCCACCGACGCGGCCTCCCCGGGCTGGAGCGTCACCCGCTGCGGGGCGGCGTCGAGGCCGGTCGCGCTGGAGATGCCGTTCGACCCCTGCCCGACGGAGACCTCCACCGGCCGGCGCTGCCCGTCCAGCACGCGGATGTCGGGGTGGCCCTCCAGTACGTACGGCTGCGCACCGCAGTTGACCAGCTGGATCTGCGCCACCCGCAGCCCCATGGCCGCGTCCCCCGTCCCTTCGAAAGCCCGCACCCCGCCCTCGGGACACTCGGCCCCGGCCGCGGCCGTCGCCCGCGCGGTCGGCTCCTCCACGGCCTGCGGCGCGGGCGGTACGTCGCACCCCGCGAGCGCCCCCGCCAGTGCCAGCCCCCCGACAACTCCCCGCATCCACACCCTCGTCCTCATACCCAGACCCTACGAGGCCGAGCCGCCGGGCGTGGCCGGGTTGCCGGGCAGGCCGGGGTCCGGGCAGCCCGGGTTGCCGGGCGGGGCAGGGTGCCCGGCGGGCCGGGGCGTTGGCCGGGCGGGTGCCTGGCAGGCCGGGTTGCCCGGCGGGTCGGGGCGATGGACGAGTCGGGGCGACGGCCGGGGCGTCGGGCGGGCCACCTCGTCATGATTGGCCCGCCCGCCGCACCCCGGGGCGGCCTACCGTGCCCCCATGGACCGCACGCTCGCCGCCGACCTCGCCCGGCTCCCCGAACTCCTCGACGCCACCCGCCGCGCCGCCGCCGACGCCCTCGCGACCCTGGACGCGCGTCCCGTCGTACCGCCGCCGCCGGGGGAGTACGCCCCCGAGCTCCTCCCGGAGCTCGGCGCCGGCACGGACGCGGCCCTGGCCGCCTTCCAGCGGCGCTGGGCGCCCCGCCTGTCGGCCTCCGCGGGGCCCCGCTACCTCGGCTTCGTCACCGGCGGCGCCACCCCCGCCGCCCTGGCCGGGGACTGGCTGACGGCCGCCCACGACCAGAACTCCAACTCCGCCCTCGACGGCGCCGGTCAGGACCTCGAACGCGAGACGGTGGGCTGGCTCCGCGACCTCTTCGGCCTCTCCGCGGCCCACACCGGGACCTTCGTCAGCGGAGCCACCATGTCCAACACCGCCGGCCTCGCCATCGCCCGGGAGTGGCTCGGGGAACGCGCCGGGGTCTCGCCCGCCGAGGACGGCGCGGCGGCCCTCGGCCCGGTCCGCGTCCTGTCCGGCGCCCCCCACTCCTCCATCGCCAAGGCCCTCTCGGTCCTCGGGCTCGGCCGGAACTCGCTGGTCCCCGTACCGACCCTGCCCGGCCGGGAGGCCGTCGACCCGGCCGCGCTCGACCGGGCACTCGCCGACACCCGCGGACCGGCCGTGGTCGTCGCCAACGCGGGCACCGTCAACACCGTCGACTTCGACGACCTGCGCGCCGTCGCCGCACTCAAGGACCGGCACGACTTCTGGCTGCACACGGACGCCGCGTTCGGCGCCTTCGCCGCGCTCTCCCCGGAGCACGCCCACCTCGTCGCCGGGCTCGACGCCTCCGACTCCCTCTGCGTCGACCTGCACAAATGGCTCAACGTCCCCTACGACAGCGCGGTCCAGTTCACCCGCCGCCAAGACCTCCAGGCCCGGGTCTTCCAGAACTCCGCCGCCTACCTCGGCCCCCTCGGCGACCACCCCGACCTGGTCCACCTCACCCCCGAGAACTCCCACCGGCTGCGCGCCCTCGCGGCGTGGTTCACCCTGCGCGCGTACGGCCGCGAGGGCCACCGCGAGATCGTCGAACGCGACGTCGCCTGCGCCCGCGCTCTCGGCGAAGACCTCGGGCAGGGCGCCGAGTTCACCGTCCTCGCCCCGGTGCGCCTCAACGTCGTCTGCTTCACCCTGGCCGACGACCCCACTCCGGCCCGTCTCACGGCCCTGCGGGAGGCCGCCGCCGGGGACGTGTTCGTCACTCCCACCGTCTACGCGGGAACCCCCGCCCTGCGCGCCGCGTTCTCCAACTGGCGCACCACGCGCGCGGATGTACGCCGCGCCGCGCAGGCCCTCCGTACGGCAGCAAGGGAGCTCAAGTGAAGGCCCACCCCCTGACCCTCGCCGAAGTGGAGGCCCTGGCCCGCGCGGCGCACGAGGGCCAGACGGACAAAGCCGGCCGCCCCTACGCCGAGCACCTGGCGGCCGTGGCCGAAGGGGTCCGCGCCCGCGGCGGCAGCGCCGAACAGCAGGCGGCGGCCTGGCTCCACGACTCCGTCGAGGACGACGCCCTGAGCGCGCAGTGGCTGGCGGAGGCGGAACTCCCGCAGTCGGTCAAGGACATGGTCCTGGCACTCACCAAGCGCGCCGGCGAACCCCTGGAGCAGTACACGGCCCGCATCCTCGCCACCCCGGGCGCCCTGCTGGTCAAGGAGGCCGACCTCGCGCACAACGCGGACCCGGCGCGCCTGTCCGTACTGGACGCCCCCACCCGCGAGCGACTGGCCGCGAAGTACGCCCATGTCCGCTCACTGCTCGGCCTCGGTGCACCCTGACTGTGCCCGGTGCACGTGTGGTTGGCGGAAACGTTCCGACGGCGATTCGCCACGGGGCGGATAGCCGGGGCCCGTTGGTGGGAGGATGGTCCATGTGGGGGTGTGCGTGGCCGTGCGCCCCGGGCCGACCAGGGGACGACCGAAGGTGTGATCAGTAGTGGCCATTTCGCTGTCAGTCGTGGTTCTGTTGGCGATCATCCTCGTGGTGCTCGTCCGCGGCAACCACATCAAGGCCGGCCCCGCGATCGTCGCGGTCCTCTTCGGCTTCTTCCTCGCGTCCAGCTCGATCGCCCCGGACGTCAACCGCTTCCTGAACTCCCTCGCGGACACCATCGCGGGCATCAAGCTCTAGAAACGCGCCGGGGCCAGGCGGAGGAAAACACCCTCTGACCTGGCCCTGAGGCATTGCCCCTACCGGTGCCGCGGGTAAGGCTTGAAGATCGTCCGAGGTTCAGTCGGACGGGGCTGGTCCATATCAAGCCGTGGCAGTTCGTACTCGGGGACGAGGAAGCTGCTGTACGTCTCCGGAGCGGAGGACTCCCCCCAGTACACGGCGCCGGCGACCACGAACCCGCCCAGCAACCGCTCACCGAGGACGAAGGCCCGCGCGTCGCACCAAGGGTCCGGAACCGCTTCACGCAGTTCCGCCTCTTCCTCGCCGGATGCGTCGCGCAGGGTCAGCGAGGGGTAGTACGCCCGGACGGACAGGGCGCTGACGTCCTTGAAGAGCACTTCGAGCGTCGTCGAGAGGCCCTGCTCGTCATCCTGCCGCCCCCTGAGCAGCAGCTGACTGTGTCCGATGATGTAGGCGAACAGCTCGACAGGCCGCCCGAAGTCCATTGGAAGGTGGGTCAAATCGACCTGCTGAGCCACTACTTGGTCCCCCGGCCTGCGAGAATGCCTGCACCATCGTCCCGGCACCCTATCCCGAGGCGTGAGCGCCCCCACTGGTCGTCGCACCGCCCCGGAAATGCATCAGGGCCAGATCGAGGAAACATCCTCTGACCTGGCCCTGAGCCGTTTGGAGCGGGTGACGGGAATCGAACCCGCGTAGCTAGTTTGGAAGACTAGTGCTCTACCATTGAGCTACACCCGCAACGCGTGCGCCGCAGGTCCGAGGACCGCGGCACGGACAGCATCCTAGCGGGTCGCGGCGGGGGATCGCACACCGCATTTCGGAGTCGCGCGTGGCTCGCGCGAGGCCTTCCCGTAAACCAGGGGCGTCGGAGTGTCTCCGGGCATGTACCCTACGTGTCGCACCGACGGGGTGTGGCGCAGCTTGGTAGCGCGTCCGCTTTGGGAGCGGAAGGTCGTCGGTTCGAATCCGGCCACCCCGACCACCACCACCGCTCATCGTCATGATCGCGTTGTGGGCTGATTGCCGCTTGCGGTTACTATGCAAGCTGCGTGCCCGTGTGTCTGATGTACCGGGCCGAAGTCCGCCGAACCGCTGAATCTCAGCGCGACGGCAGAATCCCCAGCAGTCAGCCACAAGGAGACCGAACCGTGAAGAGCGCCGTGGAGACCCTGAACCCGACTCGGGTTCGGCTCACTGTTGAGGTGCCCTTCGAGGAGCTCAAGGACAGCCTCGACGCGGCGTACAAGAAGATCAACCAGCAGGTCACGGTGAAGGGCTTCCGCAAGGGCAAGATCCCTGCCCGCGTCATCGACCAGCGCTTCGGCCGCGGTGCGGTGCTGGAGGAGGCCGTCAACGACGCCCTCCCGAAGTTCTACACCGAGGCCGTCAACGAGGCCGACCTGAACCCGCTGGGCCAGCCCGAGGTCGACATCACGGAGCTGAAGGACGGCGAGCTGCTGGCCTTCACCGCCGAGGTCGACGTGCGCCCCGAGATCGAGATCCCGGACTACTCCGGCATCGAGGTCGAGGTCGACGCCATCGAGGTCTCCGACGAGGACGTCGAGAAGTCGGTCGAGCAGCTGCGCGGCCGCTTCGCGTCCACCAAGGACGTCGAGCGCGCGGCCGAGGACGGCGACGTCGTCACCATCGACCTGGAGGCCAAGGTCGACGGCGAGGTGCTGGAGGACGGTGTCGCCACCGACGTCTCCTACACCATCGGCTCGGGCGAGCTCCTCGAAGGCATCGACGAGGCCGTCAAGGGCCTGGAGGCCGGTGGCGAGGCCACCTTCACCTCCCAGCTGAAGGGCGGCTCCGCCGAGGGCAAGGACGCCGAGGTCACCGTCAAGGTCACCAAGGTCTCCGCCCGCGAGCTGCCGGAGCTGGACGACGAGTTCGCGCAGATGGCGAGCGAGTTCGACACCATCGAGGCCCTCAAGGCCGACAGCCGTACGCGCCTCGAGAACATGAAGCAGTACGACCAGGCCACGCAGGCCCAGGAGCGCGTCCTGGAGAAGCTGCTGGAGCTCGTCGAGGTCCCGATCCCCGAGAAGCTCCTCGCGGACGAGGTCCAGACCCGCACGCACAACCTGGAGCACCACCAGCTCGGCCAGATGGGTCTCGACCTCGACAAGTACCTCGAGATCCAGGGCAAGACCCGCGAGGAGTTCGACGCCGAGACCTCCGAGCAGGCGATCAAGGGCATCAAGACCCAGTTCGTCCTCGACGCGCTGGTCAACAAGGAGAAGCTGGGCGTCAACCAGGAGGAGCTCACCGAGCACCTCATGCGCCGCGCCGCCTCCTCCGGCATGTCCCCCGACCAGTTCGCCCAGGCCGTCGTCGAGGGTGGCCAGGTCCCGATGCTCGTCGGCGAGGTCGCCCGCGGCAAGGCCCTCGCGGTCGTCGTCGAGGCCTCCAAGGTCGTCGACACGAAGGGTGAGGTCGTCGACCTCTCCGACGACGAGGACGAGGTGGAGCAGGCCGCCGAGACCGTCGAGAACGCTGTCGACGGTGGCGCCGAGGCCGCGGCCGAAGAGGCCAAGTAGCACCTCGGGTCCCGCCCCGCGCGAGACCCGCTGAGCAGTGCCGGAAGGGCCCGGACGCAGTCGCGTCCGGGCCCTTCCGCACACCGTTTCAAGGGCCCCCGTACCTTGCGCTCCGAGCGAACAGTTCGGGAAGCGGGATGGCGTTGTCCGACCTGCGCGTTAGGGTCCATGAATACGAGGGCACGGGAGTACCCGAAGCCGGTGGGCATCGTCCGCACGGCCGGTCCGCGCCCCAGAACAAGACGCTGAGACGGCATGTGGCCGTCGGAGACGAGCAGGTGGATACGTGACGAATCTGAAGCCTTACGCCGCGGGTGAGCCGTCCATCGGTGGCGGCCTCGGCGACCATGTCTACAACCGGCTGCTCGGCGAGCGCATCATCTTCCTCGGCCAGCAGGTAGACGACGACATCGCGAACAAGATCACGGCGCAGCTCCTCCTCCTGGCCGCCGAGCCGGAGAAGGACATCTACCTGTACATCAACAGCCCCGGTGGCTCGGTGACGGCCGGCATGGCCGTCTACGACACCATGCAGTACATCCCGAACGACGTCGTCACCATCGGCATGGGCATGGCGGCCTCGATGGGCCAGTTCCTGCTGACCGGCGGCGCCAAGGGCAAGCGCTTCGCCCTCCCGAACACCGACATCCTGATGCACCAGGGCTCCGCCGGCATCGGTGGCACCGCGTCGGACATCAAGATCCAGGCCCAGTACCTGCTGCGCACCAAGCAGCGCATGGCCGAGATCACCGCGTTCCACTCGGGCCAGACCGTCGAGGCGATCATCCGTGACGGTGACCGCGACCGCTGGTTCACCTCCGAGGAGGCCAAGGAGTACGGCCTCATCGACGAGATCATCTCGGCCGCGTCCAACGTTCCGGGCGGCGGCGGCACCGGGGCCTGATCCCGGAGCACACCGTCAGTACCCAGCAGCCGACAGCCCGCAGAACGCCACCAGGATGGTGAACACCCAGATGCACATGAACAACCTCTCTCCCGCGAGCGGCCTCTACACCGGCGCTCAGGTGGACAACCGCTACGTCATCCCGCGCTTCGTCGAGCGCACCTCGCAGGGCGTGCGCGAGTACGACCCGTACGCGAAGCTCTTCGAGGAGCGCGTGATCTTCCTCGGCGTGCAGATCGACGACGCCTCGGCCAACGACGTCATGGCGCAGCTGCTGTGCCTGGAGTCGATGGACCCGGACCGCGACATCTCGATCTACATCAACAGCCCCGGCGGCTCCTTCACCGCGCTGACGGCGATCTACGACACGATGCAGTTCGTGAAGCCGGACATCCAGACGGTCTGCATGGGCCAGGCGGCCTCCGCCGCCGCGGTCCTGCTCGCCGCCGGTACCCCCGGCAAGCGCATGGCCCTGCCGAACGCCCGAGTGCTGATCCACCAGCCCTCCGGCGGCACCGGCCGTGAGCAGCTCTCCGACCTGGAGATCGCGGCCAACGAGATCCTGCGCATGCGCGACCAGCTGGAGTCCATGCTGGCCAAGCACTCGACGACCCCGCTGGAGAAGATCCGCGAGGACATCGAGCGCGACAAGATCCTCACGGCCGAGGACGCTCTGGCCTACGGCCTGATCGACCAGATCATCTCCACCCGCAAGAGCTCGGCCTGATCCTTGCCGCCAGTTGGCGTGGGCACACAGCCGCATTCGGCGATGTGAACCACGTCAAGGGGGCCCCGCACGGGGCCCCCGGCAAGGTACCGTCGGATATGAGGCACCAGGAGCGCTGAACCAGGCGTCTCCCAGGCGAAGGGGAAGCACCTCGTGGCACGCATCGGTGACGGCGGCGACCTGCTCAAGTGCTCGTTCTGCGGAAAGAGCCAGAAGCAGGTGAAGAAGCTCATCGCAGGACCCGGTGTGTACATCTGCGACGAGTGCATCGACCTCTGCAACGAGATCATCGAGGAGGAGCTCGCGGAGACCTCCGAGGTCCGGTGGGAGGAACTCCCCAAGCCTCGTGAGATCTACGAGTTCCTGGAGAGCTACGTCGTCGGCCAGGAGCCGGCGAAGAAGGCGCTCTCGGTAGCGGTGTACAACCACTACAAGCGGGTCCAGGCCGGCGAGAACGGCGGCGCGCAGGGCCGTGACGACGCGATCGAGCTCGCGAAGTCCAACATCCTGCTGCTGGGCCCGACGGGCTCGGGCAAGACGCTGCTGGCCCAGACGCTCGCCCGCATGCTCAACGTCCCGTTCGCCATCGCCGACGCGACGGCGCTGACGGAGGCCGGATACGTCGGCGAGGACGTCGAGAACATCCTGCTCAAGCTGATCCAGGCGGCCGACTACGACGTCAAGAAGGCCGAGACCGGGATCATCTACATCGACGAGATCGACAAGGTCGCCCGCAAGAGCGAGAACCCGTCGATCACCCGCGACGTGAGCGGCGAGGGCGTTCAGCAGGCCCTGCTGAAGATCCTGGAGGGCACGACCGCCTCCGTCCCGCCGCAGGGCGGCCGCAAGCACCCGCACCAGGAGTTCATCCAGATCGACACGACGAACGTGCTCTTCATCGTGGGCGGCGCCTTCGCCGGCCTGGAGAAGATCATCGAGTCGCGTGCGGGCGCCAAGGGCATCGGCTTCGGGGCGACCATCCGCTCGAAGCGCGAGATCGAGGCGAGCGACCAGTTCCAGGAGGTCATGCCGGAGGACCTGGTGAAGTTCGGGATGATCCCCGAGTTCATCGGCCGCCTCCCCGTCCTGACCTCCGTGCACAACCTCGACCGCGAGGCCCTGCTCCAGATCCTCGTCGAGCCGCGCAACGCCCTGGTGAAGCAGTACCAGCGGCTGTTCGAACTCGACGGTGTCGAGCTGGACTTCGAGCGCGAGGCGCTGGAAGCCATCGCGGACCAGGCGATCCTCCGCCAGACCGGCGCGCGCGGCCTGCGCGCCATCATGGAGGAAGTCCTGATGTCGGTGATGTACGAGGTCCCGTCCCGCAAGGACGTGGCCCGCGTGGTCATCACCGCGGACGTGGTCCGCTCCAACGTCAACCCGACGCTGGTCCCGCGGATCGTCCCGAAGGACCAGGGCCCGCACGAGAAGTCGGCGTAGCCGCAAGGCGGTACGCGGAGCAGAAGGGGCGCCCCCGACCGGGGGCGCCCCTTCTGTTTCTGGACCACCTTCAAGGATAATCAGACAAATTTTCGACTCTGTCTGGTGTGGAGGTTATTTCCTTGATCGGCTCCCCCTCGAGCCGTTTCCGATCGAGGGATAAGAGCGTGAAGTTGAACCGTGTGATGGGAGTCCTGGCGGTGGCAGTCGCCGCTACCGGGCTGCCGCTGGTGGCGGCTTCGCCGGCGTCGGCCGATCAGGGCGATTGTCAGTACTACCTGCATTCAACCGGCTATGTGGTCGGTCCGAACGTGCAGAGCGCCAACTCCCCTGCCGGGCTGTAACTGCCCGTGCCGGGCGCTGGCTTGTCAGGCCTTGACGCGCGCGGTGGCGTAGAGCTTCGCGTTCAGATCGGCCGTCTGGGCCAGGGTGTAGCCCTTGCCGCCTGTCATCACCTTGCCGATGTCGATGCCGATGGTCATGCCCATGGTGCTGTAGTCCGTCCAGATGCACATCGGCATCGTGATTTCCTTGGGCTGCAGCGGGTTGGTGGAGGGCTTCTTGGAGACGATCTTCACCTCCTGGCACTTCATCAGCGCACCACTGAAGCCAGCGGGCTTGAAGGTCTCCGGGGAGCCGATGAACTGCACATCGGCGTCCTTGTCCTCCTTCGTGAGGCTGGAGGTCTTCATCAGCTGGAAGGAGGCGTCGAGGGTCTTCGCGGGGTCGGCGATCTCGCCGTAGAACCCGGAGAAGCTGAGGGACTTGCCCTCTAGGGGCTTGGCGGGGTTGGTGATCTCGTACCCCTGGCTGACCTTGGTCGGGTTCTTGATCCCGATCGCCTCGGTCTCCTTCTTCTCGTTGTCGTCCATGGTGCTGTCGCCTGCCTTGGCGCTCTTCTTGAAGTCGTTCACCGTCGCCGGCGGGACGATCTTGTAACCCTTGGTGTCAGCTGAGACATCGCCGTTGCCGGCACCCTTGTTCAGGAACCAGTACCCGCCGCCCGCGACCACCGCGACCGCGACGACCACCGCGATGATGACGCCCGCCTTGGACTTCTTCGGGGGCTGCCCGCCGTACGGGGCCTGCTGCTGGGGGTAGCCGTAGCCGCCCTGCGGGGGCTGCTGGGGGTACCCGGGCTGCTGCGGGTATCCCTGCGGCGGTACGCCCGGCTGCTGCGGGTAGCCGTAACCGGGCTGGGGGGCGGGCTGCCCGTACGGTCCCGGTGCCTGCGGGGGCTGCTGCCCGTAGGGTCCCGGCTGCTGCGGCTGCTGCCCGTACGGTCCCGGCTGGTTGTAACTCATCCCGCGTCCCCCTGTGAGGTTGCTTATCCGTTTCTCACATCCTGTCGGAAGCCGAAGCCGCGCAGGGCCGCGGGTCCCGGGAAAGCCGGTTTCATGACTGGACTGTTACGGCTCTAAACTGTGCCCCGTGACCGAGAACACGCAGACACCCAGCGCCCCCAACTCCGAACTGCCGACCACGTACGCGCCGGCCGACGTAGAGGGGAAGCTCTACGAGCGCTGGGTAGAGCGTGGGTATTTCGAGGCCGACGAGAAGAGCGAGAAGCCTCCGTACACCATCGTCATCCCGCCGCCGAACGTCACGGGCTCGCTCCACCTGGGCCACGCCTTCGAGCACACGCTGATCGACGCCCTGACCCGCCGCAAGCGCATGCAGGGCTTCGAGACCCTGTGGCAGCCCGGTATGGACCACGCCGGCATCGCGACCCAGAACGTCGTCGAGCGCGAGCTCGCCAAGGAGGGCAAGTCCCGCCACGACCTGGGCCGTGAGGCGTTCGTCGAGCGCGTCTGGCAGTGGAAGGGCGAGTCCGGCGGTCAGATCTCCGGCCAGATGCGTCGCCTCGGCGACGGCGTCGACTGGTCGCGCGAGCGCTTCACCATGGACGAGGGCCTCTCCGAGGCCGTCCAGACCATCTTCAAGAAGCTCTACGACGACGAGCTGATCTACCGCGCCGAGCGCATCATCAACTGGTGCCCGCGCTGCCTCACCGCGATCTCGGACATCGAGGTCGAGTACCAGGACGACGACGGCGAGCTCGTCTCCATCCGCTACGGCGAGGGTGAGAACTCCATCGTCGTCGCGACGACCCGCGCCGAGACGATGCTGGGCGACACGGCCGTCGCCGTCCACCCCGAGGACGAGCGCTACAAGCACATGGTCGGCACCGAGATCGAGCTGCCGCTGACCGGCCGCCGCATCCCGATCGTCGCCGACGAGCACGTCGACCCGGAGTTCGGCACCGGCGCCGTCAAGGTGACCCCGGCGCACGACCCCAACGACTTCGAGATCGGCCAGCGTCACGGCCTGCCGAACCTCGCCGTCATGGACGAGCACGCCATCATCACGGCCCACGGCCCCTTCCAGGGCCTGGACCGGCTGGAGGCCCGTTCCGCCATCGTCGCCGCACTGCGCGCCGAGGGCCGCATCGTCGCCGAGAAGCGCCCGTACACCCACTCCGTGGGCCACTGCTCGCGCTGCAAGACCACCATCGAGCCGCGCCTGTCCATGCAGTGGTGGGTCAAGGTGGGTCCGCTCGCGAAGGCCGCCGGTGACGCGGTTCGCGACGGCAAGGTCAAGATCCACCCGCAGGAGATGGAGAAGCGGTACTTCGACTGGGTCGACAACCTCCACGACTGGTGCATCTCGCGCCAGCTGTGGTGGGGCCACCGCATCCCCGTCTGGTACGGCCCGAACGGCGAGGTCGTCTGTGTCGGACCGGACGAGCAGCCGCCCGCGGGCGAGGGCTGGACCCAGGACACCGACGTCCTCGACACCTGGTTCTCCTCGGGCCTGTGGCCGTTCTCCACGCTCGGGTGGCCGCGGCAGACCGAGAGCCTGGCGAAGTTCTACCCGAACTCCGTCCTGGTCACCGGCTACGACATCCTCTTCTTCTGGGTCGCCCGGATGATGATGTTCGGCCTCTACGCGATGGACGGCACCCCGCCGTTCCACACCATCGCCCTGCACGGCATGGTCCGCGACGAGCGCGGCAAGAAGATGTCGAAGTCCTTCGGCAACGCCGTGAACCCGCTGGACTGGATGGACAAGTACGGCTCCGACGCCGTCCGCTTCACCCTGGCCCGCGGCGCCAACCCGGGCGTCGACGTCCCGATCGGCGAGGACTGGGTCCAGGCCTCCAGCAAGTTCGCCAACAAGATCTGGAACGCCACGCGCTTCGCGATGATGAACGGCGCCACGATCGAGGGCGACCTGCCGCCGGTCGAGCAGCTGTCGGCGACCGACCGCTGGATCCTGTCCCGGCTGAACGAGACGGTCGCTCAGGCCGACGCGTTCTACGAGGACTACCAGTTCTCGAAGCTGTCGGACGCCCTCTACCACTTCGCGTGGGACGAGGTCTTCGACTGGTACGTCGAGCTGTCGAAGACCACCTTCTTCGCGGGCGGCGAGCCGGCCAAGGCCTCCGCCCGGGTCCTCGGCGAGGTCCTCGACGTCATGCTGCGGCTGCTGCACCCGGTGGTTCCCTTCGTCACCGAGACGCTGTGGACCGCGCTGACCGGCGGTGAGTCCCTCGTGATCGCCGACTGGCCGAAGTCCGTGTCCGTTCCTGGGGCCGACGCCCCGGGTGGATTCCGCGATGCGGCCGCCGAGGCCGAGATCGAGGCCGTCCAGAGCCTGGTCCGGGAGGTCCGCCGGTTCCGCAAGGAGCAGGGGCTCGACGACAAGCAGAAGGTCCCGGCCCGCCTGGACCTGTCCGCCACCTCGCTGACAGCCCACGAGGCCGCCATCCGCCAGGTGCTGCGCCTCCAGCCGGAGGGCGACGGCTTCAGCGCCACCGCGACCCTGCCCGTCGCCGGTGCCACGGTCGCGCTCGACCTGTCGGGCACCATCGACATCCCGGCGGAGCGCAAGCGCCTGACCAAGGACCTGGGCGCCGCCGAGAAGGAGAAGCAGCAGGCGGAGGCGAAGCTCGGGAACGAGGCGTTCATCGCCAAGGCTCCCGACAACGTCGTGGACAAGATCAAGGGCCGGCTCTCCAAGGCCGAGGCGGACATCGCCCGGCTCCAGGCCCAGCTGGACGCGCTGCCCGCCGCCTAGCAGCCCGTACGAAGGCAGAGCACACAGGGAAGGCCCCCACACCGTCGGTCGATGTGGGGGCCTTCCCCGTATGCCTTCCCCGTGCCGGGGCCGGCATCACAGCAGGCGGGTGCCGAACTGTCCGAGGATCAGCCCGGCGAGCACCGCGTACAGGGCGGCCGGGACCAGCCAGTGGGGGACCGCCCGCAGCCGTGAGCCGGGCGCGGCCAGCTGCCGGGTGACGTACCAGAACAGCGGGATCATCACCGCCCAGACGACCATGCACCACGGGCAGAGCGCCCCGATCACGTACAGGCACTGGCTGATCAGCCACACGGTGAAGGCGAAGCCCGCGGCGGTCGCGGCCCACAGGACGAGCCACAGCCGGCGGGGGAACGCGGCGCCGGCCACGAGGGCCGCGCCCAGACCCGCCAGCGCCGCGAAGCCGGCGATGCCGAGCAGCATGTTGGGGAAGCCCAGCAGGTTGCTCTGCCAGGTGGTCATCACGTCGCCGCAGCTGAGGACCGCGTTGACATTGCATCCGGGTGTGAAGAGCGGGTCCTCCAGGGTGCGGATGCGGTCGTACGTGAGGACGGCCGAGGCCAGCGTGCCGATCAGGCCACCGATCAGCAGGAGCAGTGCCGTACCCAGGGAGGTACGGACGGGGCGGGTGTCATCGGTCGTCATTCTTTCGACGCTACGAGAGCCGCGGCGCCCCCCGGCAGGGCGGAAGGTCGCGGCCCGCAGGGCCTTCCGGCCCCTTTCCGTGATGACTGGAGTGCGGTATATCACTCCATTTGCGGCGTTGGCTGGATCGGATCGCGGCCGCCGACGACGGATGATGGGGGACATGCACGTCAAGCCCGTCGCCTCGGCGCTCAACTGGGCCGCGGCCACCGGCCGCCGGCTCAGCGAGGGCTGGTCCGGGTCACCGCGGACGCTGGACGTGCTGGCGGCACTGAGCTGCTTCGCCCTGATGGCGCTGGACCTGCCGGGTCTGGCGGCCGCCGACAACTCGCTCAGCGGCCCCGCCGCCGCCTTCGTGCTCGCCGCGGGCTGCGCGAGCCTGCTGGTGCGGCGCCGGGCGCCGTGGGTCTCGTTCCTCGCCGCGCTGCTCTTCATCGGCTGGCTCCACGAGCTCACCCTGATCCAGTTCGCGCTCTACTCGGTCGGCCGCTACCGCGGGCGCCGGGCCGGGATCCTGGCCACCCTCGGGTACGTGGCCTTCGCGCTGGTGCTGTTCAGAGTGCCGGACTGGCCCGAGCAGCGGGTCGAGACCCTCAGCTCCTTCCTCAGCCTCGTCGTGCCCATCGGGGTGCTCGCCTCGGCCGTGGGCATCGCCGCCTACCGGCACGACCTGGTGCGCGAGATCGCCGCCCGGCGGGCCGAGTCCGCCGTGTTCCAGGCCGTCCAGCAGGAGCGGACCTCGGTCGCACGCGACGTCCACGACTTCGTCGGGCGGGAGCTGACGCTGCTCACGGTGCGCTCCGAGGTGCTGTCGATGCGGGCGCGGGAGACGGCGTACGCGAAGGACTTCGAGGAGCTCGCGGACACGGCGCGCCGGGCCCACCTGGTGCTGAACGAGATCATCGTGCAGCGGGGGGAGCGGGCCTCGACCCCGGGCGTCGACGGGCTGGCGGCGCTCGCGGAGGAGAGCGGCCGGGCCGGTTCGCCCGTACGGCTGGCCATGGACCCGGACGTGAACGGGGTGTCGCCGCTGCGGCAGGCGGCGGTCTACCGGGTGGTGCAGGAGTGCCTGACCAACGCGGCCAAGCACGCCCGCGGCGAGACCATCGAGGTGTCGATCACGGCGGAGGGGGACCGGCTGCGGATCGCCGTGCGCAACGGCCTGCCCGACCGGAGCCCGACCAGGGCCCCGGTCTCGGCGGGCTCGGGCACGGCGAGCATGTCGGAGCGCGTGCGCAGCCTGGGCGGGGACCTGAAGGCGACGCGCACCCCGGACGCGTACGAGGTCGTGGCCACCCTCCCGCGCGGCTGAGCCGCGCGGCCCGTCCCGAGCCGGTCAGGCCCGGGCCGGGGCCAGCAGGCTGCTCAGGGTGTCCAGGTCCTCCACGCACCTGCCGGAGCCCAGCGCCACGCAGTCCAGCGGGTCGTCCGCCACGAAGACCGGGATGCCGGTCGCGGAGGCCATGCGCAGGTCCAGGCCGGGCAGCAGTGCGCCGCCGCCGGTCAGGACGATGCCGTGTTCCATCACGTCGCCGGACAGTTCCGGCGGGCACTCCTCCAGGGTGGTGCGCACCGCGGCGATGATCGCCTCGATCGGCTCGTCGAGCGCGGCCCGCACGTCCGTGGCGGCGAGCTGGAGCGTCTTGGGCATGCCGCCGACCTTCTCGCGGCCCCGCACGGTGAAGGTGCGGGTCTCCAGCTCGGGCTGTCCGGGCACGGGCCAGGCCGAGCCGATGCCCACCTTGATGTCCTCGGCGGAGCGCTCGCCGATGAGCAGCGAGTGCTCCTTGCGCACATAGTCCATGATCGCGGCGTCCAGCCGGTCCCCGCCGACGCGCAGCGACTGGGAGGTGACGATGCCGCCCAGCGAGATGACGGCGACCTCGGAGGTGCCGCCGCCGATGTCGACGACCATCGAGCCGCGCGGCTCGGACACCGGCAGTCCGGCGCCGATCGCGGCCGCCATGGGCTCCTCGATCAGGTGCACGACCTTGGCGCCGGCCCGGGTGGAGGCGTGGACGATGGCCCGCCGCTCGACGGGGGTCACCCCGGACGGTACGCAGATCACCATCCGGGTGCGGGTCCGGCGGCCGGGGACGGCCTTGCGGACGAAGTGCCGGATCATCTCCTCGGCGGCCTCGTAGTCGCAGATCACGCCGTCCTTGAGGGGGCGGATCGCGGTGATGGAGCCGGGGGTGCGGCCGATGGTCTCCTTGGCCTCGGCGCCTACGGCCAGGGCCGTGGTCGTGCCCGCCTTGACGGCGACCACGGACGGCTCATTCAGGACGATGCCGTGCCCCCGCGCATAGACGAGCGTGTTGGCCGTCCCGAGGTCTATCCCTATGTCGCGGCTGGATGCTGTCTTGTTGGTGCTGGCCTGCGGCATTTGTTCCCCAATCTCCTGCCCGCAAGGCTTGCATAACGATACGGTCGCTTCCGTCGCCGAAGGTCCCGAAACGGCCGGGCCGAAAGTCCTTGGGGTCCGCGTCCGTAGACTGGGCTCCGTGAGTGAGCAGCAGCCCGACAGCCACGACGGCCCCTTCGACGGTTCCGCCGGACCCGACGAGTTCGACCGGATCGTGGCGGCAGAGTCCGACCGTGACCCCGACCTGGCGGTGATCGAGGCGGGCAGCCGCACCCTGCGCGCCCAGGCCGGCCCGCCCCAGGGCGACCCGGTGCCCCAGGCGCCCGTCGACCCCGAGGTGGCGAAGGCGCTGCAGGAGGTGGAGCAGGAGCTGGCCGCCCGCTGGGGCGAGACCAAGCTGGAGCCGTCGGTGTCGCGGATCGCGGCGCTGATGGACGTACTGGGCGAGCCGCAGCGCGCGTACCCGTCCATCCATGTCACCGGCACCAACGGCAAGACCAGCACGGCCCGCATGATCGAGGCCCTGCTGAACGCCTTCGAGCTGCGCACGGGCCGCTACACCAGCCCGCACGTGCAGTCGATCACCGAGCGGATCAGCCTGGACGGGGCGCCGATCACCGCCGAGCGGTTCGTGGAGACCTACCACGACGTCAAGCCGTACGTGGAGATGGTGGACGCGGCCCAGCAGTACCGGCTGTCGTTCTTCGAGGTCCTCACCGGCATGGCCTACGCGGCCTTCGCGGACGCCCCGGTGGACGCCGCCGTGGTCGAGGTCGGCATGGGCGGCAGCTGGGACGCGACCAACGTGATCGACGGCTCGGTCGCGGTGGTCACCCCGATCAGCCTGGACCACACGGACCGGCTCGGCTCCACGCCGGGCGAGATCGCGCAGGAGAAGGGCGGGGTCATCAAGCAGGGCGCCACCGTGATCCTGGCGCAGCAGCCGGTGGACGCGGCGCAGGTGCTGCTGAAGAAGGCCGTCGAGGTCGATGCGACGGTGGCCCGCGAGGGCATGGAGTTCGGCGTGGTGACCCGCGAGGTCGCCGTCGGCGGCCAGCAGCTGACGCTGCGCGGGCTGGGCGGCGAGTACGACGGCATCTTCCTGCCGCTGTACGGCGCCCACATGGCGCACAACGCGGCCGTGGCGCTGGCCGCGGTCGAGGCCTTCTTCGGGGTCGGCGGCGACGGCGCGCGGGTGCTGGACGCCGACACGGTGCGCAAGGCCTTCGCCTCGGTGACCTCGCCGGGCCGGATGGAGGTCGTGCGGCGCAGCCCGACGGTGGTCCTGGACGCGGCGCACAACCCGGCGGGCGCGGCGGCCACGGCCGAGGCGGTCACCGAGTCCTTCGGCTTCAGCCGGCTGATCGGCGTGGTCGGCGCCAGCGAGGGCAAGGACGTGCGGGGGCTCTTCGAGGCCTTCGAGCCGATCCTCGCGGAGGTGGTGGTGACGGAGAACTCCAGCCACCGCTCGATGGGGGCCGACGAGCTCGCCGCGATCGCGGTGGAGGTCTTCGGGCCGGACCGGGTGCAGGTGGAGCCGCGGCTGGACGACGCCATCGAGGCGGCGATCACCCTGGCGGAGGAAGAGGCCGAGTACGGCGGGGCCGGTGTCCTGGTGACCGGGTCCGTGATCACGGTGGGCGAGGCCCGCCTGCTGCTGGGGAGGGGCTGAGGATGCGCACACTGTGTGCGAGCACGCTGATCGCCGAGTTCTTCGTGATCGGGTTCGCGGGACTCGTGGCGATGAAGAACCCGGACCTGACGCAGGCGGCGGTCTGGACGGTCTGCGGGATCGCCATGCTGCTGTCGGTCCTGCTGTGCGGGATGCTCTCGCGGCCCGGGGCCGTGCAGATCGGGTGGGCGCTCCAGATCGGTCTGTTCCTGAGCGGGCTGGTCGTACCGATGATGTTCATCCTCGGAACGGCGTTCGCGGCACTGTGGTGGTGCTCGGTGCACTACGGCCGCAAGATCGACTCGATCAAGGCCCGCTGGGCCGCGGCGCAGGAATCGGCGGCGCCGCCGACCGCGCCTGACGCTGCGTGACGGGTACCGATCCGACGGCCTCCGACGGCCCTGTAGATTCGTCCCACCGCACCCGTATGCCGCAAGGAGCCGAAACATGACCCAGCGCACCCTCGTCCTGCTCAAGCCCGACGCCGTCCGCCGCGGTCTGGTGGGCGAGATCATCGGCCGCATCGAGCGGAAGGCCGGCTGGACCATCCCGGCGCTGGAGCTGCGCACGCTGGACCAGGAGACCCTTGAGGCGCACTACGGCGAGCACAAGGGCAAGGTCTTCTACGAGCCCCTCATGGGCTTCATGTCCAGCGGTCCCGTCGTCGCCCTGGTCGTCGAAGGGGAACGCGTGATCGAGGGTGTCCGCCAGCTGGCCGGACCCACCGACCCGATCGCCGCGGCGCCCGGTTCGATCCGCGGCGACTTCGGCACCGTCACCCGGGAGAACCTGATCCACGCCTCGGATTCCGAGGAGTCCGCCGAGCGTGAGCTGAAGCTGTTCTTCCCGGCGCTGTGATCACTCTTTTCTGACTCAACATCAGCCAAATAGCGCTCATGACCTGGGGCGACCGAAGTAATTTCGGTCGCCCTTCGGTATTCATGAGCCGTAGCGGGAACGCATGTGCAGGACCCGACGTCACCACTAAGGGGACGGGTATCCGTTCCGGCGGGATTGCCGGAGTCCCGTCGCGCGATGTCCGTACCTGCGGCACTACGATGGGGCCTCCACCCACACACCCACCTCGCCGACCTGACAGCAGCCGCTATCAACTGGAAGGCCAGACGCTCCTCATGGGGAACAAGGGGAACAACATGTCGTTCATCGGCCGTGACATGGCGATCGACCTCGGGACCGCCAACACGCTGGTGTACGTGAGGGGCCGGGGAATCGTTCTGAACGAGCCGTCCGTGGTCGCCATCAACACGAACACCGGCGGAATTCTCGCGGTCGGCTCCGAGGCGAAGAAGATGATCGGCCGGACGCCCGGCAACATCGTCGCCGTCCGGCCCCTGAAGGACGGCGTGATCGCCGACTTCGAGATCACCGAGCGTATGCTCCGGTACTTCATCCTCAAGATCCACAAGCGCCGCTACCTGGCCCGCCCGCGCGTCGTGGTCTGCGTGCCCTCCGGCATCACGGGAGTGGAGCGCCGCGCCGTCATCGAGGCGTCCACGCAGGCCGGCGCCCGCCAGGTGCACATCATCGAAGAGCCCATGGCCGCCGCCATCGGCTCGGGCCTGCCCGTCCACGAGGCCACCGGCAACATGGTCGTGGACATCGGCGGCGGCACCACCGAGGTCGCCGTCATCTCCCTCGGCGGAATCGTCACGGCGCAGTCCATCCGGGTGGCCGGCGACGAGCTGGACAACGCGATCATCCAGCACATCAAGAAGGAGTACTCGCTCCTCCTCGGCGAGCGCACCGCCGAGCAGATCAAGATCACCATCGGGTCGGCCTACGACCTCGACAAGGACGAGCACACCGAGATCCGCGGCCGCGACCTGGTGTCCGGGCTGCCGAAGACCGTCGTCATCTCGGCAGCCGAGGTGCGCAAGGCCATCGAGGAGCCGGTCAACGCCATCGTCGACGCGGTCAAGACCACCCTGGACAAGTGCCCGCCGGAGCTCTCCGGCGACATCATGGACCGCGGCATCGTCCTGACCGGCGGCGGCGCCCTGCTGCGCGGCCTCGACGAGCGGCTGCGCCGCGAGACGGGCATGCCCATCCACATCGCCGAGGACCCGCTCGACTCCGTCGCGCTCGGCTCCGGCAAGTGCGTCGAGGAGTTCGAGGCCCTCCAGCAGGTCCTGGACGCCCAGCCCCGGCGCTGACACACACCCCTCCCTGCCGGAGGGCCATGCGGAACACAAGGATCCGCCGTACGGGTGCTACCGGGCCCGTGCGGCGGATCGTTGATATACAGGCAAAAGAGAATTACGACGAGGAAGGCACGGCCGCCGCACGTGAGGGACACACGAGAGAGCCGGCTGCTCCTGGTGCTTCTGATCGCCATCGCGTTCGCATTGATCACGGTGGACATCAGGGCAGGCGAGGAGTCGCCGGTCGACGGCGCCCGGCAGGCCGCCGCAGCGGTCTTCGGCCCGGTCGAGAAGGGCGTGTCGACCGCCGTCGACCCCGTCGCCAACGCCATAGGGGCGGTACGGGACTCCGGCGAGCGGCACGACCGGATCGCCGTGCTGGAGCGCCAGAACGCCCTCCTGAAGGCCAAGCTGGGCAGCGACGACCAGACCCGCAGCCGGATCCGCGAGCTGGACGAGATGCTCAAGCGCGCGGGCGCCGGACAGTACGGCATCAAGGGCGCCGAGGTCATCGCCATAGGAGCGGCCCAGGGCTTCTCCTGGACCGTCACCATCGACGCCGGCAGCAAGGACGGCATCGAGCGCGACATGACCGTCATCAACGGGGACGGCCTCGTCGGCCGCGTCTCCACCGTCGGCCCCGACACCGCGACCGTGGTGCTCGCCAACGACCCGGACTTCACCGTCGGCACCCGCCTGGAGAAGACCGGCGAGCTCGGCTTCGCCACCGGCCAGGGCGACCGCGCGATGTCCGTCCAGATGCTCAACGGCAAGGCCAGGATCAACCCCGGCGACCGGCTCGTCACCTTCGGCTCGCGCGGCAACAAGCCCTTCGTGCCCGGCGTGCCGATCGGCGAGGTCATCAAGGTCGACCCCTCCCGCGGAGACCTGACCCGCACCGTCTGGGTGAAGCCGGCCGTCTCCTTCTCGCGCCTCGACATCGTCGGCGTCGTCGTGATGCCTCCGCGCGAGGACCCGCGCGACGCCGTCCTGCCGCCCAAGCCCGAGGCGCCCAAGCCCATCCCGACGGTCACCGTCACGGTCACCCCGTCCGCCACTGCGTCCGGCAAGCCGGCCGACGAGTAGGAGCTGACCGCCATGCGCTTCAACCGGATCCTGCTCGCGGGCACGCTCGTCGTGGTCGCCCTCGTCCTCCAGGTCTCCGTCCTGGGCCGGCTCCAACTGCCCGGCGCCGTGCCCGACCTGGTCCTCCTCACCGTCGTCGCCCTCGCACTCGTGTACGGGCACGTCAGCGGGGCCCTCATCGGCTTCGCCGCCGGACTCCTCGCCGACCTGGCCCCGCCCGCCGACCACGCAGCCGGCCGGTACGCGCTCGTCCTGTGCGTCATCGGCTACATCGCCGGGCTGGTCCGCCCCGACAGCGGACGGTTCCGCTCGGCCTGGGGCCCGATGCTCACCGTCGTGGGCGCCGCCTTCGCCTCCACGCTGCTCTACGCCGGTGTCGGAGCGCTCGTCGGCGACACCGCCGCCCGGCACGTGGGGCTGACCGGACTGCTGTTCACGGCCGTCCTCTACGACCTGCTGCTCGCCCCCTTCACGGTGCCGTTCATCATGGCGCTCGCCCGGCGCTCCGAGAACGACCCGATGGCCGTCGAGGCCAACGGCGGCCCGCCGCAGGGCAAGGACTTCGCCTCCGGCTGGCTGGCCGGCGGCACCGGTCTGCGGATCGGCAGCCAGCGCGGCGGCCTGCGCATGAAGACCGCGCGCAGCCGCGCCAACCGGGCCGGCCGGATAAAGGGTGTCAAGGGCGTCAAGGGTGTGAAGAGCATCAAGAAACTCTGAGGAGGGAGCGGACGTGACCAACATCCCCGAGACCGGCCGCACCTCCCGGGTGCAGATCCGCCTCGTCATCATCCAGGTACTCGTCGTCTCGATGCTCATCACCCTCGGCGGACGCCTGTGGTACCTCCAGATCCGAAACGGCGAGGAGTACTACCACGAGGCGAAGAGCAACCACGTCCAGCGGGTCGTCCGGCCCGCCGTGCGCGGGCCGGTCCTCGACGCCCGGGGCGTACCGCTCGCCGACAACGAGACGCGCCTGGTCGTCTCGGCCAGCCGCACGGCCCTGATGAAGATGAAGGACAAGGGCAAGGGCGTCATGACCCGCCTCGCCGACGTCCTGGACATGACCCCCAAGGAGGTCATGGAGAAGGTCCGCCTCTGCGACTCCGAGACCCCCGCGCCCTGCTGGAACGGCTCCCCGTACCAGCCGATCCCCATCACCCTCGAAGCCAACACGCAGCAGGCGCTGCAACTGCGCGAACGCCCGGAGGACTTCCCCGGCATCACCGCGGAGCCCACCGCCGTCCGCCGCTACCCGGCCCCCGGCGGGGCCCGCTCCGCACAGGTGCTCGGCTACCTCTCGCCGGTCACCGACGACGAGATCCAGAAGGCCAAGGACACCGACTCGCCGCACCTGCGCTCCGACCAGGTCGGCCGCTCCGGCATCGAACGCACCTATGACAGGCAGCTGCGCGGCAAGGCGACGGTCACCTCGTACGAGGTCGACAACCTCGGCCGGGTCATGCACCAGACCCAGTCCGACGCGGGCGTACCCGGATCCACCCTCATCACCAGCATCGACGCCCGGGTCCAGGCCGTGGCCGAGTACGAGCTCCAAGAGGCGATGAAGGTCGTCCGCAACGAGACCGACAACATCACCGGCCGCAAGTACGAGGCGGACTCGGGCGCCGTCGTCGTCATGGAGGCCAAGACCGGCCGCGTCGTTGCGATGGCCTCCCAGCCCGACTACGACCCCAACGCCTGGGTCGGCGGCATCTCCGGCAAGGACTACGCCAACCTCACCAGCCAGAAGTCCAACTACCCGCTGCTCAACCGGGCCATCCAGGGCCAGGCCCCCGCCGGCTCCATCTTCAAGGTTGTCTCGGCGAGCGCGGCCGTACGGGCCGGCTACGCCTTCGACGACAAGTACAACTGCAGCGCCTCCTACAACATGGGCGGCCGGAGCTTCGCGAACTTCGAGTCCAAGGGACACGGCCCCATCACCCTCGGCGAGGCCCTCAAGTTCTCCTGCAACACCGTCTTCTACGCCCTCGGGCACAAGGAGTGGAACCGCGACGGCGGTCTCAAGCCCAAGAAGGACGCCCACGACTGGTTCTACCGGACCGCCCGCGAGTTCGGACTCGGCTCCGAGACCGGGATCGACCTGCCGAACGAGGTCAGCGGCCGCATCCCCGACCGCCGGTGGAAGAAGAGCTTCTGGGCGGCCAACAAGGACTCCTGGTGCAAGCAGGGCAAGAAGGGCGGCACCTACGTCGAGCAGATCGCCTACGAGAGCTGCCTCGAAGGCAATCAGCTGAAGGCGTTCGACAGCATCAACTTCGCCATCGGCCAGGGCGACGTCCTCGTCACCCCCATCCAGATGGCCACCGCCTACTCCGCCATCAGCAACGGGGGCACCCTCTTCGACCCCACCGTCGGCAAGGCCGTGATCAGCCCCGACGGCAAGCACATCGAGATGATCAAGCCCCAGGCCCACGGCAGGCTGCCCGTCGACGCGCAGACCATCAGCGACCTCGACCACGGCCTGCGCATGGTCGTCGAGCCCGGCGGCACCGCCGCCTGGCGGTTCGGCGGCTGGCCCATGGACAAGATCCCGATGCACGCCAAGACCGGCACCGCCCAGGTCTACGGCAAGCAGACCACCTCCTGGCTGGCGACCTACACCAAGGACTTCACGATCGTCATGACGATCTCCCAGGGCGGCACCGGCTCGGGAGCCTCCGGCCCCGCCGTCCGCAACATCTACAACGCCATCTACGGTCTCGACATGGAAGGCAAGCAGGACCTGAAGAAGGCCCTGCTGCTGGGGCCGGAGGCGAAGCTGCCCAAGATCTACCCCGACGGCTCCATCGACTCCCCCGAGATCCGGCCGTACGTGCCGCCGTCCCCGGAGGAGGCGGCGCCGCCCGCGCTCGCCGGCCCGCCCGCCCAGCGCCCCGCGCAGCACGACTGAGGACCGAAAGACATGCCGACCGCCAACAAGTTCTCCGTCTCCCGGTACGCGCCCGAGCGCGGGGCGATGGCCAAGCTCACCGCCCGCGACTCCGTGGTGCGCCGGCTCGACTGGCCGATACTCCTGTCCGCCCTCGCGCTGTCCCTCATCGGCGCGCTGCTGGTGTGGTCGGCGACCCGCAACCGGACCTCGCTGAACAACGGGGACCCGTACTACTTCCTCGCCCGGCACGCCCTGAACACCGGCATCGGCCTCGTGCTGATGATCGGCACCGTCTGGCTCGGCCACCGCACCCTGCGCGGCGCCGTGCCGGTCCTCTACGGGCTCTCGCTGGTGCTGATCCTCGCCGTGCTCACCCCGCTCGGCGCCACCATCAACGGCGCCCACGCGTGGATCGTGATCGGCGGCGGATTCTCCCTCCAGCCCTCCGAGTTCGTGAAGATCACGATCATCCTGGTCATGGCGATGCTGCTGGCCACCCGGGTGGACGCGGGCGACCTGACCCACCCCGACCACCGCACGGTCGTCAAGGCGCTGTGCCTCGCGGCCGCACCGATGGGCATCGTCATGCTGATGCCCGACCTCGGCTCCGTCATGGTCATGGTCGTCATCGTGCTCGGCGTGCTCCTGGCCTCCGGCGCCTCCAACCGCTGGGTGCTGGGCCTGCTCGGCTCGGGCGTGGCCGGGGCCGTCCTGATCTGGCAGCTCGGCGTCCTGGACGAGTACCAGATCAACCGCTTCGCGGCCTTCGCCAACCCCGAGCTCGACCCGGCGGGCGTCGGCTACAACACCAACCAGGCGCGCATCGCGATCGGCTCCGGCGGCCTGACGGGTTCGGGGCTGTTCAAGGGCTCGCAGACCACCGGCCAGTTCGTCCCCGAGCAGCAGACCGACTTCGTCTTCACGGTCGCGGGGGAGGAGCTGGGCTTCATCGGCGCCGGCCTGATCCTGGCGCTGCTGGGCATCGTGCTGTGGCGGGCCTGCATGATCGCCCGCGAGACCACCGAGCTGTACGGGACGATCGTCTGCGCCGGGATCATCGCCTGGTTCGCCTTCCAGGCCTTCGAGAACATCGGTATGACCCTGGGGATCATGCCGGTCGCGGGGCTTCCGCTGCCGTTCGTGTCCTACGGGGGATCCTCGATGTTCGCCGTGTGGGTGGCCATCGGCCTGCTCCAATCGATCAAGGTCCAACGGCCGTTGTCGGCCTAATCCGGAGTTCACTCTGCCGCCGCGTTCCGTTCAGGACTAAGTTCGGTCTATGGCGGACACGAAGCGTGAGATCGAGCGGAAATTCGAGTTCACCCGGGCCCACAAGAAGCAGTCCAAAGGGGCCCGGCGCGAGGTGCCGGACCTGACGGGCACGGCCGGGATCACGGCCGTCTCCGACCAGGGGGCCGTCGAGCTCGACGCCACCTACTACGACACCCCCGACCAGCGGCTCGCCGCCGACGGCCTCACCCTGCGGCGCCGGACCGGCGGCGCGGACGCCGGCTGGCACCTCAAACTGCCCGTGTCGCCCGGGGTCCGCGACGAGGTGGGCGCACCGCTCGGCGACACGGTCCCGCGCGCCCTGGCCGCCCTGGTCCGCTCCCGCGTCCGGGACTCCGCCCTGCAACCGCAGGTCAGGCTGGTCTCCTCGCGCCGGCTCAGCCATCTCCTGGACGCCGACGGGGCCCTGCTCGCGGAACTGTCCACCGACCGCGTCAGGGCCGAGCGGGGCGAGCGGACCGCCTCCTGGACCGAGGTCGAGGTGGAACTCGCCGACGGGGTCGACCCGGCACTCCTCGACGCCGTCGAGCAGACCTTCGCCGCGGCCGGGCTGCGGGTCTCCGACGCCCCCTCGAAGCTCGCCCGCGCACTCGCCGAGACGGGCGGCGAGCCCCCGACCCGGCCCGGGGGCGGTCCCGCCGAGGGCACGGCGGGCGCGCACGTGCTCTCGTACCTGCGCGAACAGCGCGACGCCCTGATCGCCCACGACCCGGCCGTACGCCGGGACCTGCCCGACTCCGTCCACCAGATGCGGGTCGCCACCCGCAGGCTCCGCAGCGCCTTCAAGACGTACCGCAAGGTGCTGGACCGCACCGCCACCGACCCCATCGGCGAGGAACTGCGCTGGCTCGCCGCCGAACTGGGCGTCGACCGCGACCAGGAGGTGCTGCTGGAGCGGATCCGGACCCGCCTCGGAGAGCTCCCGCGCACCCTGGTCGCGGGCCCGGCCCGCAGCCGCCTGCGGACCTGGAACACCACCCGCCGCTCCGGCTCGCGGCGCCGCGCCCTCGCCGTGCTCGACGGCAAGCGGTACGTGACCCTGCTGGACTCCCTCGACGCACTGCTGGCCGATCCGCCGCTGCTGGGGGCCTCGACCCGGTCCGCCGCGCACACCCTGCCCAAGGCCGTCCTCGGCGACTACGAGCGCCTGGCCACCCGCGTCGAGGGCGCCCTGGCCATGGACGCGGGCCACGAGCGCGACCTCGCCCTGCACGAGGCGCGCAAGGCCTCCAAGCGCGCCCGGTACGCGGCCGAAGCGGCGGCGCCGGCGCTGGGCAAGCCGGCGAAACGGCTGGCCAAGGCCATGAAGTCGGTCCAGACCGTGCTCGGCGACCACCAGGACAGCGTCGTCGCCCGCACCGCCCTGCTCGGCATCGCGTCCCAGGCGGCGGGCGCGGGGGAGTCGGCCTTCACCTGGGGAGTCCTGTACGCCCGCGAGGAAGCCCTGGCCGAACGGCGGGAAAGGGAGCTGCCCGACGTCTGGGCGGCCGCCGCGGACCCGGCGCACCGGGCGGCCCTCACCGGGTAGCCGGTGATCTTGGCGAGCGGGGGCGTCCGGGCACCGGGGTACGCTAGAGAGTCGCCCCCTGCCCGCTTCACGAAAGTCGCGTGATGACCGAGTCGGTCTTCCCTCAGCTCGAGGCCCTGCTTCCGCACGTCCAGAAGCCGATCCAGTACGTCGGCGGGGAGCTGAACTCCACCGTCAAGAACTGGGACGAGTGTGACGTCCGCTGGGCGCTCATGTACCCCGACGCGTACGAGGTCGGCCTGCCCAACCAGGGCGTCATGATCCTGTACGAGGTGCTCAACGAGCGCGAGGGCGTGCTCGCGGAGCGTACCTACAGCGTGTGGCCCGACCTCGAAGAGCTGATGCGCGAGCACAAGGTGCCGCAGTTCACCGTCGACAGCCACCGACCCGTCGGTGCCTTCGACGTCTTCGGGCTCTCCTTCTCCACCGAGCTCGGCTACACCAACATGCTGACGGCGCTGGACCTCGCGGGCATCCCGCTGGAGTCCAGGAACCGTACGGTCGACCACCCCATCGTCCTCGCGGGCGGCCACGCGGCCTTCAACCCCGAGCCGATCGCGGAGTTCATCGACTGCGCGGTCATCGGCGACGGCGAGCAGGCCGTCCTCGACATGACCGAGATCACCCGCACCTGGAAGGCCGAGGGCCGGCCGGGCGGACGCGAGGAAGTGCTGCTGCGCCTCGCGAAGACCGGCAACGTCTACGTGCCGGGCTTCTACGACGTCGAGTACCTGCGGGACGGCCGCATCGGCCGTGTCGTGCCCAACCGCTCCGGCGTGCCGTGGCGCGTGTCCAAGCACACCGTCATGGACCTCGACGAGTGGCCCTACCCCAAGCAGCCCCTGGTCCCGCTCGCCGAGACCGTCCACGAGCGCATGTCCGTGGAGATCTTCCGCGGCTGCACTCGCGGCTGCCGTTTCTGCCAGGCCGGCATGATCACGCGCCCCGTGCGGGAGCGAAGCATCACCGGCATCGGCGAGATGGTGGAACGCGGCCTCAAGGCGACCGGCTTCGAGGAGGTCGGCCTCCTCTCGCTGTCGTCGGCCGACCACACCGAGATCGCCGACATCGCCAAGGGCCTCGCGGACCGCTACACCGACGACAAGGTGGGCCTGTCCCTGCCGTCGACCCGCGTGGACGCATTCAACGTGGACCTGGCCAACGAGCTGACCCGCAACGGGCGCCGCTCCGGCCTGACCTTCGCCCCCGAGGGCGGCTCCGAGCGCATGCGCAAGGTCATCAACAAGATGGTCTCGGAAGAGGACCTGATCCGGACCGTCTCCACCGCGTACGGCAACGGCTGGCGCCAGGTGAAGCTGTACTTCATGTGCGGCCTGCCGACCGAGACCGACGAGGACGTCCTCCAGATCGGCGACATGGCGGTCAACGTCATCGCCAAGGGCCGCGAGGTCTCCGGCCAGAACGACATCCGCTGCACCGTGTCCATCGGCGGCTTCGTGCCGAAGCCGCACACCCCGTTCCAGTGGGCGCCGCAGCTGTCGGCCGAGGAGACGGACGCGCGCCTCGGCAAGCTCCGGGACAAGATCCGCGGGGACAAGAAGTACGGCCGCTCCATCGGCTTCCGCTACCACGACGGCAAGCCGGGCATCGTCGAGGGCCTGCTCTCGCGCGGTGACCGCCGCATCGGCGACGTCATCCGCGCCGTGTACGAGTCGGGCGGCCGCTTCGACGGCTGGCGCGAGCACTTCTCGTACGACCGCTGGATGGAGGCCGCGGAGAAGACGCTGCCCGCCTACGGCGTGGACGTGGCCTGGTACACCACGCGCGAGCGCACCTACGAGGAAGTCCTGCCCTGGGACCACCTGGACTCGGGCCTCGACAAGGACTGGCTCTGGGAGGACTGGCAGGACGCCCTCGACGAAACCGAGGTCGAGGACTGCCGCTGGACCCCGTGCTTCGACTGCGGTGTCTGCCCGCAGATGGACACCAGCATCCAGATCGGGCCGACGGGCAAGAAGCTGCTGCCGTTGTCGGTCGTCAAGTAACGCCTGAACAACGAGGGGCCCCCGCCGCAACGGCGGGGGTCCCTCGCGTGTCTCTACCTTCATGGAACTGGAGAAACCACAGCCGTCACCGCAGGGGGACGGCTGCCTCGTCGGGGTCGTCCGGGTGCCCGTCAGGATCGTGGCGGTGCTGATCGTGCTGCCCGTGCGGGTGGTCTGGGACCTGCTCGTCGCCGGCGCCCGGATACTGAACCGGCGCGCCCTCGGGCCGGTGGGGCAGGGGCTGCGCTGGTTCCACGAGCACGCCGTGCGGCCGGTGCTGCGCGCGCTCGGATGGACGGCGCTGACCCTGCTGAAGCTGGTGTTCGTCTGGCCGTGGGTCGGTCTGTGGCGGTACGTCCTGACCCCCGTCGGCCGAGCACTGGCGTGGCTGGGCCGCGGGGTGCTGACGTACGTGCTCGTGCCGGTCGGCCAGGGGCTGGCCCGGCTGGGGCGCGGGGTGTACACCTACCTGCTCCGGCCGCTGGGGATGGCGCTGTTCGTCTGGCCCTGGGTCGCGCTGTGGCGCTACGTCCTGGCGCCCGGCGGCAGCGCGCTGCTGCGCTACCTGCTCAGGCCCGCCGCGGCGGGGATCACCTGGGTGGCGACCGGGATCCACGCCCACCTGCTCACCCCCCTCGGGCGGGCGATCGCCTGGTTCGTGCCGCGTGCGCTGAAAGCCGTGTTCGTGTGGCCGTGGGTCGGGCTGTGGCGGTACGTGCTCGTGCCCGTCGGCCAGGGGACCGCCTGGGTGGCCCGCGGGATCGGGGCCGCGCTGGCATGGCTGGGCCGGGCGCTGTTCGTATGGCCGTGGGTCGCGCTGTGGCGGTACGCCGTCGTGCCGGTCGCGGCCGGCGTGTACCGGTACCTGCTGACACCGCTCGGCCACGGGATCGGCTGGGTCGCGCGCGGGCTGTACGCGTACGTGCTCGCGCCCCTCGGGCGGCTGCTGCTCAGCGCCTGGCACCTGGCCGGGCGGGTCAGCCGGGCCCTCGGGCGGGGGCTCGTCCGGCTGTGGCGCGGACTCGTCGCGCGGCCCGCCGCCTGGGTCTACCGACAGTTCGCCACTCCCGTCGGGCACGTCGTCCGGGAGGTCTGGCGGACCGCCCGCACGGCGGTGCGGGAGGCCCGGGCGGACGTGCGGCGGGCGCTGTTCGGCGGGCCGCCCCGGGAACCGGCGAGGTCACGGGCGCGTACTCTGGGTAGTACGACAGCCGCAGGCAACACGCCCGCCCCCGACGTCTCCCTGCACAAGCAGGTGTGAGCCGGAGGGCACGGAGTGGCCCGCAGGCTCCCAAAGACCTCAGGGCGACGCGCGAGCGCGGAGCCCCGCACAAGGAGAAGAACCACTGGGCAAGCGACAGCCCGAAGGCCCGCCCCCCGCACCGGTGGTGCAGCGCATCCGTCTGCGCTACACCAAGCGCGGCCGCCTCCGGTTCACCAGCCACCGGGACTTCCAGCGCGCCTTCGAGCGGGCCCTGCGCCGCTCCGAGGTGCCCATGGCGTACTCGGCGGGCTTCACCCCGCACCCGCGCGTCTCGTACGCGAACGCCGCCCCGACCGGGACCGGCAGCGAGGCCGAGTACCTGGAGATCGCCCTCGCCGAGCCCCGCGACCCCGCCAAGCTCCGCGAGCTGCTCGACGAGTCGATGCCCGTCGGCCTCGACATCGTCGACGCCGTCGAGGCCCGGACCTCGGGCCTCGCCGACCGGCTGACCGCCTCCGTGTGGGAGCTGCGCCTGGACGGCGTGGAGCACGCGGACGCCGAGCGCGCCGTGGCTGCCTTCCTCGCCGCCGAGAGCGTGGAGGTCCAGCGCCGCACCAAGAACGGCATGCGGACCTTCGACACCCGGGGCGCCGTCGTCAGTCTGGAAGCGGTTCCCGCGCAGGCTGATAGGACCCTGGACAATGCTTGTGCGATACTGCGGCTGGTTGTTCGGCATCTGACACCTGCCGTGCGACCCGACGACGTCCTGTCCGGTCTCCGAGCTGTGGCCGACCTGGCGCCGCCGGTCCCCGCAGCGGTGACCAGGCTGGCGCAGGGGCTCTTCGACGAGGAGTCCGGCACGGTGACCGACCCGCTCGCGCCCGACCGCGAGGCTGTCACGGCCGCCCCACCCACGGCCGCCGTAGCCGCCGACGCGAAGGCGCCGGAAGGTCCCGCCGCGTAGGGATCGTCGTCGTCGCGCAGCCCTGGCACTCGGGAGCCACCTGGGTCGGGCCGCGCACAGACCTGAAGACTTCCGCCAGGCCGTACGGACAACACGTACGGAACCGGCGGCCATGAACTGAGCTCCCGTGTGGCGAACGCGCCCCGGAGGCCGGTTCCGTGCTCATCGGGCGGAACCGTGCCGGACCGGAAGTCAGCCGCGGCGCCCGGGAGCGTGACGGGAGAAACCCCGCATGCTCAACAACGAAAACGACAACACCACCGCCGGTAGCGCCGACAGCGGCAGCCCGAGCGACAACCTGCCCCCGCGCAGGCGTCGCCGCGCCGCTTCCCGGCCCGCCGGCCCGCCCGGCGGTCCGGTCGCCGCGGAAACGGCTCCCGCCGCGGCCGCCCCGGTGGCCGCTCCCGTCGAGGAGGCCGCTCCGGCCGCCGCCCCGGCCCGTACCCGCCGCCGTGCGACCCGCGCCGTGACCGCCCCCGAGGCCGCTGTGGCGGCTGCTCCCGCCGAGGCCCCCGTCGAGGCCGCGCCGGTCGCCGCCGTCGAGGAGGCCGCCGCTCCCGCTCCGCGTGCCCGTCGCCGTGCGACCCGCGCCGTGACCGCGCCCGAGGCTCCGGCCGCCGTGGCCGAGGCCGCGCCGGTGGCCGCTCCCGTCGAGGAGGCCGCTCCGGCCGCCGCCCCGGCCCGTACCCGCCGCCGTGCGACCCGCGCCGTGACCGCGCCCGAGGCTCCGGCCGCCGTGGCCGAGGCCGCGCCGGTCGAGGCCGCCGTCGAGGCCGCGCCGGTCGCCGCCGCCGAGGAGGCCGCTGCTCCCGCTCCGCGTGCCCGTCGCCGTGCGACCCGCGCCGTGACCGCGCCCGAGGCTCCGGCCGCCGTGGCCGAGGCCGCGCCGGCCGAGGCCGCGCCGGCCGAGGCCGCGCCGGTCGAGGCTGCTCCCGTCGAGGCCGCGCCGGTCGCCGCCGCCGAGGAGCCCGCTGCTCCGGCCCCGCGTGCCCGTCGCCGTGCGACCCGCGCCGTGACCGCCCCCGAGGCGCCCGCCGCCGCTGCGGCCGCGCCCGTGGCGGAGGAGACCCCGGCCGCCAAGACCGCCGCCCGCGCCGTGACCGTCGCCGACGCCGTGGACTCCCCGAAGCGCGGCGGCCGCCGCCGCGCCACCCGCGCCACGGCCCCGGCCGCCCCCGCCGCGCAGCCCGTGGCCGCAGCCGAGGCCGAGGAAACCGCCGCCCCGGGCCGTGCACGCCACGCCGCGCGCCCCGCCGTGGCCGTCTTCCAGGCTCCCGTCTTCGCCGAGCCGATGTTCCAGACCCCCGAGACCGCGGCCATGGCCGCGGCCGCCGCCCGCGCCGCCGCCCCGGCCGACGAGGTCGAGGAAGAGGAGGACGAGCTCACCGAGGTCGCCGCCCCGGTCGAGACCGCCCCGGCCCCGCAGCCGGCCGGCCGTCGCCGCCGTCGTGGCCGCGGCGCCGTCGAGGCCGCCCCGGTCGCCGAGTCCGCGCCGGTCTCCCTCCCCGAGGTGCTCGCCGAGGAGGAGCCCGAGGCCGAGCTGGAAGAGGAGTCCGCCGAGTTCGAAGAGGGCGACGAGTCGGGCGAGCGCCCGTCGCGCCGCCGCCGTCGCGGTGGCCGTCGTCGCCGTCGCGGCGAGGCCGCCGACCTCGACGAGTCCGTCGAGGAGGAGGCCGAGGCCGCCGAGCAGGAGGCCGACGAGGAAGAGGAGGACGAGGCCGACGAGGCCCTCGGCTCCAGCTCCAGCCGTCGTCGTCGCCGCCGTCGCCGTCGCAGCGGTGAGCCCTCCGCCGAGTCCGCCGAGGCGGGCGAGGAGGACGGCGTACGCACCGTCGTCAAGGTCCGCGAGCCGCGCCCGGCGCGCGAGCGCAGCGAGTCCACCTCCTCCGACGAGGTCCAGTCCATCAAGGGCTCGACCCGTCTGGAAGCGAAGAAGCAGCGCCGCCGCGAGGGCCGCGAGCAGGGCCGCCGCCGCGTCCCGATCATCACCGAGGCCGAGTTCCTGGCCCGCCGCGAGGCCGTCGAGCGCGTGATGGTCGTCCGGCAGTCCGGCGAGCGCACCCAGATCGGCGTCCTTGAGGACAACGTGCTCGTCGAGCACTACGTCAACAAGGAAGAAGCCACCTCGTACGTCGGCAACGTCTACCTGGGCAAGGTCCAGAACGTGCTGCCGTCGATGGAGGCCGCCTTCATCGACATCGGCAAGGGCCGCAACGCCGTCCTGTACGCCGGCGAGGTCAACTTCGAGGCGCTCGGCATGGCCAACGGGCCGCGCCGCATCGAGTCCGCCCTGAAGTCCGGCCAGTCGGTCCTGGTGCAGGTCACCAAGGACCCGATCGGCCACAAGGGCGCCCGCCTGACCAGCCAGGTCTCGCTGCCCGGCCGCTACCTGGTCTACGTGCCCGAGGGCTCGATGACCGGCATCAGCCGCAAGCTGCCCGACACCGAGCGCGCGCGCCTGAAGACCATCCTCAAGAAGATCGTCCCCGAGGACGCGGGCGTCATCGTGCGCACCGCCGCCGAGGGTGCGAGCGAGGACGAGCTGCGCCGCGACGTCGAGCGTCTGCAGGCCCAGTGGGAGGACATCCAGAAGAAGTCGAAGCAGATCTCGACCTCTTCGCCGAGCCTGCTGTACGGCGAGCCGGACATGACCGTCCGTGTCGTGCGCGACATCTTCAACGAGGACTTCTCGAAGGTCATCGTCAGCGGTGACAGCGCCTGGGAGACCATCCACGGCTACGTGAACCACGTGGCCCCGGACCTGGCGGACCGGCTGTCGCGCTGGACCTCCGAGGTCGACGTCTTCGCGACGTACCGGATCGACGAGCAGCTCGCCAAGGCGCTCGACCGCAAGGTGTGGCTGCCCTCGGGCGGCTCGCTTGTGATCGACAAGACCGAGGCGATGATCGTCATCGACGTCAACACCGGCAAGTTCACCGGTCAGGGCGGCAACCTCGAAGAGACCGTCACCAGGAACAACCTGGAGGCGGCCGAGGAGATCGTGCGCCAGCTGCGGCTGCGCGACCTGGGTGGCATCGTCGTCATCGACTTCATCGACATGGTCCTGGAGTCCAACCGCGACCTGGTCCTGCGGCGCATGTTGGAGTGCCTGGGCCGCGACCGTACGAAGCACCAGGTGGCCGAGGTCACCTCGCTGGGTCTGGTCCAGATGACCCGCAAGCGGGTGGGCCAGGGTCTGCTGGAGTCCTTCTCCGAGACCTGCGTCCACTGCAACGGCCGTGGCGTCATCGTGCACATGGAGACGCCGGCCGCGATCGGCGGCGGTGGCAACGGCAAGCGCTCCAAGCGCCGCGGTGGCCGCACCCACGAGCACGACCACGAGATCGAGGCCGTCGAGACCGAGGGCGCCGAGGTCTTCGAGGTGGAGACCGAGGCCGAGGTCGCCGCGGAGGCCGCCGCCCCCGTGGCGCTGCCCGAGCCGTCCTTCGTCCCCGACGAGGAGCTCTACAGCAGCCCGGCCGAGGCCGAGGCCGCGGCAGGTCTGAGCGGCCGTCGCAACCGCCGTCGCGCCACCCGCAAGGCGACCGCTCCGGCGGGCGCCCCGCGCGGTGCGGCAGCCGCCCCGGCGGCGTCGGCCCCCGCCCCGGCCCCTGTGGCAGAGCCGGAGCCGGAGCCGGAGGCAGTGGTCGAGGCCGTCGTCGAGCCCGTGGCCGAGGCCGAGCCCGTCGTGGAGCCGGCCGCGGAGGAAGCCCCCAAGGGCCGCACCCGCCGCCGTGCCACCCGTAAGGCGACCGCTCCGGCGGGGGCCCCGGCCCCTGCGGCCGAGGTCGCAGCGGAGCCGGCCGTCGCACCGGAGCCGGTCGTCGAGCCCGAGCCGGTCGTCGTGGCCGAGCCCGAGCCCGTGGTCGTGGAGACCCCGGCCGAGCCCGTCGCGGAGGCCGCACCGGCCCGTCCGCGCCGCCGTGCCACCCGTAAGGCCACCGCACCCGCCGGCTCCCCGGCGGGCGCGGCCGAGGCGGCCGTCCTGGTCGTCGAGGCGGCCCCGGTGGCCGCCGCGGAGCCCGAGGCGGCCCCCGCCGAGGCCGAGGCCGAGGCGCCCGTGAAGAAGGCCCGCAAGGCTCCGGCCAAGAAGGCGACGACCACGGCGAAGAAGGCTCCGGCCAAGAAGGCGGCAACCGCCAAGACGGCCGCTGCCAAGAAGACGGTGGCGAAGAAGGCCACCGCCAAGAAGACCGTGGCGAAGCGGGCGACGAAGAAGACCGCGGCGGCCGAGCAGCAGACGCTGCCGTCCGTCTCGGCTCCGACCGAGGCCTGACCCGCGCCCGAGTAGGCACAGCACGACCGTGGGCCCCTGCCGAGAGGCGGGGCCCACGGCCGTACGGGGCCCGGTTTGACCCTCCGGTACCGGCCCCGTAACCTAGACCGTCGGCGTGTCTGAGTGCACGCCGCGCTCCTGAGCACCTTCCTCCGGGCCCTGCCCGGAGAGGCCGCTCGTCCAATCCGGATCTGTGCGGACCCTTCTTCACGAGGGGCCTGCCTGAGCGGCTGGCTTCAGGAGCATCCGTCCCGAGTGAGAGAGAGATCCGCGTGTACGCCATCGTGCGCAGCGGTGGTCGCCAGCACAAGGTTGCTGTCGGCGACATCGTTGAGGTTGACAAGATTTCCACTGCCAAGGTTGGCGACACGGTCGAGCTCTCGACCCTGCTCGTTGTCGACGGCGAAGCCGTGACCAGCGACCCGTGGGTCCTGGCCGGCATCAAGGTCCAGGCCGAGGTCGTGGACCACCACAAGGGCGCCAAGATCGACATCCTGCGCTACAAGAACAAGACCGGCTACCGCCGTCGCCAGGGTCACCGCCAGCAGTACACGGCGATCAAGGTCACCGGTATCCCCGCGGCTGCGAAGTAAGAGGGACTGAGACATGGCACACAAGAAGGGCGCATCGTCCACCCGGAACGGGCGCGATTCCAATGCTCAGCGGCTCGGCGTGAAGCGCTTCGGCGGTCAGGTCGTTTCCGCTGGTGAGATCCTCGTCCGCCAGCGCGGCACCCACTTCCACCCGGGTTCGGGTGTCGGCCGTGGCGGCGACGACACGCTGTTCGCGCTGCAGGCCGGTGCCGTGCAGTTCGGTACGCACCGTGGCCGCAAGGTCGTCAACATCGTTCCGGCCGCCTGATCCAGCTTCTGCTGATCTAGAGCGTTCGTAACTTCCCGAGGGCGGATCTCAGCTCTTTCCGGCGCAAGCCGGGAAGAGAGGTCCGCCCTCGGCGCGTTGTCACATAGACACGTTTAATGGGCAGCAAGGCCTGCCCGGGACATTCCCGTATGTATCTGGAGGAACACCCATGACCACCTTCGTGGACCGCGTCGAGCTGCACGTCGCCGCGGGTAACGGGGGCCACGGCTGCGCCTCCGTTCACCGGGAGAAGTTCAAGCCGCTCGGCGGTCCCGACGGTGGCAACGGCGGCCGTGGCGGCGACGTCATCCTGGTGGTGGAGCAGGCGATCACCACCCTGCTGGACTACCACCACAGTCCCCACCGCAAGGCCACCAACGGCAAGCCCGGCGAGGGCGGCAACCGCTCCGGCAAGGACGGCCAGGACCTGGTCCTGCCCGTGCCGGACGGCACCGTGGTCCTCGACAAGGAGGGCAACGTCCTCGCCGACCTCGTCGGCCAGGGCACCACCTACGTGGCCGCAGAGGGCGGCCGCGGCGGCCTCGGCAACGCCGCCCTGTCCTCCGCCCGCCGCAAGGCCCCCGGCTTCGCGCTCCTCGGCGTCCCCGGCACCACCGGCGACGTCGTCCTGGAGCTCAAGACCGTCGCCGACGTGGCGCTGGTCGGCTTCCCGAGCGCCGGCAAGTCCTCGCTGATCTCGGTGCTCTCCTCGGCCAAGCCGAAGATCGCGGACTACCCCTTCACCACCCTCGTCCCGAACCTCGGCGTCGTCACGGCCGGCTCGACCGTCTACACGATCGCCGACGTCCCGGGCCTGATCCCCGGCGCCAGCCAGGGCAAGGGTCTCGGCCTGGAGTTCCTGCGCCACGTCGAGCGCTGCTCGATCCTCGTGCACGTCCTGGACACCGCCACCCTGGAGTCCGACCGCGACCCGCTGGCCGACCTCGACGTCATCGAGGAGGAGCTCAAGCTCTACGGCGGCGGCCTGGAGAAGCGCCCGCGCCTCGTCGTCCTCAACAAGGTCGACATCCCCGACGGCCAGGACCTCGCCGACATGGTCCGCCCGGACCTGGAGGCCCGCGGCTACAAGGTCTTCGAGGTCTCCGCGGTCTCCCGCACAGGCCTGAAGGAGCTGTCCTACTTCCTCGGCGAGGTCATCGCGAAGGCCCGTGCCCGCAAGCCGAAGGAGGAGGCGACCCGTATCGTCATCCGCCCGAAGGCCGTGGACGACGCCGGCTTCACCGTCACCTACGACGAGGTCGAGGACGTCTACAACGTGCGCGGCGAGAAGCCGGAGCGCTGGGTCCGCCAGACCGACTTCAACAACGACGAGGCCGTCGGCTACCTCGCGGACCGCCTCAACCGCCTCGGTGTCGAGGACGCGCTCCGCAAGGCCGGCGCCCGCGCCGGTGACGGCGTGGCCATCGGCTCCGACGAGAACGCGGTCGTCTTCGACTGGGAGCCGACCATGATGGCCGGCGCCGAGATGCTGGGCCGCCGAGGCGAGGACCACCGCCTGGAGGCCCCCCGCCCGGCGACCACGCGCCGCAAGGAGAAGGAAGCCAGGCGCGGGGACTCCGCCCAGCAGGAGTACGACGAGTTCCGTCCCTTCTGAGTGCCGGACGCCCTTGAGGTGGTGTTTACTCCGGTCGCCTAGGATCCACCGGGTGACCAGCACCATTTCTCCCACCGTTTCCGTCGTGGTGATCGCGTACAACGACGCCGGGCTCGTGGGCGAGGCCGTTTCCTCGGCTCTCGCCCAGGGCCCGGTGGTCGCCGAGGTCATCGCCGTGAACGACGCCTCGTCCGACGGCACCGCTCGGGTGCTCGACGAGCTGGCCGCCCGCCACCCCCGCCTGAAGGTGCTGCACCGCATGGAGAACAGCGGCGGCTGCGGCACTCCGCGCAACGACGGCATCGCGGCCGCGAGCGCCCCGTACGTGCTCTTCCTGGACAGCGACGACGTCATGCCCCCGGGAGCGGCCGACGCCCTGGTGCGGGCCGCCGAGGAGCACCGCGCGCCCGTCACCGTCGGCGCCTGCGTCAGGCGGGAGCTGCCCGAGGGCCGCGACGTCCCGTGGGCGCCCGGGGTGTACACCGCGGGCGACGTGATCGAGCGGCCCGCCGACCGGCCCGGGCTGGTCCGGGACACGCTCTGCGTCAACAAGCTGTACGACCGTTCCTTCCTGGACAAGCATTCGATCCGCTTTCCCGACGGTCGTTTCATCTACGAGGACTTCGTCTTCACCGCCCGCGTCCTGGCCGCCGCCCCGCGCATCGCGGTGATCGGCGACCTCGTCTACGTGTGGCACGTGCGCCGCAGCGCCGCCCAGGTGTCGATCTCCCTGGACCGCAAGGACGTGGGCAACTGGCGCTCGCGCATCGAGGCCCACCGCACGGCCTCCCGGATCATCAGCGCGTCCTCGCCCGAGCTGGGCCGCGCCTGCCAGGTCAAGTTCCTGGAGTACGACCTGCGCATGTACCTGCGCGAGCTCGGCAAGGACCCCGAGTACCAGGCCGCCTGGTGGACCCTGACCCGCGAGTACGTCGACACCTTCGCCGAGGCCGACATCGAGGCCGCCGCGGCGCACGCCCGCTGGATCGTCCGGGTGCTGCGCGCGACCGCGACCCCGCCCGCGCCCGCGGACCTGGACCGGCTCATCCGCTTCGCCGCCGACCCGCCCCGCCTGCTGCCCCCGTACGCCACCGGCGCCGACGGGCTGCCGGTGTGGAGCGCGGAACTCCCGGTCGGGCTGGACGGCCTGGCCGGGCTGCCGGTCGCCGAGCTGCCCGTCGCCATCGACGCCGGGCCGGCCGGCTCCGCCGGGCTGCGGATCCACGTGCACGACCTGTACGGGCGCCTCGCCGCGGCCGGGCCGCACACGGCGTACCTGCGCTTCGTGCCCCGCGCGGGCGGCGAGCCCGTGGTCACCCGGTCTGCCGGGCTGCGGCCCGAAGAGGCCGGCGGCTGGAGCGCGGTGCTGCCGTTCCGGCTCACCGCGGTGGCCGCCGCCGGGCGCCGCACGGGCGGGCGCGGGATGCAGGCCTGGAACGTCGAAGTGGGCGTGGAGTGCGAGGACGGGAGCTCCCTGCTCACCTCCCCGCGCCCCCTGGACGGGTTGCTCCACCGCCGCGCGCTGGCCAGCAGCCGGTACGGTGTCCTGCTGGCACAGCCGTTCCGTGCCGCGGGCGGCTCGCTGGGCCTGCGGCTCGCGCCCGGCGCACAGGGCGCGCTCAGCTTCGTACGCAACCGTTTGCACCGGGCCATGGCGGGCCGCGCGTCGGGCTGAGGCACACCAGAGATATCGGACAGGACTCGGGAGACACGGCATGACTTTTCTGATCACCGGTGGCGCCGGATACATCGGCGCGCACGTCGTCCGCGCGATGCTGCTCGCGGGGGAGAAGGTGGTCGTCCTGGACGACCTCTCCACGGGCAACGAGGACCGCGTTCCGGAGGGCGTCCCGCTGGTGATCGGGTCGGTCCTGGACCGGCTGGTCCTGGACGAGACCATCTCCGAGCACAAGATCACCGGCGTGGTGCACCTCGCGGGCAAGAAGCAGGTCGGCGAGTCCGTCGAGAAGCCGCTGTACTACTACCACGAGAACGTCCAGGGGCTCACGGTCCTGCTGCAGGCCGTTGCCGCCGCGGGCATCCGCAACTTCCTCTTCTCCTCCTCCGCCTCCGTGTACGGGATGCCCGACGTTGACCTGGTCACCGAGGAGACCCCGTGCGCGCCGCTGAGCCCGTACGGCGAGACCAAGCTGACCGGCGAGTGGCTGGTCCGCGCGGCCGGCAAGGCGCACGGCATCTCCACCGCCTGCCTGCGCTACTTCAACGTGGCGGGCGCCGCGACGCCCGAGCTCGCCGACACCGGCGTCTTCAACCTCGTCCCGATGGTCTTCGAGCGGTTCGACGCGGGCGAGGGCGCGCGGATCTTCGGCGACGACTACCCGACCCCGGACGGCACCTGCATCCGCGACTACATCCACGTCGAGGACCTCGCGGATGCGCACGTCGTGGCCGCGCGCAAGCTCGCCGAGTGGGGTGCGCAGGGCCAGTACCAGGACCTCACCGTGAACATCGGCCGCGGCGAGGGCGTCTCCGTACGGGAGATGGTCGAGCTGCTGAACGAGAACACCGGGCACACCCACGAGCCCGTGGTCACCCCGCGGCGCCCCGGCGACCCGGCGAAGGTCGTGGCCTCGGCCGACCGGATCGCGGCCGAGCTGGGCTGGAAGGCGCGGCACGACGTCCGCGAGATGATCACCTCCGCCTGGAAGGGCTGGGAGGCCAACCGCAAGGGCTGACCCGCCCGCCCGCGTACGTACGAAGCCGCCCGCCCCGGTCGTGTCCGGGGCGGGCGGCTTCGTACGTACGCGGGGGAGAGGGCGTCAGCGCTCCAGGAAGGAGAACAGCTCCTCCCACCGGTCGGTGATCTCGGCGCTGGAATACCGCTGCACGTGGCGGAAACCGGTGTCGCCGAGCCGGTCGCGCAGGGCGCGGTCCGACATCAGCGCGTCCAGGTGGCCGGCCAGCTCCATGGTGTTGCCCAGCCGGGCCAGCAGCCCGTCCTCGCCGTGCTCCACGATCTCCCGAACGCCCGGCGCGCAGTCGAAGGCGGCCACGGGCACGCCCGCCGCCATCGCCTCCAGCAGGGTGATCGGGAACCCTTCGGCCCGGGAGGCCTGCGCGAACACCGAGGCCCCGCGCAGCGCCGCCAGCACGTCGTCCGTACTGCCCATCCACTCCACGGAGTCGTCGAGCCCGAGCGAGGTGCAGTGCGCCCGCAGCGCCGGCTCCTCCACGCCCGCGCCGTAGACCCGCAGCACCCAGTCGGGGTGGCGCGGGGCGGCGTCGGCCCACGCGTCGAGCAGCAGGTCCATGCCCTTCTCGAACGCGAGCCGGCCCACGGTCGCGACGACCTTCTCCGTGCGCGGAGCGGGGGCGTCCGGCATGAAGGGCAGCGGGTTCGGCATGCTCCCCACGTTCTCCATGCCCGCCCGGATCCACAGGTCCGCGTCCTCCGGGGTCAGCACCAGCATCCGGTCGACCTCCGGGTAGTAGCGGCGTACCCGCTCGCCCCGGGTGGACTTCTGGCTGGCCTCGAAGGACTCGTGGCTCATGCCGATGACGTTGAGGCCCTTGGTGTCGGCGAGGGCCACCCACTCCATCGCCCAGACCTGGGTGACGATCACGACGCCGCCGGGACGGGCCGCGCGGAAGAGGTCGTTCAGCGTCTGCGCCTTGGCCCGCATCCGGGCCCGGCGGGCCGCCTGGCGGCGCCGCTCGGGGGCGTTGAGCCGGCCCTTGATCCCGTGCAGCCGGCGGGCCTTGGGCGGGTGGGCGTCGTAGAGCGTCGTCATCTCGTACGGGAGGTCCTGCGGCAGCTTCTGCCGGATCTCCTCGGCGACCGGGGCGATGCCGACGATGTGCACCCGGTGCCCGCGGTCGGTGAACAGCTGGGCCATCTGGTGCGACCAGGTGGTCACCCCGCCGAGCTCGTCGACGCTGTTGGAGACGAGGAAGATGTCACGGCCGCCCGACGCGGACCCGGCGGTGTGCTGGCTCACTTGCCGCTCCTGGTGAAGAACTTCTCGACGATCTGGCGGGCCGCGTCCCCACGGTCGTACTCGCCGAACTCGGTGAGGAAGCGCTGGCGCGCCTCGGCGTACTTGGCGTCCGCCTCGTCGAAGGCGGCGAGGGCCTGGAGGAGCTCGTCCGCCGTGGCCACGACCGGGCCCGGGGCCTTCTCCTTCAGGTCGAAGTACGTGCCGCGGATGTCGGTCGCGTACTTGTCGTAGTCGTACGCGAAGAACAGCATCGGCCGGTCCAGGACCGCGTAGTCGAACATCACCGACGAGTAGTCGGTGACCAGTCCGTCAGCGAGCGCCAGCAGCGGGGTGATGTCGTGGTGCTTGGACACGTCGATCACCCGGCCCTCCACCGACGGCGGCAGCGAGACGCTGTTGAGGTAGTGGGTGCGCACCAGCAGCGTGAAGCGGTCGCCGAGCCGGTCGGCGAACTCCTCGACGTCGAAGGGGAACTCGAAGCCCTCGACGGTGCCGTCCGCGCTCGCCCGGAAGGTGGGCGCGTACAGCAGGACCTTCTTGTCCGGGGCGATGCCGAGCTCCGCGGCCAGCGGCCCGCGCACCCGCTCGCCGCTGTGGGCCTCGCTGCGGTGCGCCTCGACCAGGGCGTCGTTGCGCGGGTAGCCGGTGCGCAGCAGGACCTCGTCGCGCAGCCGGAAGCCCTTGGCGAGGGTGCGGGTGTCGTGCTCGGAGCGGATCAGGAAGTGGTCGAAGCGGTCGACGGCCGCCTGGAACCGGGCCTGGCCGGCCCGGCCCTGCGCCTTGGTGCGCGGCTCGTGGAAGCCCATCCGCTTGAGTGCGGAGCCGTGCCAGGTCTGGATGTACGTGGTCCCGGAGCGCTTGGCCAGCGCCAGCGGGAAGCCCTGGTTGTCGACCCAGTACTCGGCCTGCGCCAGCGCCCGCAGGTACGGCCAGCTCCAGCGCCGGACCAGGGTGGCCTCCTTGGGGAAGCCGGTGGGCTTGCCGCCCGCGTAGGACCAGATCGCCTCGAAGGGCACGCCCTGGCGCACCATCTCCTCGTAGATCGCCTTGGGGCTGTCGCTGTACTGCTTGCCCATGTGGCTCTCGAAGACGACCGTGCCCTTCTTGATCGGCAGCTTCGAGAAGACCTCGTGGTAGACCTTCACCTTCTGCTCGCCCGAGCCCAGGTTGCGGCGGGCCTTCAGGGCCCTGCGCAGGCTGCGCTTGACGACACCGGCGGCCTTGCCGTGCATCGCGCTGTTGATCAGCGTCTGGGTGCGCACGGCTGCGGCGCCCTCGGCGGTCAGGACGTAGGAGAGGTTGCCCTTCTTGGTCATCTCCGGCTCGAAGCGGTCCGAGACCAGCCGGGTCAGCCGGGGGCGGACCCGCAGGCGCGCCGCCTTCTCCAGGTCGACCCCGCCGACCGAGACGCGGGTGGTGACCCGGTCCGCGTCGGCCGTCAACTTCAGGCGCACGTCCCAGACGGCGTCGATGATGCCGAGGGGGCGGATCGTGCTCCCGATGTCGGCCGTCGCGGTCCACTCGATCGTGTCACCGGCGTGGCGCACGGTTGCCGCCGGGAAGCTGAACGAGCGCACCCCGATCTGCCGACGGGCCCGGAATTCGAGTGAGGCCTTGAGTTCCGCTTCGGGCTTGATGCGGCCCAGCGGGTTCACGACGGCGCCGGAGAGCGTCACCGTGCCGCGCCCGTCGTCCTCGTACGAGGTGAGGCGGTTGCCCAGGGTCAGGGAGCCGATCGGGGTGGTGTGGAAGCCCTGGTCGGTGACATCCAGTATCCGGCGGGCCTCGGTGTCCTCGGGGTCGTCGATGTGCTGTGCGCACCAGTAGACGCGGCCGTCCCGCTCGGCCAGCGGGGAGGAGAGCCGGCCCTTGTTGGTCATGGCGTCGGCGGCCGGCAGCAGGTTGTCCCAGTCCTCCTTGCCCAGCAGGTAGGCGCAGATGGCCTGGAGGTGGTTGACGTTGTCGTACGCCGCCGGGTCGATGCCGGCCAGGTAGCCGTTGGCGAGGCGGGCGAACTCCTGCCGGTACGCGTCACCCAGCAGGGGCAGGTCACGCAGGTGGAGCACCAGGTCGTGCTTGAGGAACTTGGCGTCCTTCGCGGACTTGATCTGCGCGTGGCCCTTCGCCGCGAGCAGCTCGTCCACGCGCCGGTGGATCTCCATCCGGTGGACGAAGTTCGCGATCTCGTGGCGCCGGTTGCTGATCGACTTCGCCGCGGCCTTCTCGACCACGTTCCAGAAGTAGACGTGGTTGGGGATCAGCGTGATGCGGCGGGCGGCGACGTAGGCCTGCGCGGAGAACAGCAGGTCCTCGTAGTGGATCCCGACCGGGAACTCCAGGCCCTGCTCCAGCAGGAACGCGCGCCGGTAGCACTTGTTCGTGGAGAGGGTGTCGTAGACCAGCAGGTCGGGGAACTCGGTGATCGACTCCAGCGTCCGGGTACGCGAGTAGATCCAGGGGTACCACTCGGTGGTCTTGCCCCACCGGTTGTCGAGGTGCACGCGTACGCACATGCCCGAGACCAGGTCGGAGCCGGTCCGCTCGGCGGCGGACAGCATGTTGCGGCAGGCGTTTCGTTCCAGCACGTCGTCGCTGTCCAGGAACATGACGTACGTGCCGGTGGCCTGCCGGATGCCGTGGTTGCGCGGCGCACCGCAGCCGCCGCTGTTCTCGGGCAGCTGGAAGGCGCGCACTCTGCCCGGGTGGGCTGCCTCCAGCTCCTGCGCGACCGCGTAGGACCGGTCCTTGCTGCAGTCGTCGACGATCACGACTTCGACCCCGTGCAGGGTTTGGTCCAAAACCGACTGGACGGCTGTCGGCAGACGCTCTGCGTCGTTGTAGACGATGACGACCACGGAGACGTCAGGCACGTGCACCTCGATCCCTTCGTTCCATTCCGCTTATCCCGTCAAAGCTACCGTGTGCCGCACTCCACTCAGGCAGGCCGATGGTCGGCGTGCATACTTCTAAGGAAGAGGTGAGTGGCGGGTCCGGTCGCCGACAATCACCCGTTCGGACCCAGCAGGAAGTGTTCATGAAGCTGTCCGTAGTAGTCCCTTGCTACAACGAGGAAGCTGTTGTCGACAGCTTCGACCTCGAAATCCGCAGGGTCCTGGACGCCCTCCCCGTCGAGTACGAGGTCTGCTACGTCGACGACGGCAGCCGCGACGGCACCCTCGAAAAGCTCCGCAAGATCGCCGCGCAGCACGGCGAGCGCACCCGGTACGTATCCTTCAGCCGCAACTTCGGCAAGGAGGCCGGCATGCTCGCGGGCCTCCGCGAGGCCACCGGCGACGCCGTCGTGATCATGGACGCGGACCTCCAGCACCCGCCGGAGCTCATCGCGACCATGATCGACTACTACCGGCAGGGACACGACCAGATCATCGCCCGCCGCACGCGCGAGGGCGACAAGAAGCTCCGCTCGGCCCTCAGCCGCCTCTATTACCGGGGCATCAACCGCTGGGTCGACGTGGAGCTCACCGACGGGGTCGGCGACTTCCGGTTGCTCTCGCGCCCGGCCGTGGACGCCCTGCTCTCGCTGCCGGAGTACAACCGCTTCTCCAAGGGCCTCTTCTCCTGGATCGGCTTCGACACCGTCCACTTCGACTACCGCAACGCCCAGCGCGAGGCCGGCGAGACGAAGTGGAAGTTCGGGTCCCTGCTGAACTACGGCATGGACGGGCTGATCTCGTTCAACAACCGCCCGCTGCGCATCGGCATCTGGCTCGGCGTGTCGCTGGTGGCCCTGACCGGGCTGTACGCGCTGTGGATCACCGTCATGGCGATCACGAACGGCGTCGAGTCGCCCGGCTACGTCACCCTCGTCGCCCTCATCACCGGCCTCGGCGGGGTCCAGATGATCATGCTGGGCCTCATCGGCGAGTACATCGGCCGCATCTACTACGAAACCAAGCGTCGCCCGCACTTCCTCGTGAAGGAAGCGCACGGCGCGGAAGGAGTGCCCGGCGTGTCCAAAGCAGTGATCGCGGAGGACAGCCGCCGATGACGAAGGACAGGAAAGAGCAGCTCGGCCAGGTCATACGGTTCGCCCTCGTGGGCGGCGTGAACACCGGCACCTTCTTCCTCATCTACCTGCTCCTGCACCCGTGGATGCCGTACTTCCTGGCCTTCACACTGGCGTTCGGGCTGTCGATGATCGGGTCGTTCTTCATGAACACCTACTTCACCTACCGGACCCGGCCGACCTGGAAGAAGTTCCTCCTCTTCCCGCTGACGAACGTCACGAACTACGTGGTCCAGTCGGTGGGCGTCTACGCCCTCGTCGCCTGGGCCGGCATGGACAGCAAGATCGCGCCGCTGGCCGCGGCCGTCATCGCCATCCCGTTCACCTTCCTGCTGTCGCGCAAGATCCTCACTCCGGGAGCCGCGGCGCAGAACGCCGACCCCGAGCCGGTCAGCGGCGCGTCCAGGCTCTGAAACCCCCGCGCAGTGCCCGCCTGCCACCCCGTAGATTGAGGTGGCAGGCAAGGCATTCGGCAAGGGGCAAGGGGACAGAAGTGTCAGCGGCTAGGCAAGGTGTCGTGGACGCCCGCAGGATCGTGGTCAAGGTCGGCTCCTCCTCCCTGACGACGGCGGCCGGCGGGCTCGACGCCGACCGGGTGGACGCGCTGGTCGACGTACTGGCCAAGGCCCGCAGCGGCGGCGAGAAGGAGATCGTCCTGGTCTCCAGCGGCGCCATCGCCGCCGGCCTCTCCCCGCTCGGACTGCGCCGCCGCCCCAAGGACCTCGCCCGGCAGCAGGCCGCCGCCAGCGTCGGACAGGGACTGCTCGTCGCCCGCTACACCGCCTCCTTCGCGCGCTACGGAGTCCGCGTCGGCCAGGTGCTGCTCACCACCGACGACACCAGCCGGCGCGCCCACTACCGCAACGCCTACCGGACGCTGGACCAGCTCCTCGCCATGGGCGCCCTCCCCGTGGTCAACGAGAACGACACCGTCGCCACGGACGAGATCCGCTTCGGAGACAACGACCGGCTCGCGGCGCTGGTGGCCCACCTGGTCCGGGCCGACCTCCTCGTCCTGCTCTCCGACGTCGACGGCCTCTACGACGGCGACCCGTCCCTGCCCGGCACCACCCGCATCGACGAGGTGCGCGGTCCCGAGGACATCGCGCACGTCTCGATCGGCAGCGCCGGCAAGGCGGGCGTCGGCACCGGCGGCATGGTCACCAAGGTCGAGGCGGCCCGCATCGCCGCCGCCGCCGGCATCCCCGTCGTCCTCACCTCGGCCAGCCAGGCGGCCGACGCGCTGGCCGGGCGCCTGACCGGCACGCACTTCCACGCCACGGGCCGGCGCTCCGCGGACCGGCTGCTGTGGCTCCAGCACGCGTCGACCCCCCAGGGGCACCTCGTACTGGACGAGGGCGCGGTGCGCGCGGTCACCGAGCGCGGCAGCTCCCTGCTGCCGGCGGGCATCGCCGCCGTCGAGGGCGACTTCGTGGCCGGGGACCCCGTGGAACTGCGGGCCACCGACGGCCGGGCGGTGGCCCGTGGCCTGGTCAACTTCGACGCCAAGGAGCTGCCGCAGCTCCTCGGCCGCTCCACCCGAGAGCTCGCGCGGGAACTCGGACCCGCGTACGAGCGGGAGGTCGTCCACCGTGACGATCTGGTCCTGCTCCAGGGCTGAGGTTCCGTAAAACCGCCGCGCGGTGCGCCGAGGACTGGTCAACTGTGAGGGGCGGACACGCGTAGCGCAAGAACAGGAGGCGGCTGGTGAGACGAGCGCTGACCAGCGTCGGCACGGGGGACGGCGGCGGAGTCGGGCAGGACGACTCCTCCCGCCTCTGGCACGTGACCCTGAGCGTCTCCGGCAAGCCGGCGCCGCTGTCCGAGGTCCGGCGCGGGCTGGAGCAGCTGGCCCACGACCACCCCTTCCTGCTGACCAGCCGGTACGCCGACGACCACGCGGAGATCCGCTACTGGGAGGAGGCCCGCGACCTCCACGACGCGGCCGCCGTCGCCCTGCGGCTGTGGGGCGAACACCGTTCCTCGGCGCAGCTCCCGCCCTGGGAGATCGTCGGGCTGGAGGTCATCGACCGCGCCACCTACCACCAGCGCGTGGCGGAGGGCTACGGTCCGCCCCCGGCCCACCCGGTGGGCGTCCACCCCTACTGACGCGACCCTCGCACCGCTTCGCGGGCTTCGGGCCGCTGCGCCGGACTCCGTACGGCGACGGCCGGACCGACGGGGGCCGCCCGGGCCGGCCGCGCAACGGCCGTCTCGGGGGGTGGAACCCCCGCCGGGCGGGGGGTCGGTGGGGACTACCCTGGCCGCATGACCTCGCTCGATGACGCCACCGCCACCTCGCCCGTCCTCGCCACCGCGCAAGCGGCCCGCACGGCGGCCGCCGCCATCGCCCCGCTCCCGCGGTCCGCCAAGGACGCGGCCCTGCTGGCCATCGCGGACGCGCTGGAGGCCCGTACGGCCGAGATCGTCGAGGCCAACGCCACCGACACGGCCAAGGCGCGGGCGGCCGGCACCAGCGAGACCGTCATCGACCGGCTCACCCTGACCCCCGAGCGGGTCGCGGCCATCGCCTCCGACGTACGGGACGTCGCCGCCCTGCCCGACCCCGTCGGCGAGGTCGTCCGCGGCTCCACGCTCCCCAACGGCATCGACCTCCGCCAGATCCGCGTCCCCCTCGGCGTCGTCGGCATCATCTACGAGGCCCGCCCCAACGTCACCGTCGACGCCGCCGCCCTCTGCCTGAAGTCCGGCAACGCGGTCCTGCTCCGCGGCAGCTCCTCCGCGTACGCCTCGAACACCGCCCTGGTCGCCATCCTGCGCGACGCCGTCGAGTCCGCGGGCCTGCCCGCCGACGCGATCCAGCTGGTACCCGGCGAGTCCCGCGACTCCGTCCGCGAACTGATGCGCGCCCGCGGCCTCGTCGACGTGCTGATCCCGCGCGGCGGCGCCTCCCTCATCAAGACCGTGGTCGAGGAGTCCATCGTCCCGGTCATCGAGACCGGCACCGGCAACTGCCACGTCTACGTGGACGCCCAGGCCGACCTGGCCATGGCAGTGGACATCCTCGTCAACTCCAAGGCCCAGCGGCCCTCCGTCTGCAACTCCGCCGAGACGCTCCTCGTCCACCGCGACATCGCCGACGCCTTCCTGCCGCTCGCCCTCGACGCGCTCGCCGACGCCGGGGTGACCGTCCACGGCGATGCCCGGGTGCTCGCCTTCGCCGAGGACTCCAAGGTCACCGCGCTCCCCGCCACCGACGAGGACTGGGCCGCCGAGTACCTCTCGTACGACATCGCGGCCGGCGTCGTGGACTCCCTCGACGACGCCGTCGCCCACATCCGCCGCTGGACCTCGGGCCACACCGAGGCGATCGTGACCACCTCGCAGGCCGCCGCGCGCCGCTTCACCCAGCTGGTCGACTCGACCACGGTCGCCGTGAATGCGTCCACCCGGTTCACGGACGGTGGCCAGTTCGGCTTCGGCGCCGAGATCGGAATCTCCACCCAGAAGCTGCACGCCCGGGGCCCCATGGGCCTCCCCGAGCTCACCTCGACCAAGTACATCGTCACCGGCGACGGTCACGTTCGGTAATCGCAGCCGGGACGCCGCGTGGCCGGATTTCGGCACATGCCCTGCCCAAACCCGCCCCCCAGGTCTACGCTGGTGCTGTGCCGGACGACGTGGGGGGCAAGCCGTTCCCGGACGACGGGACCCCCGAAGACGATGCAGACGACCGCGGAGGCGCGGACAAGGACTTCGCCTCCGTGGTGTTCGACGAGGACTTCGTCCGGAACGCCGAGATCCACGAACCGAGCGCCGCGGAGCGCCAACGGGCAGCCGACCGGGCCCGCGCGGAGGCCGAAGCCGCCCGCGCCGTCGCCGGCGGCTGGCAGGGCGACGAGGACTACGCCTACGGCCATCCCGACGGATACGGGCTCGACGAATCCGGCTGGGAGCACGGCCACGGCTACGGCTACGCGGAAGGCCCGTACGGGGCCTACGGCGGCAGCCTGCGCCCCTACCGCGGCCGCTCACCATGGCTGCGCCCCGTCGCCTGGGTGCTCGCCTTCGTGATGGGCCTGGGCATGGTGGCCCTCGCCTTCAGCGCCGTCTACCGAAGCGCCGCCGCCGACGCCGACCCCGCCGGCCCGGCCCCACTACCCGCCAGCACTCCGATGGGCGAAGTCACCGGCGCCAAGGCGTTTACGCAGCCCGTCGGCCGCCAACCCTGAAGGTACGACCCCACTCCCTTTTTCGCCGGAGCCGGGGGCTTCTCTGAAGCGGGGACAGCGGGGAGAAGCGATGGCCATGCCAGGAGATCCACCCAACGGCACCCCCGAAGGCATCGGCGGGGGCGACGACGAGTTCCGGGCGGACGAGTACCGGTCGGTGGTGTTCGACGACGACTTCGTCAGGGCTGCCCGCATCCAGGAGTACTCCGCCGAGGAACGCCTCGACGGGCACACCCGTGCCGTACGCAGCCGCTCCATCTGGTCCGGCGGCTACGCGGGCTCCCGCACCGGCAGCCCCGGCCGCGGAGCCCGGCAGGGCATGCTGCTCGTGCTGCTCATCGCTTCGGCCTTCGCCGCCGCCGTCTACATGGGCCTGCGCAACCCGTACGTGCCACCCGTCGGCGGCCGCGCCGAGCCGCTCAGCAGCACCGTCGTCCCGCTGGCGCCCAGCGTGACCGTCCCGGGCGGCCGCCCGGCCGACCTGTACGCCCAGAGCCCGGCCGCGCAGTACCGCGTCGGGGCGGCCGGGATCACCCTGCCCGGGGTGCGCCGCACCCATCACTTCACCGAGAGCCAGGTACTCGTCGCCCTGACCGTGGCCAAGGACTACCTGGTGCAGTCCTCGCTGGACCCGGACGTGCTGTCCTCCGCCGCCTCCCGGCCGGTGCGGGTCCTGCTCGACCCCGACCAGCTGGCGCAGTTCGACCGCAGCATGCTCTCGCCCACGGGCGACGGCCGGCACGCCGCCACCGGCTGGCTGGTGCGCTTCGACGCGGGCGCGGCCGTCGTGGCCGACTCCCGGGTCCGGGTGAGCGGCACCCTCGCAGTCGAGGAGGTGAGCCCGGAGGTGCTGGAGGTGACCACCGACCACACCTTCGTCTACGCCGTGCGCCCGGCCACCGGGCCGCCGACCGCGGCCGACGGCGCCTCGCTCTTCACCGTCCGCCGCGAGCTGCGGCTGCGCTTCGACCGCGAGGACCTCACCGCCCGGCGCGCCGAGCTGGCCTCGGCCTATGTGATGGCCGGCCCGCAGGACTGCTCCGCCGACCCCGCCGCGGGCTTCCGCCCGCTGATGGCCGGGGCCGGGCCGACCACGGTCGGCCCGGCTGCGAGCGACCCGTACGCCAGCGGCCATCCGCGCAAGACGGCCGGGCTGTGCGGCGTACTGGCGGCGACGCCCGCACCGGCGCAGAGCGTCAGCCCCGTTCCGTAGACCCGCCGCCGTCCTGGCCCTTGCCCTGCGCGTCGCTGCCCGCGTCGCTCGCTCCACCCGCTCCGGCTCCGGCTCCGGTGAACTTGTCCCGGAGCTTGCCGCCCAGGTCGCCCGCGCCGCCGGCGATGTCGCCGACCAGCTTCATCAGCGGGTCCTTGCTGGTGCGCACCGAGTCGGCGTAGTGCGCGGCCGACTGCCGGAAGGAGTCGGTCACCGAGGTGTCCTTGTCCTCGTCCCGCCGCGGGTAGTGGCCGTCCATGATCCGCTGGTGGTCCCGGGTCTGCGACCACTTCTTCAGCTCGGCCGCCCGTACCGTCGTGAAGGGGTGCGTGCGGGGCAGCACATTGAGGATCTTCAGCACGGAATCGCGCAGGTCGCCGCTCTCCTCGTACTCCTCGGCCTGGGCGAGGAAGGCGTCGATGTTCATCTCGTGGAGGTGGTTGCCGCCCGCGATCTTCATCAGCCCGCGCATCGAGGCGTTCACGTCCTGCCCCACCAGCAGACCGGCCCGGTCCGCCGAGAGCTCCGACTTGCGGAACCACTCCCGCAGCGCGGTCACGATCGCCATGATCGCCACATTGCCCAGCGGGATCCACGCCACCTTCAGAGCGAGGTTCGTCAGGAACAGCAGGATCGTGCGGTACACGGCGTGCCCCGACAGTGCGTGGCCCACCTCGTGGCCCACGACCGCCCGCATCTCCTCCTCGTCGAGCAGCTCGACGAGGCCCGTCGTCACCACGATGATCGGCTCGTCCAGCCCGATGCACATCGCGTTCGGCTTCGGGTCCTGCTGCACATACATCTGCGGGACCTTCTCCAGGTCCAGGATGTAACAGGCGTCGCGCAGCATCGCGTACAGGTGCGGGAACTGCGTCTCGCCCACCCGCACGGAGTCCGACAGGAACAGCAGCCGCAGGCTCCGCTCCGGAAGGAGCCCGCTCAGGGCCTTGAACACCGTGTCGAACCCGCTCAGCTTGCGCAGCGCCACCAGCGCCGAGCGGTCCGCGGGGTGCTCGTACGCCCGCGAGGAGATCCCGGGGAACCTCCTGCGGTCCCGTGCCGGTGCCTTCTCGAATCCCGTGTCCGTCATAGCGCCTCCCCCTCGATCTGACTTCCAGCCTGTGCGTCTATCCTCTCCAACGCCTGAGTCGACGTGAGCGTGCCCCAGGCCCCCGCATACGATGTGAGCGAAATCTCCGCCCGCTCCCCGACTCGATAGGTACCTGCCTGATGAGCCTCGCCACCACCGCCAACAGCCTGGTCGTCCTCGCCTCGGAGGGGGCCGAGCACGGCGGCAACCACGACAGCCTCAACCCCTACCTGACCGGCGGCGCCGCGTTCGTCATCCTGATGCTGCTGCTGTGGGTCACCACGCGCCTGAACCGCGACCGCTAGATCACCTCGCGTACGCGCTCGAATGCGGGTCCGGACCGGTCCGCCGGGCCAGTAGGCTCTGCGCTCATGGAAGAGCAGGAAGTGCCTACCGGCCCGGTCAAGCGCCGGCTCGGCGTGATGGGCGGGACGTTCGACCCGATCCACCACGGCCACCTGGTGGCCGCCAGCGAAGTGGCTGCGCTGTTCCACCTCGACGAGGTGATGTTCGTACCGACCGGTGAGCCGTGGCAGAAGTCGCAGCGGGCCGTGTCGTCCGCCGAGGACCGCTACCTCATGACGGTCATCGCGACCGCCTCGAACCCGCAGTTCTCGGTGAGCCGCATCGACATCGACCGCGGCGGGCCGACGTACACGATCGACACCCTGCGCGACCTCAGCGCCCTCAACGACGACGCCGACCTGTTCTTCATCACCGGCGCCGACGCCCTCGCACAGATCCTGACCTGGCGAAACGCCGAGGAGCTCTTCTCGCTGGCCCATTTCATCGGCGTCACCCGGCCGGGCCACGCCCTCACCGACGACGGTCTGCCGGAGGGCGGCGTCTCCCTGGTCGAGGTGCCCGCACTGGCGATCTCATCCACGGACTGCCGCGCCCGGGTCGCCAAGGGGGATCCTGTCTGGTACTTGGTTCCGGACGGCGTGGTGCGCTACATCGACAAGCGTGAGCTGTACCGGGGAGCCTGAGCTTCCGGAGAGAGGGGCCCCGCGGTGAACGACCGACAGGATCAGTACGACCGGTACGATCCGCACGCCCACGAGCAGCAGCTCATCGGCTACGACGAGTACGGGCGGCCGGTGTACGGCCAGGTGCCCGCGCAGCCGTCGCCCACCCCTGCCCAGCAGTACGAGCAGCAGGGCTACGGGCAGCAGCAGTCGTACGGCGGGTACGGCTACCAGCCGTACGACCAGCAGCCCCAGCAGCAGTACTACCCGCCGCAGCAGCCGCAGCAGGACTACGCCCAGGCCCCGGCGTACGGCTACGACACTCAGGCCACGCAGCAGTGGATCCCGCAGCAGGCCGCCCCCGAGGCCCCGGCCCGGCCCCCCGCGGCCGAGCCCGCACCGGCCCCGGAGCCCGAGTTCCGCCGGCCCGCCCCGCAGGTCCCGGAGCCCCGCCGGTCCGACGCCGCCCCCGGGCAGCAGTCCGCCGGGTACCGCACCGAGCAGTTCGACTTCATCGACCAGCCGGACGAGGACTCCGAGGACGTCATCGACTGGCTCGCCTTCACCGAGAGCCGCACCGAGCGCCGCGAGGAGGCCCGCCGGCGCGGCCGCAAGCGCGTGGTGGCCCTGATCGTCGCGCTCGCCCTCTTCGTGGTGGGCGGCCTCGGCTACCTCTGGTACGCGGGCAAGCTGCCCTTCCTGGAGGGCCCCGGAAAGGCGAAGGACGCCGCGGCCGCCACCGGGCCGCAGAAGCGCGACATGATCGTCGTGCACGTGCACAACACCAAGAAGGGCGGCACCTCCACGGCGCTGCTCGTCGACAACGTCACCACCAAGAAGGGCGCCACCGTCCTCGTGCCCAACACCCTCAACGTCCCCAAGGAGGACGGCAGCGCCTCCGCCCTCGGCAAGGCGGTCGAGGAGGGCGGCCTCGGTGTGCGCGAATCCCTCGACACAGTGCTCGGCACGCACATCGGCGGCACCTGGCGCCTGGACACCCCCTTCCTGGAGAACCTCGTCGAGCTGGTCGGCGGCATCGAGGTCGACACCGACACCGCCGTGCCCGCGGACGACGCGGCCAAGGCCCCGGCCGTGGCCCAGGGCCAGAAGCAGAGCCTCAGCGGCGCGATGGCGGTCGCGTACGCCACCCACCGCGGCCAGGGCGAACCCGAGGCCAAGCAGCTGGACCGGCTGGGCAAGGTCCTGTACGCCGTACTGCGCAAGGTCCCCGGGGACGCCAAGTCGGCGACGATGACGGTCGAGAGCATCGGCCAGATCCTGGACCCGGCGCTGAACGCGCAGACCCTCGGCGCCATGCTGGCCAAGCTCGGCGAACACGCCAAGGTGGGCTCGTACCGCACCGACGTGCTCGCGGTGAAGCCCGACGGCGGTCTGACCGACGACGCCAACAAGACGGTCGTCAAGGAGGTGCTCGGCGGCTCCTTCACGGCGGCCCAGGCCGGCGCCGCCCCGCGGGTCGGCCTCAAGGACGCCAGCGGCGACGACAAGAACCAGACGGCGGCGAAGGCGGCGCTGCTCAACGGCGGCTACTCGCTCGTCGACGGCGGCAAGGCGGACAAGACCGCTCCCGCGTCGCAGATCACGTACCAGGACGACGCGCAGCGGGACCGGGCGATCGAGGTCGCCAAGACGCTGGGGCTGCCCGAGACCGTCGTGAAGAAGGGCGAGAACACGGTCAACGCGGACATCGTGGTGATCCTGGGCAAGGACTACAAGACGTCCTGAGCCTTGCCCGGTCAGGGCTCCGAGGTGGGGATACGCCCGCGCGGGACGTTCCGCGCGGGCGGTGACGGCGGTACATGAGACCCTTGTATGGATCTGCCCGCCAACCCGAAAGCATGGCCAGTGACCGCCACGGACCGCTCCATCGAGCTCATCACCGCCGCCGCCCAGGCCGCGGCCGACCGGCTCGCGCACGACATCATCGCGTACGACGTCAGCGACGTGCTGTCGATCACCGACGCCTTCCTGCTCGCCTCGGCGCCCAACGACCGCCAGGTCAAGTCGATCGTGGACGAGATCGAGGAGCGCCTCCTCAAGGAGCTCGGCGCCAAGCCGGTGCGCCGCGAGGGCGACCGCGACGCCCGCTGGATCCTGCTCGACTACATCGACATCGTCGTCCACGTGCAGCACAGCGAGGAGCGGGTCTTTTACGCGCTGGAGCGCCTGTGGAAGGACTGCCCCGAGATCGACCTGCCCGAGGACGCCAAGCTCACCAAGGGCAAGGCCGAGGAGCACGCCAAGCTGCGTGAGGCGGCGGGCGACGACGACCTGGACGGTGATCTGTTCTGAGCACGCCCACCAGGGGGAAGACCGGCCGGAAGATCGTCCTCTGGCGGCACGGCCAGACCTCGTGGAACCTGGAGCGCCGCTTCCAGGGCTCCACGGACATCGAGCTGACCCAGACCGGTGTGGCGCAGGCGCGCCGCGCCGCCCGGCTGCTCGCCTCGCTGAAGCCCGACGCCATCATCGCCTCCGACCTGAAGCGGGCCTCCGCCACGGCCGACGAGCTGGCCGCCGTCACGGGCCTGCCCGTGACGCGCAGCGCCGCGCTGCGCGAGACGTACGCGGGCGAGTGGCAGGGCCTCACGCACGACGAGATCGTCGAGAAGTACGGCGAGCAGTACGCGGCGTGGAAGCGCGGCGAGCCGGTCCGCCGCGGCGGCGGTGAGCTGGAGACCGAGGTCGCCGACCGGGCCGCACCCGTGGTCCTGGAGCACGCGGACCGGCTGTCGGAGGCCGGCACGCTGGTCGTGGTCAGCCACGGCGGCGCCATCCGTACGACCATCGGCCGTCTGCTGGGGCTGGACGCGCACCACTGGGAGAGCCTCGGCGGGCTCTCCAACTGCTGCTGGTCCGTCCTCGGCGAGGGCGCGCGCGGCTGGCGGCTGATGGAGCACAACGCCGGCACGCTGCCGGAGCCGGTTCTCGGCGACGACGACTGAGCGCTTCCGCCCGCCTCCCACCCGGATTTCACTTTCCGGCTGGTCACAGGCTAGAGTTCTTCTTGTTCGCAGCGCAGAACACCGGAAACGGGGGGAGCGCAGCGGAGAGCGGGGCTATAGCTCAGTTGGTAGAGCGCCTGCATGGCATGCAGGAGGTCAGGAGTTCAATTCTCCTTAGCTCCACAATCAGGATCCCGTCCCCAACAGGGGGCGGGATCCTTGCTTTTGTCCCTTGCTGACCAGGCGCGCACCGGCATGGCAGAATCGGACGGCCGGAGGGGGACACGACGGCCCGACGCGGGAGGGAGTCGCTGACGGATGGGTGCACACCGGCGGCGGTGCGACTGGTGCAACAACGGCACGCCGATCGTGCGGGACATGGACCCGATCAACTCCGACTACCAGTACTGGTGCGAGGAATGCGCGCGGGCGCTGATCATAAAAGGCGACCCGATCGAGACGTACCGCGAGCTGGAGGGTGAGCCGATCTACGGGCGCCTGCTCGACGAGCACTGCACGCTCAAGCGCTTCTACCAGTTCGCGCGCGCCTGACGATCTGTGCCAAAACGGACATGGTCCGCGGTCCACGGAAACCGATTTTTGGACCAGGGCCATGACCGTGTAATGTTTGGGACGTCGCCAAGGGGAACCGGAAACGGAGAGCCGAGGCGGCGGGCAAGACAAGGGGCTATAGCTCAGTTGGTAGAGCGCCTGCATGGCATGCAGGAGGTCAGGAGTTCAATTCTCCTTAGCTCCACAGTGAAGAAGCGGGCCACCCGGATCGGGTGGCCCGCTTCTCGTTGTGCGGTCGTCCGAGCGGGCGTCACGGGTGCTGCGGTACCCTGACGCCATGCGTGCCGTACGCCTTCTGCTTACCGAGCCGCGCTGATCAGTACCGACCCACGAGACGGTCGGCATCGGCGCGGCGTCCCCTCCTGTGCGAGGGGTTTTTTCGTTTGGGCAGGCAGAGACGGCAGAGACGATCGATGGAGCTTCAGAAATCATGAGCGAGACGAACACCCCGGCCCCCGAGGCGGCCGAGGCGCACCGTTACACGGCTGCCATGGCCGCCGACATCGAGGCACGCTGGCAGGACGTATGGGACGAGCAGGGCACGTACGAGGCCCCGAACCCGTCCGGTGACCTGGCCGGCGACCCCGCGGTGGTCGCACGGCCCAAGAAGTTCATCATGGACATGTTCCCGTACCCCTCCGGTGCGGGCCTGCACGTCGGCCACCCGCTCGGGTACATCGCCACCGACGTCTTCGCCCGCCACCAGCGGATGACCGGCCACAACGTCCTGCACACCCTGGGCTTCGACGCCTTCGGCCTGCCGGCCGAGCAGTACGCCGTGCAGACCGGAACGCACCCGCGCGTGTCGACCGAGGCGAACATCGAGAACATGAAGGTCCAGCTGCGCCGGCTGGGCCTGGGCCACGACAAGCGCCGGTCCTTCGCGACCATCGACCCGGACTACTACAAGTGGACCCAGTGGATCTTCCTGCAGATCTACAACTCCTGGTACGACGCGGACGCCAAGAAGGCCCGGCCGATCGCCGAGCTGATCGCCGCCTTCGAGGACGGCTCCCGCGAGGTGCCCGGGGGCGCTCCCTGGGCGGGGCTGACCGCGGGCGAGCGGGCCGACGTACTGAACGAGTACCGGCTGGCGTACGCCTCCGACGCGCCCGTGAACTGGTGCCCGGGCCTGGGCACCGTCCTGGCCAACGAGGAGGTCACCGCCGACGGCCGCTCCGAGCGCGGCAACTTCCCCGTCTTCAAGTCCCGGCTGAGCCAGTGGAACATGCGGATCACCGCATACGCCGACCGGCTGATCGACGACCTGGACGCGCTGGACTGGCCCGAGGCCATCAAGCTGCAGCAGCGCAACTGGATCGGCCGCAGCGAGGGCGCGCGCGTCGACTTCGCCCTGGGCGACGAGGCGATCACCGTCTTCACCACCCGACCCGACACCCTGTTCGGCGCCACCTACATGGTGCTGGCGCCCGAACACCCGCTGGTCGAGAAGTTCATCCCGGCCGCCTGGCCCGAGGGCACCCACGACGTGTGGACCGGCGGGCACGCCACCCCGTCGGAGGCCGTCGCGGCCTACCGCAAGCAGGCCGCCTCGAAGTCCGACGTCGAGCGGCAGGCCGAGGCCAAGGACAAGACCGGTGTCTTCACCGGCGAGTACGCGATCAACCCGGTCAGCGGCGACAAGGTCCCCGTCTTCATCGCCGACTACGTGCTGATGGGCTACGGCACCGGCGCGATCATGGCCGTCCCGGCGCACGACAGCCGTGACTTCGAGTTCGCGCGCGCCTTCGAGCTGCCGATGCGCTGCGTCGTGCAGCCGACCGACGGCCGCGGGACCGACCCCGCCGAGTGGGACGAGGCGTTCGTCTCCTACGACGCCGCGCTGGTCAACTCGGCGGGCGAGGGCATCCCCCTGGACGGCCTGGGCGTCGTCGAGGCCAAGGCCGCGATCACCGACTGGCTGTCCGAGCGCGGCATCGGCGAGGGCACCGTCAACTTCCGTCTGCGCGACTGGCTGTTCAGCCGCCAGCGGTACTGGGGCGAGCCCTTCCCGATCGTCTACGACGAGGACGGCGTCGCGCACTCGCTGCCCGAGTCGATGCTGCCGCTGGAGCTGCCGGAGGTCGAGGACTACTCGCCGCGCACCTTCGAGCCGGACGACGCGCTGTCGCAGCCGGAGACCCCGCTGTCGCGCAAGGCCGACTGGGTCAACGTGGAGCTGGACCTGGGCGACGGGCGCGGGGTGCGCCCGTACCGCCGCGAGACCAACACCATGCCGAACTGGGCCGGCTCCTGCTGGTACGAGCTGCGCTACCTGGACCCGAACAACGGGTCGGCCCTGGTCGACCCGGAGATCGAGCAGTACTGGATGGGCCCGCGCGAGGGCCAGCCGCACGGCGGCGTCGACCTGTACGTGGGCGGCGCCGAGCACGCCGTGCTGCACCTGCTGTACGCGCGCTTCTGGTCGAAGGTGCTGTTCGACCTGGGCCACGTCTCCTCGGTCGAGCCGTTCCACAAGCTGTTCAACCAGGGCATGATCCAGGCCTACGTCTACCGCGACGAGCGCGGCTTCCCGGTCACGGCCACCGAGGTCGAGGAGCGCGACGGCAAGTTCTTCTTCGAGGGCGAGCCGGTCAAGCGCGAGCTGGGCAAGATGGGCAAGTCCCTGAAGAACGCCGTCACGCCCGACGAGATCTGCGAGGAGTACGGCGCCGACACGCTGCGCCTGTACGAGATGGCGATGGGCCCGCTGGACGTCTCGCGTCCGTGGGACACCCGGGCCGTGGTGGGCCAGTACCGGCTGCTGCAGCGCCTGTGGCGCAACATCGTGGACGAGGAGACGGGCGCGGTGACGGTCGTCGACGCCGAGCCCGCCGAGGACACGCTGCGCGCGCTGCACAAGGCGATCGACGGGGCGGGCGGGGACCTGGCGGGGCTGCGGTTCAACACGGCCATCGCGAAGATCACCGAGCTGAACAACGCCCTGACGAAGGCGGGCCGGCCGCTGGAGCGGTCCGTGGCGGAGCGGCTGGTGCTGCTGATCGCGCCGCTGGCCCCGCACATCGCGGAGGAGCTGTGGAGCCGGCTGGGGCACCGCGAGTCGGTCGTCCACCAGGACTTCCCGGTCGCGGACCCGGCGTACGTCGTGGACGAGAGCGTGACCTGCGTCGTTCAGATCAAGGGCAAGGTCAAGGCGCGGCTGGAGGTGCCGCCGACGATCTCCGACGGCGACCTGGAGAAGCTGGCGCTGGGCGACGAGGCGGTCGTGGCGGCGCTGGGCGGTGCGGAGATCCGCAAGGTGATCGTGCGCGCGCCGAAGCTGGTGAACATCGTCGTCTGACGTCGTCTGACGTCTGCAACGTGAGGTGTGGACGTTGTAGGGGACATCCCGTACGGGCAGGTTGGGGGTTCGTTTGGAACCCCCGGCCTGCCCGTGGCGTTTACGGTGGAGGGGACGGACAATGGCTCGCTGGGGACTGGGGAAGGGACACTCATGGAGGCCGCGTTGATCATCTTCGCGCTGATGGTGCTTTTCACCTTCCTGGGCCTGGGCGTGTACGCGACCGTCAAGGTGGTGGGGGCGGCGAAGCGCGGCGTGGACCGGACGATCACGCAGGCCCGCCGCACCGTGGAGGACACCACCCTGAAGGCCAAGAGCTTCGGCCAGGTCGGGGTCACGGCGGCGCTGGCGCAGCTGCGGCTGGACCTGCGGACCTCGATGCGGGCCACGCAGCAGGCGCTGCAGGACGGGGTCCGGACGGACGCCTCGCTGAAGGAGTCGATCGGGCTGTTCGAGCGGTTGAGCGTGCACGGACGCGAGCTGGACGACGAGCTCAAGCGGCTGGAGCAGGAGCCGGACCGCAAGCGGATCGCCGAGAGCCTGGCGGACCTGCGGGAACGCACCGAGAAGATCACGCAGGCGGCGGACTCGCTGCGCTGGGCCGCGCGCGACCGGGCCCGGCGCTTCGCGCAGGACGACCTGTCGGCGCTGTCGGATCAGATCGAGGTCGAGTCGGGCGCGCTGCGGGACTGGTCCCGTGCATCGGTGGACGACCTCTCGGCGGCTGCCTCGGGCGGTGACTGGGGCGCGACGCCCCCCGCCGGGCCCGGCCGCGGAGCACCGCAGCAGCAGCCCGCGGAGCCGGCGGCGCTGCACCAGGCGCCCCCGGCCGCGCCGTATCCGTGGCAGAAGACGGCCCGTCCGGAGACGACGACCTGAGGACCGCGACCTGCCGTGACCTGAGGGCCACGGCCTGAGGGTCCGTGGGTGACGGCGGCCTGAGGGGTTCGTGGGTGAGGGCCACGGCCTGAGGGGTTCGTGGGCGTACGGTGGGGCCCGGCCGAGTGGCGGCTGAGGTCCGACGGGGCCGGTGAGGGTCCGACCGGGGGCCGACAAGGGTCCCGAGCTGCCGGACCACCCCCACTGGCGGTACCCTCCGGCTCATGTCCCGCCATGTCGCGATCGTCACCGATTCCACGGCCTACCTGCCCCAACCGGCCATGACGCGGCACGGAATCACCTCCGTCCCGCTGACCGTGGTGCTCGGTGACGAGGCCCTCGAAGAGGGCACCGAGATCTCGGCCCGAAGCCTTGCCCTGGCCCTGCAGAAGCGCCGTTCGGTCACCACCTCCCGCCCGAGCCCGGAGGAGTTCGTACGGGCCTACCGGGCGGCCGCCGACGCGGGCGCGACCGGTGTCGTCAGCCTGCACCTGTCCGCCGAGTTCTCCGGTACCTACGACGCCGCCGTGCTGGCCGCGAAGACCGCCCCGATTCCCGTCCGCGTCGTCGACACCGGCATGGTCGCGATGGCCCTCGGCTTCTGCGCCCTGGCCGCGGCCGAGGTGTCCGAGGCCGACGGCTCCGTGGACGAGGCCGTGGCCGCCGCGGAGAAGCGGGCGGCGGGCATGTCCGCGTACTTCTACGTCGACACTCTTGAGTACCTGCGGCGCGGCGGCCGCATCGGGGCCGCGCAGGCCCTCCTCGGGTCGGCGCTGGCGGTCAAGCCGCTGCTGACCCTGGAGGGAGGACGGATCGAGATGCTGGAGAAGGTGCGGACCGCCTCCAAGGCCATCGCACGCCTGGAGGAGCTGGCCGTCGAGCGTGCCGGGTCCGGCGCCGTCGATGTGGCCGTGCACCACCTGGCGGCTCCGGAGCGAGCCGAGAAGCTCGCACAGCGGCTGCGGGAGCGGATCCCCGGACTGGTCGAGATGCATGTCAGCGAGGTCGGCGCGGTGATCGGCGCGCACACCGGGCCGGGGCTGCTGGCGGCGGTCGTTTCGCCCCGCTGATCACCGGAACGAGTGGCGGGGATATCCACAACGGGGCGGATATCCACCGGAATTGAGGGTTCCGAACGGGGGTGCGGGTTCGGCCCTACCGTCGTGGCATGACTCTTCGAACGCGCGCTTCGCAGCCCTCCGGCGCCACCAGTGGCCCCGGCCGTCCCCGACTCTCCGACAGCCGTCTGCGGCACCGCCGTGGCGAGCGCGGTCACCGGCGGGATCCTTCCGAGCAGGCGGCGGTGCGCCGGCGGGCGGAGGCGATGCTCGGCGGCAGCGGTCCGCCGTGGCCCTCGCCGCCGTCTGCGGATCCGGTGTTGTCTTCGGATCCGCCGCTGTCTTCGGATCCGCCATCGTCCTTGGATCCGCCGTCGTCTTCGGCTTCGCTGTCGTCTTCGGCTCCGCCGCCGTCGTCGGATCCGCCACCGTCTTACGCGCCGCCGTGGTCTTCCGCGGCGCTGCCGCCTCCCGCTCCGATGCTGCCTTCGGGTCCGGGGGAGGAGCCGGCGGTCGACGAGCGGGCCTTGACCGGTGGGGCCGCGCGGCGGCTGGCGGTTCGGGAGCGGCTGCCGGTGTGGTTGCAGGCGCGCTGCGGGGTGGAGCCGCGCACGGTGGCCGCCGTCTCCGTGGTGCTGGTCGTCGCGGTGGGCTGCGCCGCGCAGCAGTACTGGTCGGCCCGCCCACAGCCGGTGACCGCGCCGGCGGTGGTCGTCCCGGCGCAGGTCGCGGCCTCGGTGCCGGCGGCTGCCCCGGCACCGGCATCCGCGGCGGCTGCCGGTGGCGTCCGGATCGTGGTGGACGTCGGCGGCAAGGTGCGGGAGCCGGGGGTGCGGCGGCTGCCCGCCGGTTCGCGGGTGGAGGACGCGCTGAGTGCGGCCGGAGGAGTGCGCCCGGGCACGGACACGACCGGCCTCAACCTGGCTCGGGTCCTGGTGGACGGGGAGCAGGTGCTGGTCGGCGCTCCGGCGCCGCCCGCGGGCGGGTCGGCGGCCGGCGTGGCGGGTGGTGCGGTGGGCGGTGCGGGAGGGCCGGGTTCCGGGCCGCTGAGCCTGGGCACGGCCACGGCCGAGCAGTTGGACCGCCTGCCGGGGGTCGGCCCGGTGCTCGCGCAGCACATCGTGGACTTCCGCACTGCCCGTGGCGGGTTCCGCTCCGTGGACGAGCTCCGGCAGGTCAACGGCATCGGTGAGCGACGGTTCGCCGATCTGCGCAAGCTGGTACGGCCGTGACCCGGGCCGAGGGTACGCCGCACCCCGCGGACCTGCGCCTGGTGGCGCCGGCCCTGGCCGCCTGGGCGGCGGCCGCCCTCGCCCTCGATGCGCCCGGCGGCGCCACCGCCGTCGGGGCGGGGCTGGGCGTGGTCTGCGCCGGGCTGCTGGTACTGGCCGGGCGGCGGCGCCCGGAGCCGCTGCTCGGCGTCGGTACGGCGGTGGCCGCCGCCCTGCTGTGCGCGGCCGCCGGGGCCGGAGTGGCGGGCCTCCAGCGGGCCGAGGCGCGGGCCGGGCCGGTGCCGGAGCTGGCCCGGGGGCATGCCCGGGTGCTCGTGGAGCTCACCGTCGGCTCCGACCCGCGGGTCGCGCCGGGCGGGAGCGGCCCGCCCGCCGTGGTGCTGGACGCGGTGGTGACCCGGGTGACCGCCCCCGACGGTGCGCGGACCCGGGTCGAGACCCCGGTGCGGGTGCTCGCGGGGCACCCGGGGTGGGCCCGGCTGCTGCCCTCGACCCGGGTGTCGGTGGTCGGCCGGCTGGCCCCGGCGCGGGGCGGTGAGCGGGCCGTGGCGCTGCTCCGCCCGGCCGGCGACACCCCGCCGCGGGTGACCGGGGGCCCGGACGCCGCGCAGCGCCTGGCCGGGCGGCTGCGGGCCGGGCTGCGCGAGGCCACCGACGGGCTGGCGCCGGATGCCAGGGCCCTGCTGCCCGGGCTGGTCGTCGGGGACACCTCCCGGGTGGAGCCCGATCTGCACGAGGCCTTCCGGGCCACCGATCTGCTGCACCTGCTGGCCGTCTCCGGATCCAACCTGACCGTGGTGCTGTTCCTGCTCATCGGGCCCCCGGCCGGCGCACAGCTCGCCGAGCGGCGCGGGCTGGCACCCCGTCTCGGACTCTCGTTGCGGGCGACGGCAGTGTGCGGGGCGGCCCTGACGCTGGCCTTCGTGGTGGTGTGCCGGCCCGAGCCGAGCGTGCTGCGGGCCGCGGCCTGCGGGGCGGTCACTCTGCTCGCCATCGCCACCGGGCGGCGCAGATCCCTGGTGCCGGCGCTGGCGGCCGCCGTCCTGCTGCTGGTGCTCCACGACCCCTGGCTGGCCCGCAGCTACGGGTTCCTGCTCTCCGTCCTGGCCACCGGAGCCCTGCTCACCATCGGCCCGGTGTGGAGCGAGGCCCTGCGGCGGCGCGGGATGCGGCCCCGGCTCGCCGAAGCACTGGGGGCCGCCGCGGCCGCCCAGGCGGTGTGCGCGCCGGTGGTCGCGGTGCTGTCGGCCCGGGTGAGCCTGGTGGCGGTGCCGTGCAACCTGCTGGCGGAGCTGGCGGCGGGTCCCGCGACGGTGCTCGGCTTCGCCGCGTTGGCGGCGGCCCCGCTGTGGATGCCGGCGGCGGAGCTGCTGGCCTGGTGCGCGGGGGTGCCCGCCGGTTGGATCGCCGCCGTGGCCCGGGCCGGGGCGCAGCTGCCCGGGGCCGAGCTGGCCTGGCCCGGCGGGGTGGGCGGCGGGTTGCTGCTGGGCGCCGCCACCCTGGCCGCGGTGGGCCTCGCCCGCCGATACGGCCGCCGACGGTGGCTGTGCTCCGCCCTCGCCGTGCTACTGCTCCTCGCGGTACTGAGGCCGCCACTGCTCACCCGTACGGTCAGGGGCTGGCCGCCGCCCGACTGGAGCTACGTGCAGTGCGCGGTGGGCCAGGGCGACGCCGCCGTACTCGCAGCCGGGCCGGGCGCGGCCGTGGTCGTGGACGCCGGCCCGGAACCAGGACCGGTCGACGCGTGCCTGCGCGCTCTGGGTGTGACCCGAATCCCACTGTTACTGCTGACACATTTTCATGCCGACCACGTGGGTGGTCTGTCGGGAGTGCTGCGGGGCCGGTCGGTGGGTGTGATGCAGGCCACCGGCCTGGAAGAGCCGCCGGGGCAGGCCGAGTTCGTCCGGCGGACCGCCGCGGCCGCCGGGGTGGCCCTCGTACCCGCGGTGGCGGGGGAGCGGCGCCGGGCCGGGCCGCTGGAGTGGCAGGTGCTGTGGCCGCCACCTGCGGGCCCGCCGTCCGAGGGGGCCAACAACGCGAGCGTGGCCCTGCTGGTCCGATCCTCGGGCCTGACCCTTCTCCTGCTGGGAGACCTCGAACCACCTGCTCAGCAGGGCCTGCTGAGGGACCATCCGGAACTGGGCCCGGTGGACCTCCTCAAGGTCGCCCACCACGGTTCGGCGCATCAGGACCCCGGCCTGCTGGAGCGGGTCCGGCCGCGCCTCGCGATCGTCCCCGTCGGATCGGGAAACCGCTACGGGCACCCGGCACCGGGTACGCTCTCACGGCTGCGGGCCCTCGGGGCGACCGTGTTGCGCACCGATACCGACGGCTCGATCGCCGTCGCGGGAAACGGCTCGCGGATGCGGGCGTTCCCGGCCGTCCGGCAGCGGACGCGGCGCGGGCATTCCGGACGTGACGGCTCTGTTTGCCCACAACCCGACAGCATGATCGAATGCGTTTTCGCCAGAGCGGTCCAAGTCCACACAGCACGGGGGTGCATCAACCATGTTCGGTCGCAGGCGGGGGATGGAGACGGCGGGGAGCTCCAGTCCACACACATCCGCGACGCTGACGCTTCCTCATGCGGCCCGCCTGCTCAGCTGCCGGGTTCTCGACACGGTCCACCAGCCGGTGCGGCAGGCCAAGTTCGAGGTGACCGACCCGATCGGCCGACGGATCGTCAGCGGGGAGACCGATCCGTTCGGCGGATTCACGGCGGCCGTGCCGGAGGGGGAGTACCGGCTGACCGTCACCGCCGAGGGGTACGCGCCGTTCCTCGGGGCGACGCTCGTCGGGGACCCGGCGCAGCCCGGAACCGCGGAGATCATCCTCGACGCGGTGGAGCCGCCGCTGCTGCCGCAGCCCGGCCACTGGGAGATCGACCCGGCGCATTCGTCGATCGGGTTCGCGGCCCGGCACATCGGCTTCGCGCGGATCAACGGCCGGTTCAACACCTTCGCGGGCGCGGTGCGGATAGCCGAGCGCATGGAGGACTCCTCCATGCACGTGATCATCGACGCGGCGAGCATCGACACCGGTCTGCGGATGCGGGACGACCACCTGCGCTCCGGGGACTTCCTGGACGCGGCCCGCTACCCGACGGTGGAGTTCTACAGCGAGCGCTTCATCCACCGCAGCGGCAGCCTGTGGGCCGTCGCGGGAGCCCTCACCCTGCACGGAGTCAGCCGCTCGGTCACCCTGGACACGCAGTACCTGGGTCTCGGCACGGGCCTGGAGGGGGAACCCCGGGCGGCCTGTCGGGCGACCGCCGAGCTGCACCGCGAGGACTTCACCCTGAACTGGCAGTCGATGCTGGCGCACGGCGTCGCGGCCATCGGTTCGAGCGTGGAAGTGGCGCTGGACATCCAGATCGTCCACAAGGCCTGAGGCGCGCCGGGCCGAGCCTACGGCGCTTCGAGCCAGCCGTCGTACTCGGCGGCGAGGTCGTCCAGCGCGGCCGTGTCGAGCCGGTCCTTGGGGTCCTCGACGACGACCAGCCACTGGGCGTCCTCGGCGTCGTCCTCGCCGGCCAGGGCGTCGCGGACCAACTGCGGCTCCTCCGGGAGGCCGAAGCGGTCCACGGCCTCCTGCGCCACCTCCTCGGCGGCGTCGCGGTCGGGCAGCACCAGTACATGTCGCACGTTCACCCGACCATTCTCGGGTATCGCGCGGAGGGGGCCGGGGCGCGGGGGACTGTCAGTGCGGCGTGGGATGCTGGAGCCGATGGCCACCAGGAAGAATTCCACCGACGATCCGCTCGCTCCGCTCACCCTCGCGGTGGGGCAGGAGGACCTGCTGCTCGACCGTGCCGTACGGGAAGTGGTGGCGGCAGCCCGCGCCGCCGATCCCGATACGGACCTGCGCGACCTCGCCTCCGAGCAGCTCCAGCCCGGCACGCTGGCCGAGCTGACGAGCCCCTCGCTCTTCTCGGAGCGCAAGGTCCTGGTCGTGCGCAATGCGCAGGACCTGTCTGCGGACACGGTGAAGGAGGTCAAGGCGTACATCGCGGCGCCGTTCGAGGAGATCAGCCTCGTCCTCCTCCACGCCGGCGGTGTGAAGGGCAAGGGCCTGCTGGACGCGGCGCGGAAGGCGGGTGCCCGCGAGGTCGCCTGCCCGAAGATGACGAAGCCGGCGGACCGGCTGGCGTTCGTCCGGGGCGAGTTCCGCACGCTGGGCCGGTCGGCGACGCCGGAGGCCTGCCAGACGCTGGTGGACGCGATCGGCAGCGACCTGCGGGAGCTGGCGAGCGCGGCCGCGCAGCTGTGTGCGGACGTCGAGGGCACCATCGACGAGGCCGTGGTGGGCCGCTACTACACGGGCCGGGCCGAGGCCTCCAGCTTCACGGTCGCCGACCGGGCGGTGGAGGGCCGCGCGGCCGAGGCCCTGGAGGCCCTGCGCTGGTCGCTGTCCACCGGGGTGGCGCCGGTCCTGATCACCAGCGCCCTGGCCCAGGCGGTGCGGGCGATCGGCAAGCTGGCGTCCGCCCCGCGCGGGGCCCGCCCCGGCGACCTCGCCCGGGACCTGGGCATGCCGCCGTGGAAGATCGACCGGGTCCGCCAGCAGATGCGCGGCTGG